>NZ_JAOTQU010000002.1:0-389877 GCF_025685765.1 Pseudomonas sp. PDM13 | reverse complement strand
GGCCGAGAAGCGCGGAGTTCACATCTGTGAATGAGCACTTCGAGGCCGTTCCCAACGCCGTATCGCCGACGCGCAGCAGCCCTGGGTTAGAAGAGGACGCGGCTGCGAATGGTGCCGTTCACGTGCTGCAGCTTCTCCAGCGCCAGGTCCGAGTACTCGGCGTCGACGTCGATCACCACGTAGCCGACCTTGGCATTGGTCTGCAGGTACTGGCCGGAGATGTTGATGCCATTGTCGGCGAACACCTTGTTGATTTCGCTCATCACGCCGGGAACGTTGGCGTGGATGTGCAGCAGGCGGTGCTTGCCGGGGTGCGACGGCAGGGCCACTTCGGGGAAGTTGACCGAGGACACGGAGGTGCCGTTGTCGCTGTACTTGACCAGCTTCTCGGCCACTTCCAGGCCGATGTTGGCCTGGGCCTCGGCGGTGGAACCACCGATGTGCGGGGTCAGGATCACGCGATCCAGGCCACGCAGCGGGCTTTCGAACTCTTCGTCGTTGGACTTCGGCTCGACCGGGAACACGTCGATGGCGGCGCCGATCAGGTGCTCGTCCTTGATGGCGGCGGCCAGGTGGTCCAGTTCGACCACGGTGCCGCGCGCGGCGTTGATCAGGATGCCGCCCTTCTTGATGGCGCGGATTTCCTTCTCGCCGATCATCCACTGGGTGGAGGGCAGCTCGGGAACGTGCAGGGAGACGATGTCGGACATGCCCAGCAGCTCGTGCAGGTTACCGATCTGGGTGGCGTTGCCCAGCGGCAGCTTGGTCAGGGTGTCGTAGAAGAACACCTGCATGCCCAGGGCCTCGGCCAGTACCGAGAGCTGGGTGCCGATGGAGCCGTAGCCGACGATGCCGAGCTTCTTGCCACGGATCTCGAAGGAGTTGGCCGCCGACTTGATCCAGCCACCACGGTGGCAGGAGGCGTTCTTCTCCGGGATGCCGCGCAGCAGCAGGATGGCTTCGGCCAGAACCAGCTCGGCCACCGAGCGGGTGTTGGAATAGGGCGCGTTGAACACGGCGATACCGCGTTCGCGGGCGGCGTTCAGGTCGACCTGGTTGGTACCGATGCAGAAGCAGCCCACGGCGATGAGCTTCTTGGCGCAGTCGAACACTTCCTCGGTCAGCTGGGTGCGGGAGCGGATGCCGATGAAATGGGCATCAGCGATCTTTTCCTTCAGTTCGTCGTCCGAGAGCGCGCCCTTGAGGTACTCGATGTTGCTGTAGCCGGCGGCCTTCAGGGTGTCCACGGCGTTCTGGTGGACGCCTTCGAGGAGAAGGAACTTGATCTTGCTCTTGTCGAGGGAGGTCTTGCTCATCTGCGTACCTATTTGTCCCGGTAGAAAAGTTCAGAAGGCTGTGCTGCAGCTACCCCGCAAAACGCCTGTAAGGCATGATTCACGGGGTGCGTATGCTAGCATGTTCTCCTTTTTCCTTGCTCGGTTGCGACCTGAAACGTTCTCAGGGCGACCATGAATGATTCGAGAGTTCCCTTGATGACCAATGTTGCCCTGATCGAAGAGCTGAAGACCCTGGTTGAGCCTGGCAAGGTGCTGACCGACGCTGATTCCCTGAACGCCTACGGCAAGGACTGGACCAAGCACTTCGCGCCAGCGCCTACCGCCATCGTCTTCCCCAAGACCACCGAGCAGGTGCAGGCCATCGTCCGCTGGGCCAACCAGCACAAGGTCGCCCTGGTGCCCTCGGGCGGCCGTACCGGCCTTTCCGCTGCCGCCGTCGCCGCCAATGGCGAGGTGGTCGTGGCCTTCGACTACATGAACCAGATTCTCGAATTCAACGAATTCGACCGCACCGCCGTGTGCCAGCCGGGTGTGATCACCGAGCAGCTGCAGAATTTCGCCGAGGACAAGGGCCTGTACTACCCGGTGGACTTCGCCTCTGCAGGTTCCAGCCAACTTGGCGGCAACATCGGCACCAATGCCGGCGGGATCAAGGTCATTCGCTACGGCATGACCCGTAACTGGGTCGCCGGCCTCAAGGTCGTCACCGGCACCGGCGAGCTGCTGGAGCTGAACAAGGACCTGATCAAGAACGCCACCGGCTACGACCTGCGCCAGCTGTTCATCGGCGCTGAAGGCACCCTGGGCTTCGTGGTCGAGGCCACCATGCGCCTGGATCGCGCGCCGAAGAACCTCACCGCGATGGTCCTCGGCACCCCCGATTTCGATTCGATCATGCCGGTGCTGCACGCCTTCCAGAGCAAGCTGGACCTCACCGCCTTCGAATTCTTCTCCGACAAGGCCCTGGCCAAGATCATGGCCCGTGGCGACGTGCCGGCGGCCTTCGAGACCGAATGCCCCTTCTATGCGCTGCTGGAGTTCGAAGCCACCACCGAGGAAGTGGCCAACGACGCCCTGGCCACCTTCGAGCACTGCGTGGAGCAGGGCTGGGTGCTGGACGGCGTGATGAGCCAGAGCGAGCAGCAGCTACAGAACCTATGGAAGCTGCGCGAGTACATCTCCGAGACCATCTCCCACTGGACGCCCTACAAGAACGACATCTCGGTGACCGTTTCCAAGGTGCCGGCCTTCCTCAAGGACATCGACACCATCGTCGAAGCCAACTACCCGGACTTCGAAGTGGTCTGGTTCGGCCACATCGGCGACGGCAACCTGCACCTGAACATCCTCAAGCCGGACGCCCTGTCCAAGGACGAGTTCTTCGCCAAGTGCGCGACCGTCAACAAGTGGGTGTTCGAGACCGTGCAGAAGTACAACGGCTCGATCTCCGCCGAACACGGCGTGGGCATGACCAAGCGCGACTACCTCACCTACAGCCGCTCGGAGCCCGAGATCGCCGTGATGAAGGCCATCAAGGCGGTGTTTGATCCTAACGGGATCATGAACCCCGGCAAGATTTTCAACTGAGAGCTACTGCGCTCGGCCATGCTGCGTTGAAAACAGGTTCGGACGGCATGCTCTTCTGCCGAACGCCCGCAAGGGCGGCCCGGAGGGCGAACGAAGTGAGTAATGCTCATTTACGGCTCGTAAACTCCGCGTCCTCACCTGTTTTACGCACTGGCGTGCGCCCTTCGGGCCAGCCTCCGGCTGTTACTCCCGTTGGTCGTTGCGCCTTGCCTGACCTTCGCTCGTGACGCTCTCAGCGTCCTCATTCTCAAGGAGTCGGTAAATGAGCTATCAGCACCAGTACGTCGACGGCACCCGCATCCATTTCCCCCTCGGCAAGGTCGTGTGCATCGGCCGCAACTACGCCGAGCACGCCAAGGAACTGAACAATCCGGTGCCCACCGAGCCGCTGCTGTTCATCAAGCCGGCCTCCAGCGTGGTGCCCATCGAAGGCGGCTTCTCCATTCCCGAGGACCGTGGCGTGGTGCATTACGAAGCGGAGATCGCCGTGCTGATCGGCAAGCCGCTGTCGCGCAACCCCAGCCTGGAAGAGGCCCGTGACGCCATCTCCGGCTTCGCCCCGGCCCTGGACCTGACCCTGCGCGACGTGCAGGCCAAGCTCAAGGAGAAGGGCTGGCCCTGGGAAGTCGCCAAGGCCTTCGACGGCGCCTGCGTACTGGCCCCCTTCGTGCCGGGCGACGCCATCGAGGAGCTGAGCGACATCGGCATCCGCCTGACCATCAATGGCGAAGTGCGCCAGGACGGCAACAGCAGCGACATGCTCAACCCCGTGCTGCCGCTGCTCCAGGCCATCAGCCAGCACTTCAGCCTGCAGCCGGGCGACGTGGTGCTGACCGGCACCCCGGTGGGCGTCGGCCCGCTGAACAAGGGCGATGCCCTGGTACTGGAACTGGTCGGTCACTCTTCGTTCGACAGCGGCGTTATCTAACGTCCGCCAGGGAACTTCGGGGGTGGCAGGCGATCTGACTGCCACCAACCGAAGCCGTAGCCACTGGCCATGTCCTTTCCCCGCCCCAACCTCCGCACCTGCACCCTTCTGGTCCTGTTCGCGGCCTGCGTCGCCTCCATCCGCTATCTGCACCTCGACGATCGCGCCTCCCTCTGGCTCAGCGAACGCAACCTGAGCAAGGGCGAGCGCGCCGCCAGCATCTGGCTGCCGGGCTACAAAGCGGTGCTGCAGGGCAAGCCCCTGGCGGGCCTGGAGAACGACGAAACCTCCGACCTGGCCTACAACCCGGTCACCGGCACCCTGTTCACCGTCACCGGCAAGGCACCCCAGCTGGTGGAACTGACCCGCGAAGGCGACGTGCTACGGCGCATTCCGCTCAAGGGCTTCTCCAACCCCGAAGGCGTGGCGGTGCTGGAGAACGGCAATGTCGCGGTCACCGACGAGCGCCGCCGCAGCCTGTCGATCTTCCGCCTCGACCCGCTGACCCGCGAGCTGGACGTGACCCAGGGCGACGAGTTCGACCTGGGCTTCCCGGATTCCGGCAACAAGGGCTTCGAAGGCATCGCCTGGGACCCGGCGCAAAGCCGCCTGCTGCTGGGCAAGGAACGCACCCCGGAGATGTTCAGCCTGAACAGCGATGGCAGCCGCCACCTGGAAGGCAGCCTGCGCCCCTTGCCGGGCTACGGCCTGGGCATGCGCAACCTCTCGGCCCTCAGCGTCGACCCGCGCACCGGCCACCTGCTGGTGCTCTCGGCGCAATCCAACCTGCTGCTGGAGCTGGACGAGAGCGGCGAGCCGGTGAGCTTCATCAGCCTGCTGGGCGGCCTCAATGGCCTGGAACGGCGTATCCCCCGCGCCGAGGGCGTGGCCATGGACGAGCACGGCGACATCTACATGGTCAGCGAGCCCAACCTCTTCTACGTGTTCCGCAAGGCCGACAGCGCCGATGCCGCCGAGCGCGGCTGACGCATTCAGCTTCGCTTAAGGCTGTTTTAAGCCTGGCTTCAGCGCCGCGCCATAGCCTGATCCCGTCAACCACATCGAACGGGATCAACCCCATGAACACCAAGTACCTCGCCCTGCTCATCGCCCCGCTGTTCTCCACCGCCGCCCTGGCCTCCAGCTACACCGGCCCCGGCTCCACGCCCCAGGTCACCACCGTGGCCGCCGCCATGGAAGCCGCCGACGACGCCGCCGTGGTGCTCCAGGGCCAGATCGTCAAACGCATCAAGGGCGATATCTACGAATTCAAGGACGCCACCGGCACCATCAAGGTCGAGATCGACGACGAGGACTGGCCGCCCCACGCCATCGACGACAAGGCCCAGGTCAAGCTCACCGGTGAAGTGGACCGCGACCTGATGGGCCGCGAGATCGACGTCGAGTTCGTCGAGCGGGTCAACTGATCCAGCCCCGTCCTCCAAACGGCCCCATTACGGGGCCGTTTTTCGTTGGGGGATTTGCTGTTCCGAAAGAGAGGATGGCGCACCTGTGCATGATGGGTTTCGCTTCGCTCTACGCCATCCTACGAAAGCGGTCATCCGGGGCTTTAGCCGCGACGCCCTCACGCCACGCCATCGAACCCCTGCAGCACATTGATCGCGTTGATGCCGATCTCCTCCACCGCATAACCCCCCTCCATCACGAACAGGGTCTGCAGGCCGAGCTGGCCGATGATCTCGCCCATGCGCAGGTAGTCCGGGCTGTCGAGCTTGAACTGCGAGATGGGGTCTTCCTTGAAGGTGTCCACGCCCAGGGACACCACCAGCGCGTCCGGGGCGAAGGCGGCGATCTGTCGGCAGGCGTCGGCCAGGGCGTGGCTCCATACCGCCCAGTCGCTGCCCTCGGCCAGCGGGTAGTTGAAGTTGAAGCCCCTGCCCGCGCCCTCGCCCTTCTCGTCGGCGAAGCCGAGGAAGTAGGGATACTCGAAGCGCGGGTCGCCGTGGATCGAGGTGAACAGCACGTCGGCGCGGTCGTAGAAGATGTCCTGGGTGCCGTTGCCGTGGTGGTAGTCGACGTCGAGCACCGCCACGCGCTTGGCGCCCTTGTCCAGCAAGGCCTGCACGGCGATGGCGGCGTTGTTCAGGTAGCAGTAGCCACCCATGTAGTCGGCGGCGGCGTGGTGGCCCGGCGGGCGGCACAGGGAGAACACCCCGCGCGCGCCCTTGGCCAGTTCGGCCTGACCGCTGAGGGCGACGTTGGCCGAACTGGTGATGGCCTGCCAGGTGCCGGCGGTGATGGGCGCGCCGGCGTCGAAGGAGTAGTAGCCCAGGCGGCCGTCGATGTCGGTGGGCTCCACCTGGCGCAGGCGCCGGGTCGGCCAGGCGATGGGCAGCATGTCGTGGCTGCGGCCCTTGGCCTGCCAGTCGGCCCAGGCGTTCTGCAGGAAGCGTACGAAGCCTTCACTGTGTACCCGCAGGATCGGCGCCAGGCCGAAGTCGTGCGGCGCCTGGATGGCGCCGAGCTGCACGGCCTTGGCGCGGTCCAGGACCATGTCGGCGCGGCTGGGCTTCTCGAAGCAGGGGGTGAACTGGCCGCCGATGAGTTCGTGCTTGCCGTGGTGCAGGTGATGGTCGTCGCTGTAGATGGTCAGCATGTCCGGCTCCTTGCGAGGCTGGGTGAATGGTCGGTTCGATCAGTGTTCGGAGAACTGCACCTGGGGCGCCGGCCGCCTGAAGCCGCCGGTGTGCCAGGCCAGGTAGATGAAGCCGGCGGCGAACCAGGCCAGGCCGATGCCCAGGGTCAGCGCCGAGAGGCTGGTCCACAGCCAGGCGATCAGGCCGAAGCCGATCAGCGGCATCAGCCCGTAGCGCAGCCTGTCGCCGAGGCCGTGGGGCTGGCCGTCCAGCAGGTGGCTGCGGATCACCGCCAGGTTCACCACCGAGAAGGCCACCAGGGCGCCGAAGCTGATCATCGAGGCCAGGGTGGTGAGGTCGATGACGATGGCCAGCAGCGAAACCAGGGACACCAGCAGGATCGACAGGGTGGGCGTGCGGTAGCGCGGCGAAAGGCGGCCGAACACGCGGCGCGGCAGGATGCCGTCGCGGCCCATGCTGAACAGGATGCGCGACACCGAGGCCTGGGACGCCAGGGCCGAACCGGCGGCGCCGGCCACATAGGCCGCGGTGAACAGCGCTTCGAGCAGGCTGCCGCCGGCCTTGAGCATCACCTCGGTAGCGGCCGCGTCCGGGTCCTTGAAGGCGCTGCCGGGGAACACCAGCTGGCTCACCAGGGCCAGGAGGATGAACAGCAGCCCGGCGGTGACGGTGGTCATGACGATGGCGCGGGGAATGTCGCGGCGTGGGTCGCGGGCCTCCTCGGCCAGGGTGGACACCGCATCGAAGCCGAGGAAGGACAGGCACAGCACCGCCGCGCCGGCCATCAGCGGCGCCAGGCCGGGCTGGGTGCCATCGCCCAGCAACGGCGCCATGAGGTCCACCTCACCGCCGCCCAGGCTGCGCACGGACATCGCCAGGAACACCACCACGAACACCAGCTGCGCGCCGACGATGGCGTTGCTCATGCCCGACACCGAGCCGATGCCGCGCAGGTTGAGCAGGGTGACCAGGGCCACCGCCGCCACCACGAAGGCCCAGGCCGGCACGGCGGGGAAGGCGATGTTGAGGAACAGGCCGATCACCAGGTAGTTGATCATCGGCAGGAACAGGTAATCGAGCAGCAGCGACCAGCCGGCGAGGAAGCCCACCGCCGGGCCGAAGCTCAGGCTGGCATAGGAATACGCCGAGCCCGCCACCGGGTACTTGCGCACCATGAAGCTGTAGGAGAAGGCGGTGAAGATCATCGCCGCCAGGGTGGCCACGTAGGCCAGCGCGGTGCGCCCGCCGGTGATCTCGGTGACCACGCCATAGGTGGTGAACACCGTCAGCGGCACCATGTACACCAGTCCGAAGAACACCAGGGCGGGCAGGCCGAGGATGCGCCGCAGGTGGGTGCCCTGGGCACTGTGGGTGAAATCGTCGAAGGCTTTGCTCATGGAAATACCTCGCGGGCACCTGCCAGGCAGGCGCTCAGGGGTGGATCGTCGGGCGCGTCGTGCGTCGAGGGGCGGGCCGTATCGGCCCCGGGTCAGCTGGCGGGCAAGCGGCCGCTGCGGGGGATGGCGCTAAGGCAGGTGATGCGGGGCATGGCGGTTCACTCTCTTGTTCTTGTGCATGGGCGCCGGAGGGCGCGGATGGCCGGCGCGTCGCTCCCGTCGACGCGCCAGGGGGCTCGAGGTGGTCCGGCCCGCCCGACGGCGGGCCGGAAGCCGGTCATTTCTTCAGCTTGGTCCATACCTTGCTGCGCAGGCTCAGGGCTTTGGGCGAGCAGAGCTTGAAGGTCTTCAGGCGCTCCAGCTTGTCCTGCGGGGTGTTGATCGCCGGGTCATCGAACAGCTCCTTCTCCATGAAGGTGGCCGAGCCCTCGATGGCGTTGTTGTACTTGGCGAAGTTGGAGGCCGCGGCGATGTTCTCCGGCAGCATCATCCAGTTGATGAAGGCGTGGGCTTCCTCGACGTTGGCCGCGTCCTTGGGGATCACGAAGTTGTCGATGAACACGTGGATGCCTTCCTTCGGGTAGACGTACACCAGGCTGTCGCGCTGGGCGTGGGCGCGGTGGTAGGCGCCGTTCCACTGCATGTGCATGGCCACCTCGCCGGCGGCCATGCGCTCGATGGTGCCGTCGCTGTTGTACATGGCCAGCAGCGGCTTCTGCGCCAGCAGCAGGTCCTGGATCTTCTTCGCGTCCTTCGGATCCTCGGTGCACTGGTCGATGGCCAGGTAGTGGGACGCGGCGATGTACAGGTCTTCGATGGAGTTGAGCGCCACCACCTTGCCCTTGAGCTCGGCCGGCGGTTCGAAGAAGGGCTTCCAGCTCTCCCCCAGGCTGCCGCCGGGCACCTGCTTGCTGTCGTAGCTGTAGCCGGTGGTGCCCCAGAGGTAGGGCACGCTGTAGTCGTGGCCCGGGTCGAAGTCGAGGTTCTGGAAGTTGGCCTTGAGGTTCTTCAGGTTGGGCAGCTTGGTCTTGTCGAACTTCTGCAGCAGGCCGTCGGTGGCCATGATCTGGATGAAGCTGTCCGAGGGTACCACCACGTCGTAGGCGCCGCCGCCGGCCTTGAGCTTGGCCAGCAGCGTCTCGTTGCTGTCGTAGGCGTCCAGGGTGGCCTTGATGCCGGTGTCCTTCTCGAACTTCTTCAGCAACTCGGGCGGGAAGTAGTCCGACCAGTTGGCCAGGTGCAGGGTGCCGGCGGCCTGGGCGGTGCCGGACAGGCCCAGGGCGAGCAGCAGGGAGAGCGCGAGCGGTGTGGTGCGGGTCATGACGGGCTCCTTGGGGCTCAGCGCTTGCGCTGGCCGATGTAGTAGGACAACGCAACGAACGCTATGGAGATCACCAGGATGATCGAGGAAATCGCATTGATCTTCGGCGAGATGCCCATCCTGATGGAGCTGAAGATGTACACCGGCAGGGTGGTCGCGCCGGCCCCGGCGACGAAGTAGGTGATGACGAAGTCATCCATGGAAATGATGAACGCCAGCATCGCCCCCGAGAAAATGCCGGGCATCAGCAGGGGGAAGGTGATCTTCCAGAAGGCCTTCCAGGGCGAGGCGTAGAGGTCGGCGGCGGCTTCGGCCAGGCGCGGGTCCATGCCCTCCAGCCGCGCACGGATCGGCAGGTAGGCGAAGGGGATGCAGAACACCACGTGGGCGATGAGGATGGTGAACAGCGACAGCTTCAGGCCGATGAAGGCGAAGAACATCAGCGTCGCCACGGCGGTGACGATCTCCGGCACCAGCAGCGGCAGGCCGAGCACGCCGCTCATGGCGGTCTGCCCACGGAAGGCGCGGCCGCGCATGCCCAGGGCAGCGAGGGTGGCCAGGGTGGTGGCGATCAGGGTGGCGAAGGTGGCCACCAGCAGCGAGTTCTTCGCCGCGCGGACGATCTCCGGGTCGTTGGCCACCACCGCGTACCACTTGAGGCTGAAGCTCTCCCAGATGGTCGCCGACTGGCCGCCGTTGAAGCTCAGCGCCACCAGCACCAGGATCGGCACGTAGAGGAAGGCGAAGAACAGCCAGGCAGTGGGGCGCACGCCGGTGAAGCGCCAGAGCGGGCCTTGCAGGTTCATGGGTGGCCTCCGGCGGTGCCTGGCTTGAAGCGCAGGCTGTAGAGCAGCATCGCCAGCAGCACGAAGCCGAGCAGGGCGAAGGACAGCGCCGCGCCCAGCGGCCAGTTGTGCGAGGCGCCGAACTGCAGCTGGATGAGGTTGCCGATCATCAGCGACTTACCGCCCCCCAGCAGCTCGGGAATGATGTAGTTGCCCAGGGAGGGGATGAACACCAGGATCACCCCGGCCATCACCCCCGGCATCGCCAGCGGCAGGATGATCCGGCGCAAGGCCTGGAAGCGGTTGGCGCCCAGGTCGAAGGCCGCCTCCACCAGGCGCCAGTCGAGCTTCTCCAGGCTGGTGTAGATGGGCAGCACCATGAACGGCAGGAAGGTGTAGAGCAGGCCGATGATCACCGCGCCGTCGGTGTAGAGGATGCCCAGCGCCTTGTCGGTCAGCCCCAGCCCGTGCAGGCCGCTGTCCACCAGGCCGCCGTTGCGCAGCAGCAGGATCCAGGCGTAGACCCGCACCAGCAGGTTGGTCCAGAAGGGCACGGTGACCAGGAACAGCAGCAGGTTGCGCTTGCGCTCGTTCTGCAGCGCCAGGTACAGCGCCGTGGGGAAGCCGATCAGCAGGCAGCCGGCGGTGGTCATCACCGACAGCCAGAAGGAGCGCTGGAAGATCTGCAGGTAGTCGGTGTTGAACACCAGGCTGTCGTCCAGGTCGCGCTCGTAGAGGAAGTTGACGTAGGCCTCCAGCGAGTACTCGCCCCACTTCACGCCGCCGTAATCCCCCGATTGCAGCAGCGAAACCAGCAGCATGATGCCTAGGGGCAGCAGCAGGAACAGGCCCAGGGTGAACATGGCCGGCGCGGCCAGCAGCAGGCGCCGGCGCAGCTGGCGGGCCTCGGCCTGGGCGCGCAGGCTGCTCATCGCGGCAGCACCCGCACCGCGCTGGCGGGCACCTGCAGGCGCACTCGGGTGCCGGCCTCCAGGCAGCCACCGGCGCCGTCGCGGTTCTGCCGGCGCACGCGGAAGCCGCTCTGCCCGGCCACGCGCAGCAGGTAGAGGGTGTCGGTGCCGACGTAGACCACCGTCTCCACCTCCCCTTCGAGGTTGCCGTCCAGGTCGATGGCGATGCGCTCGGGGCGGATGGCCAGGGTCACCGGGCCACGGCGCTCGCCGGGAGCATCGAGCACCTGCCCGTCGGCCAGGCGCACGCCGTTATCCAGCGCCTCGGCATCGAGGAAGTTGGTCTCGCCGATGAAGTCGGCCACGGTGCGGTCCACCGGTGCCTCGTAGATCTCGGTCGGGCTGCCGACCTGGAGGATGCGCCCCTTGTGCATCACCGCGATGCGGTCGGACATGGTCAGGGCTTCTTCCTGGTCGTGGGTGACGAAGATGAAGGTGATGCCGGTCTCGTGCTGCAGGCGCTTGAGCTCGATCTGCATGTCCTTGCGCAGCTTCTGGTCCAGCGCCGAGAGGGATTCGTCCAGCAGCAGCACCTTGGGTCGGCTGGCCAGGGCGCGGGCCAGGGCGATGCGCTGCTGCTGGCCGCCGGAGAGCTGGTCGGCGCGGCGCCGGCCCACGTCCGGCAGCTTCACCAGCTCCAGCATGCGCTGCACCGTCGCCTCGATCTCGGCCTTGGGGCGGCCCTGCATCTCCAGGCCGAAGCCGATGTTCTGCGCCACCGTCATGTGCGGGAACAGCGCGTAGCTCTGGAACACGGTGTTGACCGGGCGGCGGAAGGGCGGCAGGCCCTGCATCTCCTCGCCGTAGAGGCGGATGGCGCCGGAGCTGGGCTGCTCGAAGCCGGCGATCAGGCGCAGGAGGGTGGTCTTGCCGCAGCCGGAGGGGCCGAGAAGGGTGAAGAACTCGTTGGCGCGGATTTCCAGGGAAACCTCGTCCAGGGCGCGGACGCCCTGCCCCGGATCGCCGAACTCCATGCAGACACGGTCGATGCTGATCGCACTGGACATGCTTATCGCAAGCTCTAAGAGATTGTTCTTATTGGGCTTTTTCGCATGGCGCAAAGGCCCTCGACGCCTTTGATTCTGTCAGCGGGGGCGAAGGGGCAGAACGATATAAACGGACAAAAGGGGATAATTCCGGACAACTTGTGCAAGCCCCCGGCTGGGCGCCAGCCGGGGTGAGCCGTGCCCGGCTCGGGCGAGCGGGGTATCAGGTGCGGTACAGCTGCAGGCTTTCCACCCGTGCGCGATAGGCGCCGAGGCGCTCCTTCAGCTCGCCCTTGCGCTGGGCGGCGACGCAGTGCAACAGCACGTTGAGGGCACTGGTGAGGCCGCCGGTGGATTCGAGGATCAACCCCGTCTTGGTCTTCATGGTGACGATCCAGGGCGTGGAGATGTGCCGGGCGATGCCGTATTCGTCGGTGAACACCACCAGGTCGGTGTCCTCCTTGAGGGTGTTGGCGAAGGCGATGCCGACATCGGCATAGGGCGCGATATCGATCAGCACCACGCAGCAGCGCTCGTCGCGACTGTCCACCCACTGGCCCAGCACGCCGCGGTAGAGGTCGAGGAACTCCACCCCCGAGCGCACCAGGGACAGGCGGCTGGCGAAGTCCTCGGCCAGGCCACGGATGGTCTGGAAGCCGCAGACGAACACGCGCTCGGCGCCGGCCACGCGGGTGACGATGTCCTGCCAGTGCTGGCTGTTGAGCTGGCTGCCGAAGCTGACCAGCGCATCGATCTCCTCGTTGAGGTGGGCGAGCAGGTCGTCCGGCTGCTTCTCCACCCGCTCGATCAGCGTGGTGTTGAGCAGCGACTGCACGCGGATGTCGTCGCGCAGCTCTTCCTTAAGGCTCTTCAGCCCCTTGTAGCCGAGGCGCCGCAGGAAGCGGCTGACGGTGTTGGGGCTGACCCCGCTCTTCTCCGCCAGGCTGGCGCCGCTCTCGAAGGCGATGGTCTCCAGGTTCGCCTGGATATAGGCCCACAGGGTGCGTTCGTTCGGCGTGAGCTTGCCGTCGATCTGCTCCACTTTGCTGTCCAGCATGCCCGGTTCCCTGTCGATTATTGGAAGATTAATGTCAACGTATTGATCAATGGAAGAAACATACTTTATGCTCCACGGCGAGGCAAAAAATAAAAACACCGATTCTTCCGCTTTCACTTCGGCCGCAAGGCCATGCAAGAGCTGCCCCAGCCAGGCCCGAGCCAAACCGCGCAGGGCCCAGAACGGAGAACAGGAACATGCCCGCTCCAACCTCGCGCCACCCCCTGCGACGCCTCGCGTCACGCCTGCTCGCAGGCTCCCTGCTGCTGGCCGCCGGCAGCAGTTACGCCGCCGAAGAACTGCACCTGTACAACTGGGGTGACTACATCAACCCCGAAGTCCTCAAGCGCTTCACCGCCGAAACCGGCGTCAAGGTCTCACTGGACACCTACGGCAGCAACGAGGAGATGCTCGCCAAGCTGCAGGCCGGTGCCACCGGCTACGACATCGTATTCCCCTCGGTGCACATGCACGACACCATGTCCGCCCTGGGCCTGCTGGAGAAGACCGACATCGGCGCCAGCCCGGCCTTCGCCAACATCGACCCGGCCTTCCTCCGCGCCAAGTCCGACCCCAAGGGCGAGCAGTGCCTGCCCTACGCCTGGGGCACCGTCGGCATCTTCTACAACAAGACCAAGGTGGATCGGCCGATCGAGTCCTGGGCGGATTTCTTCGCCCTGGCCGAGTCCGGCAAGAAGGTCATCATGCTCGACGACATGCGCGAAACCCTCGGCGTCGGCCTGATCGTCAACGGCAAGTCGGTGAACACCACGGACGCCGCCGACCTCAAGGTCTCCGAGCAGTGGCTGCTGGAGCGCAAGCCGCTGGTCTCGGCCTTCACCTACGACAGCGTGCCCATGGTGCAGTCGGGCGACGTGGCCGCCGCACACTACTTCGTCGGCGCCATGATGTACGTGAAGCAGGACCCGAAAAACCTCGCCTACGTCATCCCCAAGGAAGGCGCGACGATGTACCAGGAAGACATGTGCGTACTCAAGAGCGCGCCGAACAAGGCCAACGCCAAGCGCTTCATGGAGTTCTTCCTCACCCCCGAGATCGCCGCCCTCAACACCCAGCAGCAGATGAACGGCACGCCCAACCGCGAAGCCCTGAAACTGCTGCCGGCCGAGCTGCGCGACAACCCGCAGGTCAACCCGCCGGCCGACGTCATGGCCAAGCTGCAGATCTTCAATGACCTGGGCAAGGACCTGAAGAAATTCGACCGCGCCTGGACCCGCGTGCGCACCGCCAACTGAGCCAGCAAGAGAGCGGGTGCGCCAGCACCCGCCGGAGTTCTCCATGACCTGCATCGTCAACAGTGCACCGGTGGTCCAGATCACCGCTGCGGTGAAGCATTACCGTGCCCCGGAGGGCCACGCCGTGCGCGCCCTCGATGGCGTCGACCTGTGCGTCGGCGGCAATGAATTCGTCACCCTGCTGGGCCCCTCCGGCTGCGGCAAGACCACCCTGCTGCGGGTGATCAGCGGCTTCGAGGCCCTCGACGGTGGCGAGCTGCGCATCCAGGGCCAGCTGATGAACGAGGTGCCCCCGCACCTGCGCCCGGTGCACACGGTGTTCCAGAACTACGCCCTGTTCCCCCACCTCAGCGTCGGCGACAACGTTGGCTACGCGCTGGACATCCGTGGCGTCGCCAAGGCCCAGCGCAACCGCCAGGTGGCCGATGCCCTGGAGCTGGTGGGCATGGCCGGGCTGGAGAAGCGCAAGCCCGGCCAGCTCTCCGGCGGCCAGCAGCAGCGCATCGCCCTGGCCCGCGCCATCGTCAACAAGCCGGCCCTGCTGCTGCTCGACGAGCCGCTCTCGGCCCTCGACCGCCAGTTGCGCCAGAGCATGCAGCGCGAGCTGAAGAACCTGCAGAGCGAACTGGGTATCGCCTTCGTCTTCGTCACCCATGACCAGGAAGAAGCGCTGACCATGTCCGACCGCATCGTCGTGCTCAACGGCGGCCACGTGCAGCAGCTGGGCAGCCCGGAAGACATCTATGACCGCCCGGCCAACGCCTTCGTCGCCGGCTTCATCGGCGAGAGCAACCTGTTCGACGGCAGCGTCACCCGCCACCACGGCGACGCCGTGGAGCTCCTCACCGCTCAGGGCGACACCCTGCGCCTGCGCCGCGCCGACCTGGCGCCGGGGCAGAAGCTCCAGGCCATGCTGCGCCCCGAGCAGTTCCACCTCGCCTGCCCGGGCGACCCGGCGCGCCACGCCTGCCTCGAAGGCCGCGTGCTGCAACAGGTGTTCATCGGCAAGGACTTCGAACTCAGCGTGCGCACCCAGCACGGCTGCCCGGTGAAGGCGGTGCTGCGCGCACCCTCGCGGGAGCTGATGGGCAAGCTCGAAGCCGGTGCCCGGGTGCAGCTGTGGTACGCCACCGACGCACCGCACCTGCTGCTGGCCTAGGAGAACCGCCCATGACTTCGCTTTCCCTCGCGGCCCGCACGCGCCTGCGCCTGGTCGGCCTGCTCAGCCCGGCGACCCTGGTGATCGTCGGTTTCTTCCTCGTGCCCATGGCCATCATGGCGCTCTACAGCCTGCTGGAGCCGGGCATGTACGGCGGCGTGGAATGGTCCTTCTACCCGGACAACTTCGGCCGCATCCTCGGCTGGGCCGACGGCAGCAACGAAGAGTTCGACATCGTCTACCTGGAGATCCTGCTGCGCTCGTTCAAGCTGGCGGCGATGACCGTCGTGCTGACCCTCGCGGTCTGCTACCCGGCGGCCTTCTGGGTGGCGCGGCAGCCGGAACGGCGGCGCAACTTCTTCCTCTTCCTCATTACCCTGCCGTTCTTCACCAGCCTGATCGTGCGACTCTACGCCTGGGTGCTGATCCTGCGCCCCACCGGCTTCCTCAACCTGGCGCTGCAGGCCCTGGGCCTGGCCGACCAGCCGCTGAACCTGATCTACAGCGAAACCGCCGTGCTGATCGGCATGACCTACATCTTCATTCCCTTCATGTTCATGCCCATCTACGCCAGCGTGGAGAAGCTCGACCGCAAGCTCCTGGAAGCCTCCGCCGACCTCGGCGCCAGCCGCTGGCAAAGCTTCTGGCGCATCGTCTTCCCGCTGACCCTGCCGGGCATCGCCGCCGGCTCGATCATCGTCTTCATCCCCAGCCTGGGTAACTTCATCGTGCCCTCGCTGCTGGGCGGCGCGCGGGTGGTGATGATCGGCAACCTGGTGGAACAGCAGTTCCTCGCCGCGCGCAACTGGCCCTTCGGCGCCGCCCTGGCGATGCTGATCATGGCCGCGATGCTGGTGTTCCTGCTGCTCTACGTGCGCTGGCAGTCACGCGCCCAGGTGAAGGAGGGGCTGGTATGAATGCCCTCATCGCCCGCCTGGGGCGCGGCCTGCTCGGCGGCTACAGCCTGGCCTTCTTCGCCTTCCTGTACCTGCCCATCGCCCTGATCGTCGCCTACTCGTTCAACGCCAACCCGGTGAACATGATGATCTGGAGCGGCGCCAGCCTGGACTGGTACCGCACCCTGTTCGGCTTCTCCAGCTCGCTGAACGAGAACGCGCTCTACGTGGAATCCACCGACCAGCTGGTGGCCGCCCTGCGCACCAGCCTCACGGTGGCCCTGAGCACCACGGTGATCTCCACCCTGATCGGCACCCTCACCGCCCTCGCCCTGGCGCGCTACCGCTTCCGCCTGCAGGGCTTCTACCGGGTGCTGCTGTTCCTGCCGATGCTGATGCCGGACATCGTCCTCGGCATCGCCCTGCTGATCTTCTTCGTCAACAGCGGCATCCCCCTGGGCAAGACATCGATCATCATCGGCCACTGCACCTTCCTCATCAGCTACGTGTTCCTCATCGTCAGCGCCCGCCTGGCGGGGATGGACACGCGCCTGGAAGAAGCCTCGGCCGACCTCGGCGCCTCGCCCTGGATCACCTTCCGCCGCATCACCCTGCCGCAGATCCTCCCCGGCGTGCTCGGCGGTGCGCTGCTGGCCTTCATCATCTCGATGGACGACCTGGTGATCACCTACTTCATCTCCGGGGTCGACTCCACCACCTTGCCGGTCTTCATCTACGGAATGATCCGCCGCGGCATCAAGCCCGAGATCAACGCCATCGCCACCCTGCTGCTGATCGCCTCGCTGGTCATCGCTTCCCTCGGGCTCTACCTGCGCAACCGCAAGCCCGCCACTTCCCCTGCCGAGAATGCCCATGGCTAAACCACGCGCCCGTGAACTCGGGCTGGCCGTCCCCGGCCGGCCCGGCCCCAACAACGCCATCACCGACGTACCCGGCGTGCGCGTCGGCTACCGCACCCTCGACGGCGTCGCCGCCAACGGCAAGCCCATCAAGACCGGGGTCACCGCCATCCTCCCCCGTGGCCTGGAGCCCGAGCCGCAGCCGGTGTGGGCCGGCTTCCACGCCCTCAACGGCAACGGCGAGATGACCGGCACCCACTGGATCGAGCACGGCGGCTACTTCGTCGGGCCGCTGTGCATCACCAACTCCCACAGCGTCGGCATCGTCCACCACGCCGCCGCACGCTGGACCATCGACCACTACGCCGGCGCCTGGGAGGCCAACCACCTGTGGGCGATGCCGGTGGTGGCCGAGACCTACGACGGGGTGATCAACGACATCAACGGCCAGCACGTCACCGAGGCCGATGCCCTGGCCGCCCTGGCCGACGCCCGCGACGGCGCCATCGCCGAGGGCAACGTCGGCGGCGGCAACGGCATGATCTGCTACGGCTTCAAGGGCGGCACCGGCACCGCCTCGCGGGTGCTGGAGATCGACGGCCAGACCTACACCCTGGGCGCCCTGGTGCAGGCCAACCACGGCCAGCGCGACTGGCTCAAGGTGCTCGGCGTGCCAGTGGGCAAGGCCCTGGGCGAGCAGCCCCAGGGGCTGGACCGCGAGCGCGGCTCGATCATCGTCGTGCTCGCCACCGACGCCCCGCTACTGCCCCACCAACTGCGCCGCCTGGCCCAGCGCGCCGGCCTCGGCGTCGGCCTGGGCGGCACCCCGGGGGGCAACAACTCGGGGGATATCTTCCTCGCCTTCAGCGTCGCCAACCCGCGCGCCCT
The DNA here is from genome assembly GCF_025685765.1 of Pseudomonas sp. PDM13. NCBI lineage: Bacteria > Pseudomonadati > Pseudomonadota > Gammaproteobacteria > Pseudomonadales > Pseudomonadaceae > Pseudomonas > Pseudomonas sp. PDM13. Next base: position 371,870 of record NZ_JAOTQU010000002.1, on the reverse strand, counting down.
GCCCCAGCTCACCCCCGGCGGGCGCTTCAGCCTGGAATGCCTCAACGACGAGCACATCGACGCCCTCTACCTGGCGGCGGTGGAAAGCACGGACGAGGCCATCCTCAACGCCATGCTCGCCGCCGAGGATGCGGTGATGCAGAAGCCGCAAGGCATCTGCCCAGCGCTGGACGGCGAGCGGTTGAAGGCGTTGCTGGAGGATGCGGGGCGGGTTGAGGCGTGACGGGCGGCCCTGCGGGCCGCTTTCGCGAATGAATTCGCTCCCACGCTCACCTGATGCGGGGTGCCTCGCAACCAATCCCGGGCACGCCTTCTCGATCAAATGCCGCCGCTTTCGCGCCCGGCCGTCAATCCGGGGAAGGCACCGGCGCGCTGCCGCCGGGCAGGTGTTCCTTGCAGTAGTCGACGAACATCTGCGCCGGCTTGGTCAGCTGGGCACGCTTGAGCCAGGCGGCCACCAGGCCGGAGCCGGTCACGGCTTCGGCGATGTCCACCATCACCACCTTCTTGCCGTCGTAGGTGCATTCGGAATGGGGTCGGGTGACCAGCACCGAGAAGCCGAAGCCCTGGCCGACCATGCCGCGCACCATCTCGATGGAGGGCGAGCTGAAGCCGATGTTGGGGCTCAGGCCAAGCTCCTCGAAGAGGCTGACGAAGTAGGTCCGGCTGGGCTGCACGTCCAGCAGGATCATCGGCTCCAGCACCAGGTCACGCAGGGACACCTCGGCCTGGCGGGCGAAGCGGTGGTTCTCCGGCAGCAGCGCATAGGGCCGCTGCGGCGGCATCAGCGGGTCGGTCTCGATGGTGGCGTCGAGCTCGTGCTGGTAGAGGATCGCCAGGTCGAAGCGCCCGGCGGTGAGCCCCTGCACCAGCTCCTGCTGCTCGCCGTCGCCGATGCGGATCTCCACCCCCGGGTAGCGCTCGCGGAAGCCCGCGATCAGCCCCGGCAGGTACAGCGGCGCCACCGTCTCGAAGCAACCGATGTCGATCTGCCCGGCCACCACGTCGTTCACCGCCAGGGCGTTCTGCTCGAACTCCCAGGCCATGCGCAGCAGGTCCTGGGCCTTGCGGTAGAAGCGCGAGCCGCTGGGGGTCAGCGACACGCCCTGGGCGTGGTGGCGGATGAACAGCTGCACGCCGAAGCTTTCCTCCAGCCCCTTGATGGCGGTGGAGATGGACGGCTGCGCGATGTACAGCTTGCGCGAGGCCTCGGCCACGCTGCCGCACTCCACCGTCGTCACGAAGTACTTGAGTTGTCGCAGGGTGTAGTTCGCCACGAGGCACCTCGGCATGTCGCTCGCCGCCTCGGTCATGGCCGTGCGGCTGGTTCTTATGGGTGGGAGCAATCCCTCGGTGAAACATACCCCAGGCGCCGCTGCGGAAGGGTCTGCCCTGCCGAGCTTTTTCTTATCCAGCGAGCATATTTTTAATAATTTTCCTCGGCACCGCTCTATCGCACCATCCACTGCACTCGACTCACAAAGCCTGGACCGCGCAGACGGTCGACGAGGACGTGCAGCATGCCCCCCACCCGCGCCCCGTCGTTCCTTCCGCCCCCGGCCCGCGTCACCGTCGAACCCGCTTCCGGCACTGAACAGCGTGCACGCAGCACCGACCCGACAACCGCGAATCGCCTGCAGAAGGACAGAGACATGACAGTTGAAACCATAGAAATCGATACGCTTGTGGTTGGCGCGGGCCAGGCCGGCGTGGCCATGAGCGAACACCTTGGCAAGCTCGGCGTGCCGCACCTGGTGCTGGAGCGCAAGCGCATCGCCGAAGCCTGGCGCACGGGCCGCTGGGATTCCCTGGTGGCCAACGGCCCGGCCTGGCACGACCGCTTCCCGGGACGCGAATTCGACGTCGGCCCGGACGACTTCCCCGGCAAGGAGCAGGTGGCGGACTACTTCGTCGCCTATGCCCAACAGATCAACGCGCCGATCCGCACCGGCGTCGAGGTGAAGAAGGTGGTGCGCAACCCCGACCGCCCCGGCTTCACCGTCGAGACCTCCATCGGCGTGATCCAGGCCAACCGCGTGGTCTCCGCCACCGGCCCCTTCCAGCGCCCGGTGATCCCCGCCATCGCACCGGCGGAAGGCAGCATCCACCAGCTCCACTCGGCCGCCTACTACAACCCGCAACAGCTTCCCGCCGGCGCCGTGCTGGTGGTGGGCGCCGGCTCCTCCGGCGTGCAGATCGCCGACGAGCTGCAGCGCGCCGGGCGCCAGGTCTACCTCTCGGTGGGCGCCCACGACCGCCCACCGCGCTCCTACCGCAACCGCGACTTCTGCTGGTGGCTGGGGGTGCTCGGCCTGTGGGACGCGGAAGCCGCGCAGCCGGGTCGCGAGCACGTCACCATCGCCGTCAGCGGCGCCCGCGGCGGCCACACCGTGGACTTCCGCGCCCTGGCCCAGCAAGGCATCACCCTGGTCGGCCTGACCCAGTCCTTCGCGGGCGGCAAGGTGCGCTTCCAGGCGGACCTGGCGGAGAACATCGCCCGGGGCGACGAGAACTACCTGTCGCTGCTGGACGCCGCCGACGCCTACATCGCCCGCAACGGCCTCGACCTGCCGGAAGAGCCGGAGGCACGGCGCACGCTGCCGGACCCGGAATGCATCACCCGACCGATCCTCGAACTGGACCTGGCCGAGGCCGGCATCACCTCGATCATCTGGGCCACCGGCTACGCCGTGGACTTCAGCTGGCTGCAGGTGAACGCCTTCGACGACAAGGGCAAGCCTAAGCACCAGCGCGGCGTCTCCAGCGAGCCGGGCGTGTACTTCCTCGGCCTGCCCTGGCTGTCGCGCCGGGGCTCCACCTTCATCTGGGGCGTGTGGCACGACGCCAAGCACATCGCCGGCCACATCGCCACGCAACGCAAGTACCTCGAATACCGCGACGCCTCGCAGCGCCAGGCAGACGCCGGCCTCAACGGCAGCAGCCAGGACGGCTACCGCGAGCCGCAAACCCCTAAAGCCAGCATCATGGGAGTCAGCTGATGCCCACCCATACCCGCATCCGCATGTTCAACACCAAGGACACCTACCCCAACCAGACCCTGGACAACGACCTCTGCCAGGCCGTGCGTGCCGGCAATACCGTGTACGTGCGCGGCCAGGTCGGCACCGATTTCGAGGGCAACCTGGTGGGCCTGGGCGACCCGCGCGCCCAGACCGAGCAGGCCATGAAGAACCTCAAGCAGCTGCTGGAGGAAGCCGGCAGCGACCTCTCGCACATCGTCAAGACCACCACCTACCTGATCGACCCGCGCTACCGCGAGCCGGTGTACCAGGAAGTGGGCAAATGGCTGAAGGGCGTGTTCCCCATCTCCACCGGCCTGGTGGTCTCGGCCCTGGGCCAGCCCCAGTGGCTGATGGAAATCGATGTGATCGCGGTGATCCCGGACGACTGGCAGCCCAAGGGCTGAGGAGCGAACCATGACCTTCTCCATCGTTGGCCGCTGCGCGGAAACCGGGCAGCTGGGCATCGCCATCAGCTCCTCCAGCATCGCCGTCGGCGCCCGCTGCCCCTGGGTGCGCGCCGGCGTCGGCGCCGTGGCCACCCAGAACATCACCCTGCCGGCCCTAGGCCCGCAGATCCTCGACCTGCTGGAGCACCAGCACCTGGAGCCGCAGGCAGCCCTGAGCAAGGCGCTCGGGAGCAACGGCTGGAGCCAGTACCGCCAGGTGACGGTGATCGACGGCGCCGGGCGCACCGCCCTGTTCAGCGGCAAGGAGGCCCTCGGCCTGCACAACGCCGTGGCCGGCGAACAGTGCGTGGCGGCCGGCAACCTGCTCTCCGGCACCGAGGTGATCGACGCCATGGTCCACGCCTTCGAGCAGACCCCGGGCTTGCTCGCCGAACGCCTGCTGGCGGCCATGCACGCGGCGATGGCCGCCGGTGGCGAAGCCGGGCCGGTGCACTCGGCGGCGCTCAAGGTGGTGGATGACCTCACCTGGCCCATCGTCGACCTGCGCGTGGACTGGGCCGACGAAGACCCCATCGGCCAGCTCGACGGCCTCTGGCAAGCCTACCGCCCGCAGATGCAGGACTACGTGACCCGCGCCCTGGACCCCACCGCAGCGCCCAGCTACGGGGTGCCCGGCGATGAATGAGACGAACAGCCGCGACCTGCTGGAGCGGCTGATCGGCTTCGCCACGGTCAGCCGGGATTCCAACCTGGAGCTGATCGCCTTCATCCGCGACTACCTGGCCGCGCACGGGGTGGAGAGCGAGCTGTTCCACAACCCCGAAGGCACCAAGGCCAACCTCTTCGCCACCCTCGGTCCCCGCGACCGGGGCGGCGTGGTGCTGTCCGGCCACACCGACGTGGTGCCGGTGGATGGCCAGGCCTGGACGGTGGAGCCGTTCCGCCTCAGCGAGCGCGACGGCCGCCTGTACGGGCGCGGCACCGCCGACATGAAGGGCTTCATCGCCTCGGTGCTGGCGGCGGTGCCGCGCTTCCTCGAACGCCCGTTGAAGCTGCCGGTGCACCTGGCCTTCTCCTATGACGAGGAGATCGGCTGCCTCGGCGTGCGCCCCATGCTCGCGGAGCTGGAAAAGCGCCCGCACAAGCCGCTGCTGTGCCTGATCGGCGAGCCCACCGAGCTCAAGCCGGTGCTCGGCCACAAGGGCAAGCTGGCCATGCGCTGCCAGGTGCGCGGCGCCGCCTGCCATTCCGCCTACGCGCCCTATGGGGTCAACGCCATCGAATACGCCGCGCGGCTGATCGGCAAGCTGGGCGATATCGGCACGCGGCTGGCCCATGTCGAGCACCATGACCCGCGCTTCGACCCACCCTTCTCCACGGTGCAGACCGGGGTGATCAAGGGCGGCCGGGCGCTGAACATCGTCCCGGCGGAATGCGAGTTCGACTTCGAAGTGCGCGCCCTGCCCGGCTTCGATGCCCAGCAGGTGGCGGACGAGCTGCAGTGCTACGCCGAAGGCGAGCTGCTGCCGCAGATGCAGGCGGTGCAGGCCGACACCGGCATCCAGCTGCAGCCCCTGAGCGCCTACCCCGGCCTCGCCACCCCACCCGACAGCGACGCCGCGCGGCTGCTGGCGCGGATCGCCGGCTCCAGCGCGTTCGGCACCGTCGCCTTCGGCACCGAGGGCGGGCTGTTCGACCAGGCCGGCATCCCCACCGTGGTCTGCGGGCCCGGCAGCATGGACCAGGGGCACAAGCCCGACGAATTCATCAGCCTCGAACAGCTCCACGCCTGCGACGCCATGCTCCTGCGCCTGGCCGACTACCTGGAGAACCCGGGCTGATCCACCTGCAGCACGCACCGCTCCGACACAAGGCTTCAGCCCGGATAACGCCCGGTGCTAACGTGGCCGGCCATGCCACAAGGACGAAGGAGCGGAGGATGGCAATCAGGAAGATGGTGCCGGCGGACATCGATGCGGTCAGCACGCTGTGCATGGCGGCCTTCAATGCTTCGGTCGCGCCCACGCTGCCCGCGCAAGGCATCGAGACGTTCGCCAAGGTGGCGGCTGCCGAGGCCTTCCTGCAGCGTTTGCAGGGCGACAACCTGATGCTGGTCTACGAAGACGCCGGCTCGCTCAGGGGCATTCTCGAGCTCAAGGAGGGCCGCCACCTGGCCATGCTGTTCATCGACCCCGAGCACCAGCGCCAGGGCATCGGCCAGGCACTGGTGACGGCGATGACCGCGCACGCCCGGGTGGATCCGATCACGGTCCGGGCCTCGCTGACCTCGGTGGGGGCATACCTGCGCTACGGCTTCCAGTGCAGCGGTGAACCCGGTGAGTTCGCCGGGCTCACCTACCAGCCCATGGAACTGCCGGTCGCCAGGCCGGGCCAGGCACGACCGTAGGGTGGGCCGGGCGGCGCTCCGCTTCAGCCCACCGACGATGCGTCGGTGAGCTCATCGCGGATGAATCCGCTCCCACAGGGCAGCCTGTGGGCTGCGGGCGAGTGAGTCAGCCACCTCCACCGCGTGGGTTTCGCTCCGCTCGCGGAACGCCGCCCGCCCCACCTTACGAAAGCCCATGCGCACGCCGATGTGATAGGTCGAACGCAGAAGTTGAAGCAGACCGTAGGGTGGGCTTCAGCCCACCGGCGATGCGTCGACGAGCACCATCGCGGATGAATCCGCTCCCACAAAAAAGAAGCGGCCTGCGCGCGCGGGGTGGAACGGCGGGCGAATGAATTCGCCCCTACAGGCGTCCTTTTTTCCGGCGTTTCTGCACCCCTATGGCGCACCCTGCAGGCCCGCCGCCCCAGGCTGGAGCCAAGGGCGGGAGGGCGCTGCATGCGTGCTTCCGCTACCGAGCTTTTTCTTATCCACCGAGCATATTTTTAATAATTTTCCTCAGCCGAACTCTGTCGCACCATCAAGCCCAGTCACGAATAACAACCAGACCGCGAAGACGGTCGAGTGGGAGTGCAGCGTGTTCGATCTCGATTACTGGCGGCAGCGCGCCGCCCGGCAGGCATTCATCGACAAGGCACTGATCGGCGGCCATCAGGTCTCGGCCGCATCCGGCGCCACCTTCGACTCCATCAACCCCGCGACCAACCAGCTGCTGGCCCGCGTCGCCGCCTGCGGCGAGGCCGAGGTGGACCTGGCCGTGCGCAGTGCGCGCCGCGCCTTCGACCAGGGCCCCTGGGCACGCATGGCGCCGGTGGAACGCAAGAAGGTGCTGCTGCGCCTCGCCGAGCTGATGATGGCCCACCGCGAGGAGCTGGCCCTGCTGGACTCCCTCGACATGGGCAAGCCGGTGATGGACGCCTACAACATCGACGTGCCCGGCGCCGCCAACGTCTTCGCCTGGTACGGCGAGGCCCTGGACAAGCTCTACGACCAGGTGGCCCCCACCGCCCCCGGCAGCCTGGCCACCATCACCCGCGAAGCGCTGGGCGTGGTCGCTGCCGTGGTGCCCTGGAACTTCCCCCTCGACATGGCCGCCTGGAAGCTGGCCCCGGCCCTGGCCGCCGGCAACAGCGTGGTGCTCAAGCCCGCCGAGCAGTCGCCCTTCTCCGCCCTGCGCCTGGGCGAACTGGCCCTGGAGGCCGGCATCCCCGAGGGCGTGCTCAACGTGGTGCCGGGCCTGGGCGAAAGCGCCGGCAAGGCCCTCGGCCTGCACCCGGACGTGGACTGCCTGGTGTTCACCGGCTCCACCCAGGTGGGCAAGTACTTCATGGGCTACTCGGCCCAGTCCAACCTCAAGCAGGTGTGGCTGGAGTGCGGCGGCAAGAGCCCGAACCTGGTGTTCGAGGATTGCCGCGACCTCGACCTCGCTGCCGAGAAGGCCGCCTTCGGCATTTTCTTCAACCAGGGTGAGGTGTGCTCCGCCAACTCGCGCCTCTACGTGCAGCGCTCCATCCAGGACGAATTCATCGAACGCCTGCTGGCCAAGGCCCGCGACTGGATGCCCGGCGACCCGCTGGACCCCGCCAGCCGCGCCGGCGCCATCGTCGACGCCGCGCAGACCGGCCGCGTCATGGGCTTCATCGAAGGCGCCCAGGGCGAGGGCGCACGCCTGTTGGCCGGTGGCCGGCGCCTGACCTTCAACGGCTCGAGCAACTTCGTCGAGCCCACCCTGTTCGCCGACGTGCGCGGCGACATGACCCTGGCCCGCGAGGAAGTCTTCGGCCCGGTGCTGGCCATCAGCGCCTTCGACACCGAGGAGGAAGCCATCCGCCTCGCCAACGACAGCGTCTACGGCCTGGCCGCCTCGCTGTGGAGCGACGACCTGCACCGCGCCCACCGTGTCGCCCGCGCGCTCAAGGCGGGCACCGTATCGGTGAACACCGTGGACGCGCTGGACGTCACCGTACCCTTCGGCGGCGGCAGGCAATCCGGCTTCGGCCGCGACCTTTCGCTGCATTCCTTCGACAAGTACAGCCAGCTGAAGACCACCTGGTTCCAGCTGCGCTGAGGTCGCGATGACGACCCGGCCGCGCCTCGCCGCGCGGCCGCCATGACAAGAAAACCATCCGCGCCCGTGCACGCGCGGATACCCGGCCCCAAGGCCACAACTGCCTCGACAACTGAACACAACTGAAAAGTAGTGAGGGAGTTCTCATGTCCAGATCCTTGCGTACCACCCTGTCCGCCACCCTCGGCCTCGCCCTGCTGGCCACGGTCGGCGCGGCCCAGGCCCAGCCCGGGAAGCTCACCGTGATCTCCTTCGGCGGCGCCACCAAGGCCGCCCAGGACGCCGCCTATTTCCGCCCCTTCGAACAGAGCGGCGCGGCCAAGGTGGTGGCCGGCGAATACAACGGCGAGCTGTCCAAGGTGAAGGCCATGGTCGACATCGGCCAGGTCAGCTGGGACGTGGTGGAAGTGGAAAGCCCCGAACTGCTGCGCGGTTGCGAGGAGGGCCTGTTCGAACCCATCGACCCGGCCCTGCTCGGCGATGCCGCGCACTTCATCCCCGGCACCCTCAGCGAGTGCGGCGTGGCCAGCTACGTGTGGTCCATGGTGCTGGCCTACGACGCCGGCAAGCTGGCGGCGGCGCCCACCTCCTGGGCCGACTTCTGGGACGTGCAGCGCTTCCCCGGCAAGCGCGGCCTGCGCAAGGGCGCCAAGTACACCCTGGAAGCCGCGCTGCTGGCCGACGGGGTGAAGCGCGAGGACCTCTACACCGTGCTGGCGACCCCGGAAGGCGTCAGCCGCGCCTTCGCCAAGCTCGACCAGATCAAGCCGAACATCCAGTGGTGGGAGGCCGGTGCCCAGCCGCCGCAATGGCTGGCGGCCGGCGACGTGGTGATGTCCGCCGCCTACAACGGCCGCATCGCCGCCGTGCAGAAGGAGGGCTCCAAGCTCGCCATCGTGTGGAACGGCAACCTCTACGACCCGGACCACTGGGCCATCGTCCGTGGCAGCCCGAACAAGGCCCTGGCCGAGCGCTTCATCGCCTTCGCCAGCCAGGCCGAGCCGCAGAAGAGCTTCTCCAGCCAGATCCCCTATGGCCCGGTGCACAAGGACGCCCTGGCGCAGCTGCCCGCCGCCACCCAGGCGCAACTGCCCACCGCGCCGGCGAACCTGGCCGAAGCGCAGCTGGTGGATGCGGAGTTCTGGGTCAACCACGGCGAGGAACTGGAGGAACGCTTCAACGCCTGGGCGGCGCGCTGAGCCATGGCTCCGTCCGCGCCGGGGAAGCCGTGCGCGGGCGGGGCTGAACGACGGGTGCACCCGTCACACCAGCCGGCAGCCCCTGAGCCACCGGCGGATAACAAGAAGATCAGGAGCATGTCATGAGTGCGAATGTTTCCATCCCTGCCACGGGGCCATCGGGCGGCCTGCGCCGCGTCCTCGGGCTGGGCTCGCTGGTGGCGGTCGCCGTCGGCCTGGTGGTGTCCCAGGGCGTGATGGTGCTGATGCTGCAAGGGGCCGGCCTGGCCGGGCTGGGCTTCATCATCCCCCTGGGCATCGCCTACCTGCTGGCACTGACCTATGCCCTGTCGTTTTCCGAGCTGTCGCTGATGATCCCCCGCGCCGGTAGCCTGAGCAGCTACACCGAAGTCGCCATCGGCCACTTCCCGGCCATCCTCGCCACCTTCTCCGGCTACATGGTGGTGGCCATGTTCGCCCTCTCGGCGGAGCTGCTGCTCCTCGACCTGATCGTCGGCAAGGTCTACCCCGGCGCGCTGCCGCCGATGCTGGTGGCCTACGGCGTGCTCGCCCTGTTCACCGTCTTCAACCTGCTGGGCATCGACGTCTTCGCCCGCCTGCAGAACGCCCTGGCCCTGGTGATGGTGGTGACCCTGCTGGTGCTCGGCATGGGCGCCATCAGCAGCGATTCGGCCAGCCTGGCCACGCCCCTGGACCAGGGCTGGAACCCCCTGGAAGCCGGCGCGCTGACCCTGGCGGCCATGGCCATCTGGGGCTTCGTCGGCGCCGAGTTCGTCTGCCCGCTGGTAGAGGAGACCCGCCGCCCGGAACGCAACATCCCGCGCTCGATGATCATCGGCCTGACCCTGATCTTCGGCATCATCATCCTCTACTGCCTGGGCGCGCTGCTGTGCATCCCCCGCGAGCAACTGGCCGCCGACCCGCTGCCGCACTTCCTCTTCGCCACCTCGGTGTTCGGCGAGGCCGGCAAGCTGTTCCTGGTGGCCGCCGCGGTGACCGCCACCTGCAGCACGGTGAACTCCTCCCTCGCCGCCCTGCCGCGCATGCTCTACGGCATGGCCCAGAACGGCCAGGCCTTCCCGCAGTTCAAGCGCCTCGGCGAGCGCACCCGCACGCCCTGGGTGGCGGTGCTGTTCATCGCCGGCATCACCGGCCTGCCGATCCTCCTGCTGGGCCAGGACCCGGACTCCATCAGCCTGCTGCTGTTGTCCGCCGCGCTGGCCTGGCTGCTGGCCTACATCATCGTGCACGTCGACGTGATCGCCCTGCGCCGCCGCTACCCGCACATGGCCCGGCCGTTCCGCTCGCCTTTCTACCCCTGGCCCCAGGTGCTCGGCATCGTCGGCATGCTCTTTGCCATCTACCACGTCTCCCCGGCCCCGGAGATGACCGCGAGGATCTTCGGCACCGCCGGCGTGGTGCTCGGCCTGATCTCGGTGATCGCCATCGCCTGGATCAAGCTGGTGATGCGCAAGCCGCTGTTCGTGCCCGAGCCGCTGACCCCTTCCGAGCCGGCGCCGATCATCCGCGCCGCCCTTTCCCCCGAACCCCTTTGACGAGCAGGAGAAGACCATGAACGCTCCCACCACCCCGCAGCGCAGCACCGAGGACTACCAGGCAGCCGATGCCGCGCACCACATCCACGCCTTCCTCGACCAGAAAGCGCTGAACGCCGAAGGCCCGCGCGTGATGGTGCGCGGCGAAGGCCTGCACCTGTGGGACAACGACGGCAAACGCTACCTCGACGGCATGTCCGGCCTGTGGTGCACCAACCTGGGCTACGGCCGCAAGGACCTGGCCGCGGCCGCCAGCGCCCAGCTGGAGCAACTGCCGTACTACAACATGTTCTTCCACACCACCCACCCGGCAGTGGTGGAGCTCTCCGAGCTGCTCTTCAGCCTGTTGCCGGCCCACTACAGCCACGCCATCTACACCAACTCCGGTTCCGAGGCCAACGAGGTGCTGATCCGCACCGTGCGCCGCTACTGGCAGATCCTCGGCAAGCCGCAGAAGAAGGTGATGATCGGCCGCTGGAACGGTTACCACGGCTCCACCCTGGCGGCCACCGCCCTGGGCGGGATGAAGTTCATGCACGAGATGGGTGGGCTGATCCCCGACGTCGCCCACATCGACGAGCCCTACTGGTTCGCCCAGGGCGGCGGCCTGACCCCAGCCGAATTCGGCCTGCGCTGCGCCCGCCAGCTGGAGGAGAAGATCCTCGAACTGGGTGCCGACAATGTCGCCGGCTTCATCGCCGAGCCCTTCCAGGGCGCGGGCGGGATGATCTTCCCGCCGGAGAGCTACTGGCCGGAGATCCAGCGCATCTGCCGCCAGTACGACGTGCTGCTGTGCGCAGACGAGGTGATCGGTGGCTTCGGCCGCACCGGCGAATGGTTCGCCCACCAGCACTTCGGCTTCCAGCCCGACACCCTGTCCATCGCCAAGGGCCTGACCTCCGGCTACATCCCCATGGGTGGCCTGGTGCTGGGCAAGCGCATCGCCGAGGTGCTGGTGGAACAGGGCGGCGTGTTCGCCCACGGCCTGACCTACTCCGGGCACCCGGTGGCCGCCGCCGTGGCCATCGCCAACCTCAAGGCGCTGCGCGACGAGGGCGTGGTCACCCAGGTGAAGAACGACACCGGCCCCTACCTGCAGCAGTGCCTGCGCGAGGTGTTCGGCAAGCACCCGCTGATCGGCGAGATCCAGGGCACCGGCCTGGTGGCGGCCCTGCAGTTCGTCGAGGACAAGGCCACGCGCAAGCGCTTCGACAACGAGAACGACATCGCCTGGCGCTGCCGCACCCTCGGCTTCGAGGAGGGCGTGATCATCCGCTCCACCCTGGGCCGGATGATCATGGCGCCCGCCCTGGTGGCGACCCGCGCGGACATCGACGAGCTGATCGACAAGACCCGCCGCGCGGTGGAGCGCACGGCCCAGGAGATCGGCCGCGGCTGACCTCTAGACAGCACCGTAGGGTGGGCCGGGCGGCGCTCCGCTTCAGCACCGTAGGGTGGGCTTCAGCCCACCAGCGATGTATTGACCCGCGACGGAGCCACAGCCGTGCCCCGTCCTTCCCAACGGCTAGATAAACCGGGGCCATCTCCAGGCCCCGGTGCAGGAGGAAACGGTGGGCTGAAGCCCACCCTACGACCGAGTACAGCGTAGGTGGCGGCCCTCGAGGCCGGCGCCGCGATGACCCGGTCCCGCTCCACGGCGATGCGCCGCATCAGACGCACCGAACGACACAGGGCCCATGGAAGGGGCCGCAGCAGAACAGGACCCCGAGCCCATGCAGGCCCGGGGCGCGGAACGAATTCGGCCAATGGCCCGTACTGCCCAGCAATTCCAACAACTAATGCGGGAGTGTTCCATGATCAAGTCCTTGCTACGTCGCTTCACCCTTCCCCTCACCTGCACCGCGTTGGCGGTCGGCGCCGCCGGCGCCCAGGCGGGCACCCTGTCCATCGGCCATACCACCTGGGTCGGCTACGGCACGCTGTACCTGGCCCGCGACCTGGGCTACTTCAAGGAGCTGGGCCTGGACCTGGAACTGACCACCATCGAGGAAGCCTCGATGTACATGGCGGCCCAGGCCTCCGGGAAGCTGTCCGGTTCGGCCTCCACCATCGACGAGGTGCTCAAGTACCGCTCCAAGGATTTCTGCTTCAAGGCGGTCGCCGCGCTGGACGAAAGCTACGGCGGCGACGGCGTGCTGGTGGGCAAGGACGTCACCAGCCTGAAGGACCTCAAGGGCCAGTCGGTGGCGGTGAACGAGGGCTCGGTCTCGCAGTTCTGGCTGTCGTACCTGCTCAAGCACAACGGCATGACCATGGCCGACCTGGACATCCAGAACATGACGGCCGACGACGCCGCCACCGCCTTCATCGCCGGCCGCGTGCCCGCCGCCGTGACCTGGGAGCCGCACCTGTCGCTGGTGCGCCAGAAGGGCGAAGGCAAGGTGCTGGTGGACAGCAGCACGACCCCCGGCGTGATCGTCGACGTGGTGGCGCTGTCCTGCGATGTGATCGACAAGCAGCCCGAGGACGTGAAGGCGCTGGTCAAGGGCCTGTACAAGGCCGTGCAGTTCACCCAGGACAACCCCGAGAAGGCCCACGAGATCATGGCCAAGGGCGTCGGCGGCTACCTGGCCGATCCGGTGGAGCTGTCCAACGCCGCCAAGGGCGTGCGCTTCTATGACCAGGCCATGAGCGAGAAGCTGCTTGGCGTGCCCGGCAAGCCCGGTGACATCAAGGGCGTGATCCGCCTGGCCAACGAGACCTGGAGTGCCCTGCAGGGCAAGCGCTACGAGGTCAGCTACGACGACCTCGTCGACACCCGCTTCGTCAGCCAGTAAGGGAGCCGACCATGCCTTCTCGACACTCCTGGCTGAACCGCTGCCTGACCCCCAAGGTCGAGCTGCCGGCGAAGCTGATACTCGGTGCGGGCAGCCTCGGCTGGCTGCTGGTGCTCGGCCTCTGGGCCGGGCTTTCCTACGGCGGCGTGGTGCCGGCGATGTTCCTGCCCACCCCGGGCGCGGTGCTGGAAGCGGCCGCGCGGCTGGCCGGCGACGGCACCCTCGGCAAGCACGTGCTGGCGAGTGTCGAGGTGGTGCTCATCGGCTTCGCGGTGTCGTCCCTGGTGGCGGTGCCGCTGGGGCTGCTGATGGGCAGCTTCCGCATCGTCCAGGCCTTCCTCGAACCGCTGGTGAACTTCGTTCGTTACCTGCCGGTGACCTCCTTCGTGCCGCTGTTCATCCTGTGGATCGGCATCGGCCTGGAGCAGCGGGTGACGGTGATCATCTTCGGCGTGTTCTTCCAGCAGTTGGTGATGATCGCGGACGTTTCCAAGGGCGTCTCGCGGGATCTGATCAACGCCTCCTACACCCTGGGTTCGAGCCGCCGCGACGTGGTGCTCCACGTGCTCGGCCCGGCCTCCCTGCCCGGCGTGCTGGACACCCTGCGGGTGACCATGGGCTGGGCCTGGACCTACCTGGTGGTGGCCGAACTGGTGGCCGCCAGCAGCGGCCTGGGCTACATCAGCCTGAAGGCCATGCGCGGCTTCCAGGTGGACGTGATCTTCCTCGCCATCGCCATCATCGGCCTGCTCGGGCTGGTGACCGATCAACTGTTCCGACTCCTCCGACTGAAGGTGGCCTCATGGGCGCAGTAGCAGCCATGCACGATCAAGCCATGGCCGCCCCCGCTGCGGCCGCAACCCCCAACGAACGCCTGCGGGTGGAGAACGTCTGCCTGCGCTACCAGAGCCCGGGCGGCAAGACCTTCGCCGCGCTGGAGAACGTCTCCCTGAGCGTGCCGGACCAGCAGTTCGCCGTGCTCGTGGGCCCCTCCGGCTGCGGCAAGTCGAGCCTGCTGTACCTCACCGCCGGCCTGGCCGAACCCACGTCGGGGGAGATCCATGTCGGCGGCAAGCGGGTCGACGGGCCCGGCGCCGATCGCGGCATGGTGTTCCAGGGCTACACCCTGTTCCCCTGGCTCAACGTGCGCGAGAACATCGAGTTCGGCCTCAAGCGCAAGGGCATGCCCAAGGGCGAGCGCCAGGAGATCGTCGACTTCTACCTGGCCGAAGTGGGCCTGGCGCCCTTCGCCGGGCATTACCCCAAGCAGCTCTCCGGCGGCATGATGCAGCGCGTGGCCATCGCCCGCGCACTGGCCAACGACCCGCAGATCCTGCTGATGGATGAGCCCTTCGGCGCCCTCGACAGCCAGACCCGCATGCAGATGCAGAAGCTGTTGCTGCGGGTGTGGGAGCACAGCAAGAAGACCGTGGTGTTCGTCACCCACGACATAGACGAAGCCATCCTGCTGGGCGACCGCATCTACGTCATGGGCGCCCGCCCCGGCCACATCAAGCGCGAGCTCGACGTGCCCATCCCCCGCCCGCGCGAGCTGGACATGGTGATGGACCGCGCCTTCATCGAGATGAAGCGCGAGATCCTCGGCCTGCTCCACGACGACCTCGAAGAGATGCACTGACCGCCCGGGATCAGGAAAACCGAAGTAGAGGCGGCGCGCCAGTTCACCTGGCGCTCCCGGGCTGAAGCCCGGGCTACGGTTGTCGCTGAATACGGAAGCGGAAATGAAAAGGCCACCAGAGGGTGGCCTTTTCCGTTACCGCGAGGCTCAGGCCGGTTGGCTGGCCCCACCGCGCTTGTTGCTGGACGCGGCTTCGGCGGCCATGGATTCCATGGCTTCCTGGATGGCGCGCTTGCGACGCTCTTCGGCCTGGCGGCTGAAGTACCAGGCGAAGAAGGTGAACAGCGACACGGTCAGCAGGATCAGGCTGGCCACGGCGTTGATCTCCGGTTTCACACCCAGGCGCACGGCGGAGAACACTTCCATCGGCAGGGTGGTGGAACCGGGGCCGGAAACGAAGCTCGCCAGCACCAGGTCGTCCAGGGACAGGGCGAAGGACATCATGCCGCCCGCCGCCAGCGACGGCGCGATCATCGGGATGGTGATCAGGATGAACACCTTCCACGGACGCGCCCCGAGGTCCATGGCGGCCTCCTCGATGGACAGGTCCAGCTCACGCAGGCGCGCCGACACCACGATGGCCACGTAGGCCGAGCAGAAGGTGGTGTGGGCGATCCAGATGGTGACGATGCCACGCTCCTGGGGCCAGCCGATCAGTTGCGCCATGGCCACGAACAGCAGCAGCAGCGACAGACCGGTGATGACCTCGGGCATGACCAGCGGCGCGGTGACCAGGCCGCCGAACAGCGTGCGGCCACGGAAGCGCGGGATACGGGTCAGGACGAAGGCCGCCAGGGTGCCCAGCGCCACCGCCGCGATGGCGGTATAGCAGGCGATCTCCAGGGAGCGCATCACCGAGTTCATCAGCTGGGAGTTGTCCAGCAGGCCGACGTACCACTTCACCGACCAGCCGCCCCAGACCGTTACCAGCTTGGAGGCGTTGAACGAGTAGATGACCAGGATGAGCATCGGCAGGTAGATGAACAGCAGGCCGACCCAGAGCATCACGTTGGAGAAACTGAAGCGCTTCATACCTTGCCCTCCAGTTCCTTGGCTTGGTTACGGTTGAACAGGATGATCGGGACGATGAGGATCGCCAGCATCACCACTGCCAGCGCGGACGCCACCGGCCAGTCGCGGTTGTTGAAGAACTCCTGCCACAGCACCTTGCCGATCATCAGGGTCTCCGGGCCGCCGAGCAGTTCGGGGATGACGAACTCGCCCACCACCGGGATGAACACCAGCATGCTGCCGGCGATGATGCCGTTCTTGGACAGCGGCACGGTGATCTTCCAGAAGCTGTTGAAGTTGCTCGAACCGAGGTCCGAGGCGGCTTCCAGCAGGCTCTGGTCGTGCTTCACCAGGTTGGCGAACAGCGGCAGGATCATGAACGGCAGGTAGGAATAGACCACGCCGATGTAGACCGCGGTGTTGGTGTTGAGGATCTGCAGCGGCTCGCTGATCAGGCCGATGCCCATCAGGAAGCTGTTGAGCAGGCCGTTGTTGCTGAGGATGCCCATCCAGGCGTAGACGCGGATGAGGATGGCGGTCCAGGTCGGCATCATGATCAGCAGCAGCAGCACGGTCTGGGCTTCCTTGCCGGCACGGGCGATGGCGTAGGCCATCGGGTAGCCGATCAGGAGGCACAGCAGGGTGCTGAAGAAGGCCATCTTCAGGGAGCCCAGGTAGGCGGCCAGGTAGAGTTCGTCCTCGCTCAGCATGAAGTAGTTGCCGAGGTTGAGGACGAGCTGCAGCTGGTTGTCGGCCCAGGTGTAGATCTCGGTGTAGGGCGGGATCGCCACGTCCGCTTCCGCGAAGCTGATCTTCAGCACGATGGCGAAGGGCAGCAGGAAGAACAGGAACAGCCAGACGAACGGAATCCCGATCACCGCGTGCCGGCCCGTGGGCAGGCGTTTCTTCAGTCTGGATATTTTCATGAGCGCAGCACCACCCCGCTGTCGTCCTCCCACCATACGAAGACTTCATCGTCCCAGGTCGGACGCGCGCCGCGACGCTCGGCGTTGGCGACGAAGGACTGGACGATGGAGCCGCCGGGCAGCTTGACGTAGAACACCGAGTGACCGCCGAGGTAGGCGATGTCGTGGATCTTGCCGCGGGACCAGTTGTACTCGCAGGTGGGCTGCTCGGTGGTGACCAGCAGCTTCTCGGGGCGCAGGGCGTAGGTGATGCGCTTGTCCTGCACCGAGGTGGTCACACCGTGGCCGACGTAGATCGGACGCTCCAGCTCGGGGCAGGCGATCAGGGCGTGGGCCTCGAGGTCTTCCACCACTTCGCCGTCGAACAGGTTGACGTTGCCGATGAACTCGCACACCAGGCGGCTGATGGGGGTTTCGTAGATGTCCACCGGGCTGCCGATCTGCTCGATGCAGCCCAGGTGCATGATGGCGATGCGCTGGGCCATGGTCATGGCCTCTTCCTGGTCGTGGGTCACCATGACGCAGGTCACGCCGACGCGCTCGATGATCTCCACCAGTTCCAGCTGCATCTGCGAACGCAGCTTCTTGTCCAGGGCGCCCATGGGCTCGTCGAGCAGCAGCAGCTTGGGACGCTTGGCCAGCGAACGGGCCAGGGCCACGCGCTGACGCTGGCCACCGGACAGCTGGTGCGGCTTGCGCTTGGCGTACTGGGTCATCTGCACGAGCTTGAGCATCTCGGTGACGCGCTCGTCGATCTCGGCGGCGGGCAGACGGTCTTGTTTGAGTCCGAAGGCGATGTTCTGCGCAACAGTCATATGCGGGAAGAGCGCATAGGACTGGAACATCATGTTGATCGGCCGCTCGTAGGGCGGCATGTCGGTGATATCGACGCCGTCGAGGAAGATGCGACCTTCAGTCGGACGCTCGAAACCCGCCAGCATGCGCAGCAGGGTCGACTTGCCCGAGCCGGAACCACCCAGCAGGGCGAAGATCTCGCCCTTGTTGATGGTCAGCGAAACGTCGTCCACCGCAAGGGTCTCGTCGAACTGCTTGGTCACCCGGTCGATCTTGACCAGCACCTCTTTGGGTTGCTGGTTGCCCTCGAGGGCTTTCTTGTAGGCACCGGAGGCTATTGCCATTACCACACTCCCAATTCTTGCTAGCCGACCATTATGGCCGGTTGCGTTGAGTATCGCTCGTTAGGCGCGAGACGCGCGTCCTGACCCGCTCGTCGCCCGCTCTGGTGCGGGGCCGCGCAACCCCAAGCCGCGCGGCCCGCCCCCGATCATTTGCCCGACTTGACCTTGGTCCAGCTACGGGTCATCAGCCGTTGCACCTTCGGAGGCAGTTCCTCCGAGACGTACAGCTTGTCCAGCACCGCTTGTGGCGGGTACACGGACGCGTCGTCACGCACTTCCTGATTCATGAATTCGCCCGACTTGGTGTTCGGGTTGGCGTAGCCCACGTAGTCGCTGACCTTGGCGATGACTTCGGGGCGCAGCAGGTAGTCGATGAAGGCGTGGGCTTCCTTGGCGTTGGCGGCATCGGCCGGCACGGCGACCATGTCGAACCACAGGTTGCCGCCCTCTTTCGGGATCGCATAGGCGATTTCGACGCCCTTGCCGGCTTCCTCGGCGCGCGCGGCGGCCTGGAAGATGTCACCGGAGAAGCCCGCCGCGACGCAGATGTCGCCGTTGGCCAGGTCACCGATGTACTTGGAGGAGTGGAAATAGGTGATGTAGGGGCGTACCTCCATCAGCTTGGCCTCGGCTTTCTTGTAGTCGTCCGGGTTCTTGCTGTTGGGGTTCAGGCCCAGGTAATTGAGCATGGCCGGAATCATTTCGTCGGCCGAGTCGAGGAAGGCCACGCCGCACTGGCTGAGCTTCTTGATGTTCTCGGGTTCGAAGATCACCGACCAGGAGTCGATCTTGTCGACGCCGAGCACGGCCTTGACCTTCTCGGCGTTGTAGCCGATGCCGTTGGTGCCCCAGAGGTAGGGGACGGAGTACTGGTTGCCGGGGTCGTTGGCTTCCAGGCGCTTGAGCAGCGCGGGATCGAGGTTGTCCCAGTTCTTCAGCTGGCTGCGGTCCAGTTTCTGGAAGGCGCCGGCCTTGATCTGCTTGCCGAGGAAGTGGTTGGAGGGGACCACCACGTCATACCCGGTGCGACCGGCCAGGAGCTTGCCTTCGAGGGTTTCGTTGGAGTCGAAGACGTCGTAGACGGGCTTGATGCCGGTCTCTTTCTGGAAGTCCGCCAGGGTGGTCTCGCCGATGTAGTCGGACCAGTTGTAGATGTGCACCGTCTGCTCGGCGTGGGCCTGTGAAGCCAGGGTCAGCACGGCGGCGGTGATCAGGGTTTTGCAGAAGGAAACTCGCACACTTTAATCCTCTTGATATGCCGGGCCGCTGGCGCACCGGGGCGCGCTGCGGAGTTTCTTATCGGGTTGTCGCTTCAACGACCGCTTTTTATCCGGGTCCAGTCACGGGTCAGCCAGCGCTGGACATCGCGCGGGCGCTCCCGGGCCACGTAGAGCTTGGCCATCACTTCCGGCGAGGGGTAGACGCCGGGGTTCTCGCGCACGCTGGCATCCACCAGCGCGGTCGCATCCTTGTTGGCATTGGCATAGGAAACGTAGTCGCTGATCTTGGCGATCACATCCGGGCGCATCAGGTAGTTGATGAAGATATGCGCCTCTTCCACGTGCTTGGCGTCCCGGGGGATGGCCAGCATGTCCGCCCACATGGCGGTGCCTTCCTTGGGGATGACGTAGATGATCTCGTCCTTGCGCCCGGCCTCTTCGGCGCGGCTGGCGGCCTGGAGCATGTCGCCGGAGTAGCCGAAGGCGATGCAGATGTCGCCGTTGGCCAGGTCGCCGATGGACTTGGAGGAGTGGAAGTAGGTGATGTACGGGCGCACCTTGAGCAGCTGGGCGGTGGCCTTGTCGTAGTCGGCACGCTCGTGGGTATGGGGCGAGCCGCCGAGGTAGTTGATCATCTGCGGCATGACTTCATCGCCGGAATCGATCAGGGCGACGCCGCACGGGGTGAGCTGCTTGACCACGTCGGGGTCGAACAGCAGCGACCAGGAATCGAGCTTGGCATCGGCACCGAGGATGGCGCGCACCTTGGTGGCGTTGAGGCCGATGCCGTTGGTGCCCCACATGTAGGGCACGGAGTATTCGTTGCCCGGATCGCCGCCTGCGAGGTTCTTCAGCACGGCAGGGTCCAGGTGGGAGAGGTTCGGCAGCTTGGACTTGTCCAGCTTCTGGTAGGTGCCGGCCTTGATCTGCTTGGCCAGGAAGTGGTTGGTGGGGACCACCACGTCGTAGCCGGATTGCCCGGTGGCGAGCTTGCCGTCGAGGGTTTCGTTGGAGTCGAAGACGTCGTAGACCACCTTGATCCCGGTTTCCTTCTGGAAGTTCTCCAGGGTGTCCGGGGCGATGTAATCGGACCAGTTGTACACATGCACGACACGCTCCTGCGCCTGTGTCATGGACACGACGAAGAAACTGGCCAGCAACCCGTACAGCCAGGGGCGATTGCGCATGAGGAGGTCCTCTTGGGGTGGTTCACCCTCCGGCGAGCGCCGGAGGGTGGGTGGCGGCTTACTTGCCCGACTTGATGGTGGTCCAGGTACGGGTCATCACGCGCTGCACCTTGGCCGGCAGGTCCGGGAAGGCGTAGAGCTTGGCCATGGTCTCCTTGCTCGGGTAGATGCCCGGGTCGGTGCGGATCGCCTCGTCCACCAGCGGGGTGGCGGCGGCGTTACCGTTCGGGAACTGCACGAAGTTGGTGATCTCGGCCATGATTTCCGGCTTCATCAGGAAGTTCATGAAGGCGTAGGCGGCGTCCGGGTTGGCGGCGTCGGCGGGGATCGCGACCATGTCGAAGAAGGTGCCGGCACCTTCCTTCGGAATGTTGTACGCGACCTTCACGCCAGCCTTGGCCTCGTCGGCGCGGGACTTGGCCTGGTACACGTCACCCGAGTAGCCCACGGCCACACAGAGGTTGCCGTTGGCCAGGTCGGAGATGTACTTGGAGGAGTGGAAGTAGGTCACGTGCGGACGGATCTTGAGGAACAGCGCCTCGGCTTCCTTGAGCTGCTTGGGGTCCTGGCTGACCGGGCTGTAGCCCAGGTAGTGCAGGGCGATCGGCAGGATCTCGGTCGGCGAGTCGAGGAAGGAGACGCCGCAGGATTTCAGCTTCTCGATGTTCTCGGGCTTGAACAGCAGGTCCCAGGAGTCCACCGGAGCCTTGTCGCCGAGCACGGCCTTGACCTTGTCGACGTTGTAGCCGATGCCGATGGAGCCCCACATGTAGGGGAAGGCGTACTGGTTGCCCGGGTCGGACACTTCAACGGTCTTCAGCAGGTCCGGGTCCAGGTTCTTCCAGTTCGGCAGCTTGGACTTGTCCAGCGGCTGATAGACCTTGGCCTTGATCTGCTTGGCCAGGAAGTTGTTGGACGGCACCACGATGTCGTAACCGGATTTGCCGGCAAGAAGCTTGGCTTCAAGGGTTTCGTTGGAATCGAAGACGTCGTAGACGACCTTGATGCCGGTTTCCTTGGTGAACTTCTCGACGGTTTCCGGAGCGATGTAGTCAGACCAGTTATAGACGTGCAGCACCTTGTCTTCTGCCTGCGCCACACCGGCCACAGCGCCAGCGAGCGTCATGGCGAGCAAGGTCTTGCCGAAGGTTTTGAACATGCGGGTAGCTCCATTTGTTGTTTAAGTGTCCGAGCGGCGTTGCCACCGCCCGGTGAGCCTGGCCAACGCACTGGCGCAGTCTGGCAAGGTCAGGGGCGCGCTTACAACAGCTCGCGGGATGCGATTGTTTGCAAACTCGCCCAATTGCTCAACCCAGAACTGCACTCGCGGTGAGATCGAGGCACTTGCGGGCCTTGGTCACCAGTTCGTCGATCTCGTCCTTACTGATCACCAGCGGCGGCGAAACAATCATAGTGTCCCCAACCGCACGCATGATCAGGCCATTGCGGAAGCAGTGCTCGCGGCACTGCATGCCCACGCCCAGATCGGTGAAACGCTCACGGGTCTTCTTGTTCTTGACCAGTTCCAGGGCGCCAACCATGCCGACCCCACGCGCTTCGCCAACCAGGGGATGGTCAGCCAGCTCCTGCCAGCGTTGTTGCAAATACGGTGCCGTTTCCGCCTTCACTTTCTCGACGATCTTCTCTTCGCGGAGGATGCGGATGTTTTCCAGCGCCACCGCAGCGGCCACCGGGTGACCGGAGTAGGTGAAGCCGTGGTAGAACTCGCCGCCCTGGTTGAGCACCTCGACCACCTCGTCACGGACGATCACGCCGCCCATGGGGATGTAGCCGGAGGTCAGGCCCTTGGCGATGGGCATCAGGTCCGGGGCGTTGCCGTAGTACTGGCTGCCGAACCACTCGCCGGTACGGCCGAAGCCGCAGATGACTTCGTCGGCGATGAACAGGATGTCGTAGCGGGCGAGGATCTCGCGGATCTTCGGCCAGTAGGTTTCCGGCGGCACGATCACGCCGCCCGCGCCCTGGATGGGCTCGGCGATGAAGGCGGCGACGTTCTCCTCGCCGACTTCGAGAATCTTCTTCTCCAACTGCTCGGCGGCCCAGACGCCGAACTCTTCGGGGGCCATGTCGCCACCCTCGCCGAACCAGTAGGGCTGGGCGATGTGGGTGATCCCCGGGATCGGCAGGTCGCCCTGCTCGTGCAGCGCCTTCATGCCGCCGAGGCTGACGCCGGCGACGGTGGAGCCGTGGTAGCCGTTCCAGCGGCCGATGACCACTTTCTTCTTCGGCTGGCCCTTGGTCGCCCAGTAGTGGCGGACCATGCGCAGCACGGTGTCGTTGGCCTCGGAACCGGAACCGGTGAAGAACACGTGGTTCATGCCCTCGGGCGCCAGCTCGGAAATGGCCTTGGCCAGTTCGATGACGGGCGGGTGGGCGGTCTGGAAGAACAGGTTGTAGAAGGGCAGCTCGCGCATCTGGCGGGTGGCCGCCTGCACCAGTTCCTCGCGGCCGTAGCCGACGTTGACGCACCACAGGCCGGCCATGGCGTCGAGGATCTTGTTGCCCTCGCTGTCCCAGATGTAGACGCCGTCGGCTTTGGTGATGATCCGCGCGCCCTTGGCATTCAACGCCTGATAGTCGGTGAACGGCGGCAGGTGGTGGTCGCGACTGAGTGCCTGCCACTCAAGGGTCTGGGGGTTGGTCACTTGGCTCTTCATTATCTACACCTCTATGCAAATCTGGGTTGGCGTGCCGCGCCACGAACGCGGCACGCCGTTTGGATCAGACGGAAAGCAGCAGGAATTCACGCTCCCAGGAGCTGATGACCCGCTTGAAGTTCTCGTGCTCGGCGCGTTTCACCGCGACGTAGGCGCTGATGAACTTGGCACCCAGGAATTTCTCCAGGGCCTTGCAGTTCTCCAGGCGCTCGAGGGCGTCTTCGAGGGTCAGCGGCAGACGCAGGTTGCGACGCTCGTAACCACGGCCTTTCACCTGTGCGCTCGGCTTGATCTGTTCGACCATGCCTATATAGCCGCACAGCAGGCTGGCGGCGATCGCCAGGTAGGGGTTGGCGTCGGCGCCGGCCAGGCGGTTCTCCACGCGGCGGTTCTGCGGGGTGGCATCGGGAACGCGCAGGCCCACGGTGCGGTTCTCCTCGCCCCATTCCACGTTCACCGGCGCCGAGGTGTCGGGCAGGAAGCGGCGGAAGGAGTTCACGTTCGGGGCGAACAGCGGCAGCAGCTCGGGGATGAACTTCTGCAGGCCACCGATGTGGTGCAGGAACAGCTCGCTCATGGAGCCATCTTCATTGGAGAAGATGTTCTTGCCGGTCTTGATGTCCACCACGCTCTGGTGCAGGTGCATGGCACTGCCCGGCTGGTCGGTGATCGGCTTGGCCATGAAGGTGGCGGCGACGTTATGTTTCAGCGCGGCCTCGCGCATGGTGCGCTTGAACACGGTGATCTGGTCGGCCAGGGACAGGGCTTCGCCGTGACGGAAGTTGATCTCCATCTGCGCCGGGCCTTCCTCGTGGATGAGGGTGTCCAGGTCCAGGTCCTGGGCTTCGCACCAGTCGTACATGTCCTCGAACAGCGGGTCGAATTCGTTCGCCGCGTCGATGGAGAAGGACTGGCGGCCGGTTTCCGGACGGCCGGAACGACCGATCGGCGCCTGCAGCGGGTAGTCGGGGTCGTCGCTGCGCTTGGTCAGGTAGAACTCCATCTCCGGCGCGACGATCGGGCGCCAGCCCTTGTCGGCGTAGAGCTTGAGCACCTTCTTGAGGATGTTGCGCGGCGACAGCTCGATGGGGTTGCCCATCTTGTCGAAGGTGTCGTGGATCACCATCGCGGTAGGTTCCAGCGCCCAGGGCACGAGGAACACGGCGTTCTCGTCCGGGCGGCAGACCATGTCGATGTCGGCAGGGTCCAGCAGCTCGTAATAAACGTCGTCCTCGACATAGTCGCCGGTGACGGTCTGCAGCAGCACACTCTCGGGGAGGCGCATGCCCTTCTCGTCGAGGAACTTGTTGGTCGGCGAAATCTTGCCCCGGGCAATGCCGGTAAGATCGCTGATCAAGCATTCAACTTCGGTGATTTTGCGTTCTTTCAACCAGCTTGTGAGCTGGTCCAACTTGGTAGTCATAAAGACCTCAGGGTGTGAGAGCTGCAACTGGTATAGCTGAGCTCAGCGTTGCCCCGCCCTCTTCCTGCAAGCCTCACCAAAGGCCTGGAAGATGGCGAGATAATCGGGATTGGAACGAACCTGCCACTCGGGGTGCCACTGTACTCCGAGCGCGAAACTCTTCGCGCCGACGACCGAGCAGGATTCGACCAACCCGTCAGGCGCCAGCGCTTCTACGTGAAGGCCCGGCGCCAGACGTTCAACGCCCTGGCCATGAATGGAATTTACGAGAATCTCCGCAGGCAAGCCGATGCCCGCGAGGATGCCGCCCGGCTGGATCTGCACGGGGTGGCGGGTTGCATACTGCACCTCGAGCGGCTCATCGGCCGGCTCGCGGTGATCCATGAAGCCTACAACCGCATGCACCTTCTGATGCAGGGTGCCGCCGAAGGCCACGTTCATTTCCTGGAAGCCCCGGCAGATGCCAAGCACGGGCACACCGGCGTCCACGGCGGCGCGCATCAGCGAAAGCGTGGTGCCATCGCGCTGCGGGTCGTGGAGGGTGCCGGGCTCGCTGGCCGGGCCTGAATAAAGATGGGGTTCGACGTTGGAAGGTGAACCGGTGAACAGCAAGCCGTCTAGACTGGCCAGAAGGGATGTCGTGTCGAGGAGCTCGCCGAGAGCCGGAATAATCAGCGGAACCCCGCCGGCGCCAAGGGCTACCGCACGAAGATACTTGTCACCCGCTATATGGTAGGGATGCAGACCGATCTGCTTGGTGCAGGCGGTGACGCCGATGAACGGCAGGCGAGACATGAGACACCCGTTTTATTGCTGTTATGGGTTGCGACCGAGCTTAGCGTTGTTCATTTTTTTACACAATAGGGCTGTAAAAAATCGAACACACCTCGCTGAGCGCCCCGCCGCCCATGGTCCCGAGAGGGGTTCCAAGCCCTCTAAACGCCCCAAAATTGGCCATATGGCCCTGTTTTAGGGCAAAATGGGGCGCTATTGACATCGTTAGGGGTTTCCGATTGACTCACACCCCAGCGAACGTGTGATTGATATTTTTAACAAGAAAGGTGTTGCATCATGTCGGTACCCCCGCGTGCCGTTCAGCTTCAAGAAGCGAACGAGTTCCTTAAGGAACATCCTGAGGTCCAGTTCGTCGACCTCCTGATCGCAGATATGAATGGAGTAGTACGAGGCAAGCGAATCGAACGCGCCAGCCTCCACAAGGTTTACGAAAAAGGCATCAACCTCCCCGCTTCCTTATTTGCCCTCGATATCAACGGTTCCACCGTTGAGAGCACCGGCCTCGGCCTGGATATCGGCGACGCCGACCGCATCTGCTACCCGATCCCCGGCACCCTGTGCGACGAGCCCTGGCAGAAGCGCCCCACCGCGCAACTGCTGATGACCATGCACGAAATGGAAGGCGAGCCCTTCTTCGCCGACCCGCGTGAAGTCCTGCGCCAGGTCGTCGAGAAATTCGACGCACTCGGTCTGACCATCTGCGCTGCATTCGAGCTCGAGTTCTACCTGATCGACCAGGAGAACGTGAACGGCCGTCCGCAGCCGCCGCGCTCCCCCATCTCCGGCAAGCGTCCGCAGTCCACCCAGGTGTACCTCATCGATGACCTCGACGAATACGCCGACTGCCTGCAGGACATCCTCGAAGGCGCCAAGGTCCAGGGCATCCCGGCCGACGCCATCGTCAAGGAAAGCGCCCCGGCCCAGTTCGAGGTCAACCTCCACCACGTGGCGGACCCGATCAAGGCCTGCGACTACGCCGTGCTGCTCAAGCGCCTGGTGAAGAACATCGCGTATGACCACGAGATGGACACCACCTTCATGGCCAAGCCCTACCCGGGTCAGGCCGGCAACGGTCTGCACGTCCATATCTCGCTGCTGGACAAGCATGGCAAGAACATCTTTGCCAGCGAGGATCCCGAGCAGAACGCCGCATTGCGCCATGCGCTCGGCGGTGTGCTCGAGACCCTGCCCGCTTCCATGGCCTTCCTCTGCCCGAACGTGAACTCGTATCGCCGCTTCGGCGCGCAGTTCTACGTGCCGAACGCACCGAGCTGGGGTCTGGACAACCGTACCGTCGCCCTGCGCGTGCCCACCGGCAGTGCGGATGCGGTGCGTATCGAACACCGCGTAGCCGGTGCCGATGCCAACCCGTACCTGATGATGGCGTCGATCCTGGCGGGCGTGCACCACGGCCTGACCAACCAGATCGAACCCGGCGCCCCCATCGAAGGCAACTCGTACGAGCAGCTGGAGCAGAGCCTGCCGAACAACCTGCGCGATGCCCTGCGCGAGCTGGACGACAGCGAAATCCTGGCCAAGTACATCAGCCCGGACTACATCGACATCTTCGTCGCGTGCAAGGAAAGCGAGCTGGAGGAATTCGAACACTCCATCTCCGACCTCGAATACAACTGGTATCTGCATACCGTGTAAGCGAGTCGAAAGACGCCGGCCCCAGGGCCGGCGTTTTTTTGCCTGCGATTCACCCCTTCCTCCCACCCGCGATCTCGGAAGGGCGCTGTGAGAACCGCGCAAAGGCCCGATCCAGAGAGGCCCAGCCGCTGACATGCATCAACCTGCTGAAACATTCACGCCGCAATAATGCGGCGTCAACCATCAGGGAGGACTCCATGCCCCGCTTCCTCGCACCGCTGCTGTTCGCGTTGTTGCCGACCCTGGCCAACGCTGAAGACACGATCCGCGTCTACAACTGGAACGACTACATCGCCCCCCAGGTGCTCAAGGACTTCGAGCAGCAGACCGGCATCCGCGTGGACTACCACACCTTCTCCAGCGCCGAAGAGCTGCAGAAGATCATGGAAAGCGGCGAGGCCATCGACATCGTCGTGCCCTCCCACAACAACCTCCCCGAACTGATCAAGGCCGGGCGCCTGCAGGCCCTGGACTTCAGCCGCCTGCCCAACCGCCAGCACCTGGACAAGCAGCTGCTGAGCAAGCTCGCCGCCGTCGACCCCAACAACCAGCACGCCGTGCCCTACCTCTGGGGCGCCGTGGGCCTCGCGGTGAACACGCCCCAGGCCGAGAAGGCCTATGGCGGCCCGCTGCCGCCGAGCTGGAGCGTGCTCTTCGAGCCGGAGCAGAGCAAGCGCCTGGCCAGCTGCGGCATGAGCGTGCTCGACGCCCCGGACGAGGCCCTGTCCATCCTCATGACCTACCAGGGCCGCACCCTCGCCCGCACCGCCCCCAGCCGCCTCAAGCGTTCCGCCGAGCTGCTCACCGGCCTGCGCCCGAACCTGCGCTACATCGACAGCGAGCGCTACATCGAAGACCTCAACAAGGGCCAGCTGTGCGTCGCCATGGCCTGGGTCGGCGACGCCCTCAACGCTGCGGCCGCCGGCCAGCCAGTGCGTTTCGTGGTGCCTGACGAGGGCTCGGTGCTGTTCATCGATAACCTCGCCATCCCCACCAGCGCCAACCGCGCCGACCTCGCCCACCGCTTCATCGACTTCATGATGCAGCCCAAGGTCGCCGCGCAGATCACCACTGAAACCCTCTACCCCAACGGCAATGCCGACGCCCGCGAATTCCTCGCCGCCGGCCTGCGTGACCAGCCCGGCCTCTACCCGGACAAGGAAACCAAGCGCCGCCTGTTCGCCCTGGAGTCCCTGCCCGACAAGCTTGGCGCCACCCGTGACCAGGTCTGGGCCGAGTTCCGCGACGGCCACTGATCCCGTCAGCGCAGGCAGGCGCGCAAGCCGCTCTCCAGCGCCTCGCGCCCGGCGAACCCACGCCGGGCGATGAACACCAGGCGCATGCCGTCGTCCACCGCCCCGCTCACCGGGCTGAACTGGCTGCGCCGGCCCACCTGCTGCAACCACAACGGCCCCTCGCCAGCCTCCAGGCGCACCCAGCCCTTGAGGCGGAACAGCGCGTCCGGCAGGCCCGCCAGCCAGGCCCTCAGGCGCTGGGACTCGAAGCGCCCCTCGCCTTCCCAGACCCAGGATTCGAACAACTGCCCATGGTCCGCCGTCGCCACCCGCGTCAGTGCGCCAGGCGTACGGCTCGGCGCGCCAGCGTCCAGCCACAGCGCATCCGGCAGATCGGCCTGCACCCCGACATGCAGCAACGCCCGCGCCGGCAGTGCTTCGCGCAGGCGTTCCAGTTCCTCCGCGTCCACCAGGTCGGTCTTGTTCAGCAGCAGCACATCGGCTGCCGCTACCTGGGCACGGGCCAGCCGCGCGTATTCGCCGTCCAGTTCCAGGTGCCGGGTGGCGTCCACCAGGGTGATGACCAGGTCCAGCCGCAGCAGGCTGCGCAGCTGTGGATAAGCCAGGGTCTGCACGATGCGTTGCGGGTCGGAAACGCCGCTGCACTCGATGACGATGCGCTGCAGGCGCGGCTGCAGCCGCGCCAGGCTGGCGAGCTGGGCCAGCAGGTCCTCCTGCACCGTGCAGCAGATGCAACCGTTCTGCAGGCTGTACACCGCATCGGTGACCTCGGCCACCAGCGCCGCATCGATGTTCAGCGCACCGAAGTCGTTGACGATCACCGCCAGCCGGCTATCCCCCGCGCGCTGCACCATGCGATTGAGCAAGGTGGTCTTGCCGGCGCCGAGAAAGCCCGCCACCACCGTGACCGCGATGCGCTCGTCCATCATTGCTGTGCCTCGATCACCGGCGGCTCGCCGCTCCAGACCGCCTTCAGGCCAAGCCCGGCCAGCGCCTCCTCGCGGTCGTAGACCAGTTGCCCCTCGACGAAGGTCAGCTGCACCTGGGTGCGGTGGATGTAGTTGCGCGCCGGCTGGGCGAACAGGTCGCGGTCGAGCACGATCAGGTCCGCCGCCTTGCCCGCTTCCAGGCTGCCGGTGCTGCCCTCCAGGCCCATGGCGATGGCACCGTTGCTGGTGGCTACGCGCAGCGCCTGCTGCAGGGTGATCGGCTCGCCGAAGCAGGCCGGGTCGTCGTTCCAGGGGTTCTGCCGGGTGACCATGGTTTCCAGCGCCAGCCAGGGGTCGATGGACGCCACCGGCCAGTCGGTGCCGAACACCGCCGTGCCGCCCGCCTCCAGCACGCCCTTGAAGTCGTAGATGCGCTTGAGGCGCTCCTGCCCATAGCCCGAACGGGCGCCGGTGGCGAAGGGCGTCGGGTACCAGGCAGCGGGCGAGAATTCGGCGATCACCTGCAGCTCCTGGAAGCGCTTGAGGTTGCCGGGGTGCAGCAGCGTGCTGTGGGCGCACTGGTGGCGCACGCCGCTGAAACCGTTGCGCCGCCGCGCCTCGGCCACCGCATCGAGAAACACGTCGGAGGCGCCGTCGCCGGTGCAGTGGGCGATCACGCGGATGCCCCGGCTGTCCATGTCCACCAGCATGTCGGTGATGTGCTCGGGGGTGAGGTTGAGCTTGCCGCGCCAGTCCGACTCGTTCGGCCAGGGCGTGAGCAGGAAGGACGAGCGCGGCTCCACGGTGCCGTCGAAGTGGAACTTCACCGCGTTGGCGCTGAGGCGGGCGCTGCGGTAGTAGTGACGCTCGCCGCTGAGCAGCTCCCAGCGCCGGCGCACCGGGAAGATATCGTCCTGCCAACTGATCGCCGCCTCGATGCGCACCGTCAGCTCACCGGCGTCATCCAGTTCCTTCAGCGCCTGCAAACGGTGTTCGCAGACATGCACGTACTTGCTCGCCGTCACCCCCCGCGTGCTCTGGAAATGCACGCCATCGCGGTAGGCCCGGCGCAGTACCGCCACCGGAGTCGGCGGCATGGCGGCGTGGATCATCGCGTAGGCGCCATCGATCATCAGGCCGGTGGGTTCGCCGGTGAGTTCATCGCGCTCCAGGTAGCCGTTGCGCGGGTCGGGGGTGTGGCGATCGATGCCGGCCAGCTGCAAGGCCTTGGAGTTGACCATCATGGTGCCCCACATGCGGTCCAGCAGCGCCACCGGGCGGTCCGGCATTACCTGGTCGAGCCAGGCCCGCCCGGGCACCAGCCCCGCCTCGCGAAAGGTGTAGCGCACCCAGTACTGGCCGTGGATCCAGCCATCGCCGGGGTGGGAATCGGCATAGGCACGGATTGCTGCCTCCAGTTGCGCGGGCGTCGGGTCTTCGATGCCGACGTCCAGGTCATCGCTGTAGCGCGGCGCCAGGGCCAGGTCCGGGTGGGTGTGCATGTCGTGCAGGCCGGGCATGCAGAAGGCGCCGCCCAGGTCATGCACGCGGGTGGCCGGTCCCTTGTAGGCCTGCACGGCGGCGCGGCTGCCCACGGCGAGCAGGCGGCCATCGCGGATGGCCACCGCCTCGGCCCAGGGCTGCGCCGGGTCCATGGTGCAGATGCGACCGTTATCGAGGATCAGGTCGGCAAAATGGCCAGTGGCCGAATGGGTCGAGGTGAAGTTGTCGGCGTCAGTCATGGCGGCACCTTGTGATTTTCGGGCGTGGCCAGGCCCGGCGCAGGAATGCGCCGTGAGCCTGGTTCGGTCAGGGGTTGCGGTGGGTCAGCGCTGGCGTTGCAGGCGCTCGATGAAGCCGGCGATGCGTCGGCAGGCCTCTTCCAGCTCGGCATCGGAGACGGTGAACGAGAGCCGCACGAAGCCCCGGCAGCTGGCGCCGAAGGCTTCGGCGTCGAGCACCGAGACCCCGGTCTCGCGGAACAGCTGCCAGGCGAAGTCCATCCCCGAGAGGCCGGTGCCGCGCACGTCCACCAGCATGAACATGCCGGCCTCCGGCACCTTGCAGTGCAGCAGCGGCACATCGGCCAGCGCGCTGGCCACCAGGTCGCGGCGGCGGCGATACAGCGTGCGGGCCGCGCCGACGATCTCCTCGTCCAGCTCCAGGGCCTTCAGCGCGGCGGCCTGGATGAAGCCCGGCAGGCCGTAGATCATGCACAGCATCAGGTTGTCGAGGTGGCCGATCAGCTCGCTCGGGGCCACCACCCAGCCCACGCGCCAGCCGGTCATGGCGTGGGATTTCGACAGGCTGTTGAGCACCACGGTGCGCTCGGCCATGCCCTCCAGGGTGGCGATGCTGCGGTGCGGGCGGTCGTAGGTGAGCTGCCCGTAGACCTCGTCGGACAGCACCCAGAGATCATGGCGCCGGGCGACCTCCGCCACTGCCTCCAGCTCCTCCAGGGTGTAGACGTTGCCGGTGGGGTTGTTCGGCGTCGCCAGGGCGATGCCCCGGGTGCGTTCGGTAAGCACCGCCTCCAGCGCCTCGACGGTAAGGCGGAAGTCCCCTTCCGCCGGCTGCGCGATGCTCACCAGGCGGGCGCCGGACGCCTGGATGCTGGCGGCGTAGGTCAGGTACATCGGCTCCGGCACCAGCACCTCGTCACCGCCCTCGAACAGGCACATGGCGGTGGCGTAGAGGCCGTTCTGCGCCCCGGCCACCACTGCGACGTTGTCCACTTTAACGGGGATGCCCAGCAGCGTGCGTTGCTTGGCGGCGATGGCCTCGCGCAGCGGCGTGCGGCCGATCACCGCGCTGTAGTGGGTGTCGCCCTGGCCCAGGGCCTCTACGGCGGCGGCGCAGATCGGCTCGGCGGTGGCGAAGTCCGGGTCGCCGATGCTCAGCACGATGGCGTCCTCGCCCCGCTCCTGGGCTTCACAGGCGGCGTAGTGGATATCCCAGGCGCTGACGGTTTCGCCACTGATGCGCTGGACCAGGGATGAGTAGTTCATGCAGTGCTCCTCGCCGGCTCGCGCCGGCGTGCAAATGGGTTCAGGCCTGGCGCTGCGGCGTCCTGCCGACGCGCGCGAAGCCCTGTTCGATAAGGAAGGCCAGGACGATGTAGACCACCGCCACCACCAGCAGCGGCTCGTAGACGCGCAGGGTCTGCGAGCGGACCAGGTTGGCCGCGCCGAGCAGGTCGGTGACCGCCACGGTGGAGGCCAGGGCGGTGGACTTGAGCAACATCACGCTCTCGCCAGCCAGGGTCGGGCGCAGCATCTGCAGCGCGCGGGGCATCCACACCCGGCGCAGCACCTGCCAGGGGCGCATGCCATAAGCCCGCGCCGCCTCCAGCTCGCCCCGCGGCACCGCGCGCAGGCCGCCGCGCAACACCTCGCCGACATAGGCGCCGACGCTCAGGGTCAGGGCGAAGGCGACGTACCAGAAGCCCTCGCGCAGGTAGGGCCAGAGCAGGCTATGGCGGATCAGCGGGAAAGTGGCGAAGACGCTGCCGACGCCGTAGTAGAGGATGTAGATCTGCACCAGCAGCGGCGTGCCCCGCAGCACGCTGGTGTAGAAGCGCGCACCACCCGACAGCAGCGGGTTGCGCGACAGCCGCGCCAGGGCCACGGCCATCGCCAGCAGGAAGCCGAAGAAGGCCGAGATCAGCAGCAACTGCAGGGTCAGCACCGCGCCGCGCGTCAGCTCACCGGTAAAGCCATTCAACCAGGTGAAGTCCATGAGCCCTCCTAGGCGAGCCGGGGCATCCAGCGTTCGAAGCGTGCCTCGAAGCGCCGGAACACCAGGCTGGAGACCAGCGTGATGAGGTAGTAGAAGGCCGCCACCGCCAGGTAGAACATCAGGTAGTGCTTGGTCGACGCAGCAGCCTGGCGACCGGCGCCCAGCAGCTCGCTATAACCCACCACGCTGATCAGCGCGCTGTCCTTGACCAGCACCAGCCACAGGTTGGACAGGCCGGCGACCACGTGGGGCAGCATGCTCGGCACCAGCACCCGGTGCAGCACCATGAAGGGCTTCATGCCGTAGGCCCGCCCGGCCTCGATCTGGCCCACGGGAATGGCCTCGATGGCGCCACGGATGATCTCCGCCGAATAGGCGCCCTGGACGATGCCCAGCACCACGATGGCGGCGAGGAAGCCATTGACCTCCACCGGCGGTTGGCCCATGGCGGCCATCAGCAGGTTGAGCAGGTCGGAGCCGGCGTAGTACAGCAGTAGGATCAGCAGCAGCTCGGGCACCGCGCGGTACAGCGTGGTGTAGCAGTTGGCCCAGATCACCAGCCAGCGCGGCCCCCAGAGCTTGACCAGGGCGACGACCAGGCCCAGGGACAGGCCGAGCACGAAGGCCCCGACCGAGATGCCCAGGGTCTTCACGGCGCCCTGGGCCAGGGCCTGCAGCCAGCCATCGGCGAACAGCAGCCGTTGGATTTCGATAGCGGTCATGAATGCACCTGCGAGGAAAAGGGCCGAGTGCGCATCACTGCCGGGCCGAGATGTCGGCCTTGAAGTAGCGCCCGCGAATGGCGTCGTAGGTGCCGTCGTCGCGCAGCGCCTGCAGCGCCTGGTTCAGGCGCTCGCGCAGGGCATCGTTGCCCTTGCGCACCGCAGCGCCCACGCCCTCGCCGAACAGCGGGTCATGGGGTGCCACGCCCTTGCTGGCGAGCATCGAATTGTCCGGCAGGTCGAGCAGCGGCTCCACGGCCAACTGGTCGGCGAGCATGATGTCGATGCGGCCGCTGCGCAGGTCGGCGAGGATGTCGTCCTGGTCGTTGTAGTAGCGCACGGTGGAGTCCTTGCCGAAGTACTGCTTGGCGTAGGCGGAGTGGGTGGTCGAGCCCTGCACGCCGATGATCAGGCCCTTCAGGCCTTCGGGGGTGGGCTGCACGTCCAGGCTGCTGTCGGCGACCCAGAGGGCGGGCGTGAAGAAATAGGGCTCGCTGAAGTCCACCACCTGGCGCCGCTCGGGGGTGATCGACAGCGAGTTCAGCACCACATCCACCTGCTGCGCCTTGAGCGCGGGAATGAGGCCGTCCCAGGCCATCTCGTTGAGCGGGCACTGCGCCTGCAGGCGTTCGCACACGGCCCGGATCAGCTCCGGCTCGAAGCCGCTCCACTCACCCTTGCCGCTCTTGAAGGAGAAGGGTGGGTAGGGCTCCAGGGCGATGCCGAAGACGATCTTTTCCTGGGCCACGGCGGCGCTGGCGACGCTGGCCAGCAAGGCGGCCTGTAAAAAAGCGAGAAGGCTGTTTTTCATGGGGGGGTCCCTCGTTATGTTTATTGTTGGCAGGCTGTTGAAAAACTAACTGCGTGGCCGCTGCGGCGTTGAAAACGCCCTCAAAATGCTCATTTACCTCACGTAAACTGCGCTTTCTCGGCCGTTTTCGCCTTGCATCGGCTGCCTCGTCTACGTTTTTCAACGGCCTGCAAAAAGGGTTCAGCGGTTGTCCTGCGCCATCACGAACTGCCGGCAGCGCTCGCTGCGCGGGTCCAGCAGCACCTGGGAAGGCGGGCCCTGTTCCTCGATGCGGCCCTGGTGGAGGAACACCACCTGGCTCGAAACGTCCCGGGCGAAGGCCATCTCGTGGGTGACCAGGATCATGGTGCGGCCCTCCTCGGCGATGCCGCGGATCACCCGCAGCACATCGCCCACCAGCTCGGGGTCGAGGGCCGAGGTCGGCTCGTCGAAGAGCAGCACCTGCGGCCGTACCGCCAGCGCCCGGGCGATGGCCACGCGTTGCTGCTGGCCACCGGAGAGGAAGGCCGGGTAGACGTCGCGCTTCTCCGCCAGCCCCACCCGCTCCAGCAGTTGCTCGGCGTGGCCGATGGCGTCCTGGCGTTTCTCGCCGAGCACATGCACCGGCGCCTCGATGACGTTCTCCAGCACCGTGCGGTGCGGCCACAGGTTGAAGTTCTGGAACACCATGCTCAGGCGGGTGCGCAGGCGCTCCACCTGGCGCGGGTCGCCGATGCGACCGTGGCCGGCGCGGTCACGCTTGAGCGCCACCTTCTCGCCGTTGATGTGCAGGCTGCCGGCATCCGGGATTTCCAGCAGGTTGATGCAGCGCAGCAGGGTGCTCTTGCCCGAGCCGCTGGCGCCGATCAGCGACACCACGTCGCCCTCGCGGGCCTCCAGGGAAATGCCCTTGAGCACATGGTGCTCGGCGTAGCTCTTGTGCAGGTCGTCGATGGCGACCACGGGTGAAGTCGGCGCCAGGGCGGCGGCAGGTATCGTGTTCATCTCGTTGCTCCCCATCATTCGTCGTCTCGTGCGGGAATCCACCACTCTTCGCCCCGCACCGTGCGGATGTACTCCGGCCAGCGGAAGCGATGGGGTGCCTGGAAGTCCTTCGGCAGCAGCGGCGCCTGCCACTGCTCGCCACCGATGCCGCCGCCGGTGCGCTGCTCGAACTCGGCCTTGGCCGCCGCCAACAGCTCGGGCCGGGTGAACAGGTCGACCAGGGTCGCGGCGATGGTGCTGGCGGCCACCTGGACCATCGGGTCGATGGTTTCGCGGATGCCACCCAGGGCGTTGGCGACCCAGTCCGGGTAGACGTAGCCCGCAGGGGCCGAGAGCATCGGCCGGGCCACCAGCAGGCGCACGGTGGGGCAATGCCAGGTGTATTCGGGGTAGTCGTCCGAGGTCAGGTGCTTCTGCCAGGCCGGCATCTGCAGGCGCAGCTGGCGCTCGCATTCCTGGGGCTCGATCAGTTCCTCGGTGGCCGGGAGGAAGGGCCGGTCCATGGGCTCCAGGCCCAGGTTGGCCTGGATCTCGCGGCCCACGGCTATGGCCTCCTCGCCCCAGCGCGGCGCGCCGATGGCGGCGAGGTTGTCGTAGGTGGCCTGGGCCAGCACGTGGTTGGCCAGGCCGCCACGGGACTTGCACACCCAGGTCTTCTTCCACTGGCAGCCGGTGGCCAGCGCGGCAGCGGCGGCGTTGTTGTCCATCACCTTGGCGACGGTCTCGGCCTGCTCGATGGAATCGCAGCGCAGCAGGTACTGGATCTGCGCCAGGTGCGGCGGCAGGTTGTCGGCGGTGGCCTGGCCGGCGGTGAGGATCGCCTCGTTGTAGCTCCACAGGCCGGTGAACGGCAGGGTCGAGCGGCGCAGGCTCTCGTTCAGGGTGTAGAAGTGCACCAGCGCGTCGTTGGCGCCCGGCGCCCGCGCGGCCAGGTGGTTCTGCGGGATCGGGCTGTAGCTGTCGGCGGCGATCCAGTTCTGCGGGTCAGCGCAGGTGAAGCTGTAGATGTACGCGTAGGCGATGCCGCAGTGGGTGTCCCAGGTGGTGGTGTTGTTCAGCGGCAGCATGTAGGTGGGGTGGAAGCTGATGGCCGCGTCGAGGTCGTCGTAATAGCCCTTGGCGGCGTGCACCGGCTTGGAGGCGCGCAGCTTTTCCGCCGGCTCGCCGAAGAAGCGGAGGGTGCCCTGGATGCCGAACTCCAGCATCGCCGCCTTGGCCGCCAGGACCCCACCCAGGGCGCTGATGCCCAGCGCCGAATGGGGGTCGGTGTGGCCGGGGGCGAAGCGCGACAGGCCGTCCCTGGGCATCTGCCGGGTGGTGGCGGCCTGGCAGTTGCCCGGCACCGCGTCGTACTCGGCGTAGGTCGCCAGCAGGGGGCCCTCGCCATGGCTGAAGGTGGCGCAGAAGGCGGTGGGCATGCCGCCGCTGCCTTCTTCCACGGTGAAGCCTTCCTCGCGCAGCTTCTCGACGTACCAGGCGCAGGACTTGTACTCGCGGAAGGCCGGCTCGGCGAAATGCCAGATCACCTGGTGCCAGTCGGACAGCTGCTGGCCGTGGCGCTCGACCCAATCCAGGGCGAACTGCTTGTGGGGCATGTGCGGAATCCTCGTTGTCAGGGCGACGGGCTCAGGCCGGCAGGAAGTCGGCGGCGTCGAGCTCGATCAGGTGCGGTTCGCGGGTGTCGGCCAGGCTGCCGAGCAACTCGCGCAGGCCATCCAGGCTGCGCACCGCGTGGTGCTGCACGTGGCAGGCCCGGGCCAGGGCGGGGAAGTCCGGGGCGAGGATGTCGACGCCCAGGGGCGGCACCTCGCGGGCCACCATGTGGTCGCGGATTTCGCCGTAGCAGTGGTTGTTCCACAGCACCAGCAGCACCCCGATCCCCGCCTCGCGGGCGGCGATCAGCTCGGCGCTGGAGAACTGCACGCCACCATCGCCGGCCAAGGCCAGCACCGGGCGCGCGGGCAGCGCCAGCTTGGCGCCGATGGCCGCCGGCAGGGCGTAGCCGAGGGTGCCGTAGCCGGTGCCGGCGTTGAACCAGCTGCCGGGAGCCGGGGCGCGGTAACCCAGGGCGCCCTGGTACACCGGCTGGGTGGAGTCACCCACCAGCACCGGGGCCGGCAGGCTGTCACGCAGGGTATCGAGCAGCGCTTGCATGGCTCGCTGCCGGGGGCTCCAGCCCTCCCGTTCAGCGGCATTCACCCGGCGCACGCCGGCAAGGGCCCAGTCGCTGTCGCGCAGGGTTTCGGGCAGCGCCTCCAGCAGCGCGTGCAGGCCGAGAGCAGCATCCCCCAGCAGGCCGACTTCGGCCCGCTGCACACCGAGGATCTGCAACGGGTCGATGTCCAGGCGGATCACCGGCACCGCGAGCGAGAAGGGCCCGAGGCCGAAGAAGTCGTAGTCGGTCTCCCCCAGTTCGGTGCCCACCGCCAGCACCACATCCGCCTCGGCGAACAGGGCGCGGCCATGGGCGGATGACTGCACGCCGTCGAGCAGCAGCGGGTGGGTCGGCGCCAGGAGGCCACGGGCATTGGTGGTCAGCGCCACCGGCGCCTGCAGGCGCTCCGCCAGGGTGCGCAGGGCATCGCCGGCACCGCGCGCGCCACCCCCGGCGAGGATCAGCGGCTTGCGCGCCTGCAGCAGCAGGGCAGCGGCTTCGGCCACGGCAGCGGGCGCCGGGGCGGCGGCCTGGGGCAGCGCACGGGGGCGCAGGTCGAGGCCGTCGGCGGGCAGCTCCAGCACATCCAGGGGGATTTCGATATGCACCGGGC
The DNA here is from genome assembly GCF_025685765.1 of Pseudomonas sp. PDM13. Taxonomy (NCBI): domain Bacteria; kingdom Pseudomonadati; phylum Pseudomonadota; class Gammaproteobacteria; order Pseudomonadales; family Pseudomonadaceae; genus Pseudomonas; species Pseudomonas sp. PDM13. Next base: position 333,533 of record NZ_JAOTQU010000002.1, on the reverse strand, counting down.
GGGGCCGGGCGCAACGGAACAGGGCGAAGGCCCGGGCCAGCACTTCCGGCAGCTCGGCGGGGCGCTGCAGGGTGTGGCTGAAGGCACAGACGCCGGCGACCATGGCGCGCTGGTCCGGCAGCTCGTGGAGGAAGCCATGGCCCAGGCGCTGGTGCTCGCGGCGGCTGGTGGTGGAGATCACCAGCATCGGCACCGAGTCGGCATAGGCCTGGCCCATGGCGGTGAGGATGTTGGTCATGCCTGGGCCGGTGATGATGAAGCACACCCCCGGCTTGCCGCTGGCACGGGCGTAACCGTCGGCCATGAAGCCGGCGCCCTGTTCGTGGCGCGGGCTGATATGACGCAGGCGACTGCCGTCGAGGCCGCGATAGAGCTCCACCGTGTGCACGCCGGGGATGCCGAAAACGGTCTCCACGCCATAGCCTTCGAGCAACTGGACGAGCGCCTGGGCGCAACTGGTCATGCGAGCACCTCTTGTTATTGGTATGGGCTCCCGGCGCAGGGCCGGAGGGCTGGCCGGGCCAAAAAGGCGCGGCGGAATGGCCCCCAGTATTGGTGAATCTCGCGCTACAACAATCGAATTGTTTTTGCCGTATTGTTCAATTCAGCTCAACATTCAAACCCCTGGCCACGCTCCCGAAAGGAGACCCCATGCGCTTCCCCTCGATGACCGCCATCCGTGCGCTGGACGCCATCGCCCGGCTGGGCAGCGTCTCCGCCGCCGCCCGCGAGCTGAGCCTCACCCGCAGTGCCATCAGCCACCAGGTCAGCAGCCTGGAGCAGAGCCTCGGCTTCGCCCTGACCGAGCGCATCGGCCGTGGCATCGGCCTCACCTACCAGGGCGTGCGCTACGCCCGGGAAGTGCACCGGGCGCTCTCCACGCTTCAGGAGGCGGCCCTGGGGCTCGACGAGCAGCAGGTCTCCGGCCGGCTCTGCGTGAGCTGCAACCCGGGCTTCGCCACCTACTGGCTGTGCCACCACATCGGCGCCTTCCACCGCCAATACCCCCAGGTGCAGCTGCAGGTGATCTCGCCCCGGGCGCCAGACGACACCAGCAACACCAGTGCCGACCTGTTCATCGCCTACGGCATCGGCGACTGGCCGGACCAGTGGGTGGAGCAGATCGTCGCGCTGCGCTTCTTCCCGGTGTGCAGCCCGCGCCTGATCAACGCCCAGGGCGGGCTCAAGAGCCCCCAGGAACTGGGTGCCCTGCCCTTGCTGCACATGAACGATCACACCGACTGGCGGGTCTGGCTGGCCACGGCGGGCGCCTCGAACATCGACGCCTCCACCGGCATCGTCTTCTCCGATGCCCACTGCGCGCAGTCGGCCTGCATCGCCGCCCAGGGCGTGGCCATCGGCGACAACCTGCTCAGCGGCGACGCCCTGGCCCGTGGCCTGCTGGTGCGCCCCTTCGAAACCAGCATCGACTCCCACCGCGGCTATTACCTGGTGGCCGACCCGCTGAAAGCCGAACGCCCCGCCGTGCAGGCCTTCAGCAATTGGGTGAAGCACCAGTTGCAGGTCAGTATCCCGGGGCTGAAGAAACGCAATGACGCGCTGCTGGATCACGCCCGCTGAGGCAGGCCAGGGCGCGGGGGAGGCGCAACGGTTGGGAAGGATGGGCGGGCGAACGGGTTACCAGAGCACCGAGGACCAGAACACCTGCCCGATGACCTTGATGCCGGCCTGGGGGCGCTCTTCGTCGGGGTATTCCTCGCGCTTGTAGCTGCGCAGGCGGATCTGCCCGGCCGGAAGACGGTGCAGGACCTTGATCCTCAGCATGCCCTCGTCGACCAGGGCATAGACCTTGCCATCCACCACCTCGCAACGCCCACGGTCGATGCCGAGGACCGCGCCGTCGGGAAAGACAGGTTCCATGCTGTCGCCGCTGACGATGACGCAGGCCACCTGTTCCGGTTCTATCTGCCGCTGCTTCAAGGCATGTCGGCTGAAGCGAATTCCCGAGTAGTCCAGTTCCTCTAGCGCGTTGAGCGGGTCCGAATCGCCCTCGGCCTCGCGCAGCAGCGGAAGCTCGATCTCGTACTCGTAGCGGGATGAATCCGATTCTCTGATGGTCATAGGGGCCACGCCATCCGGGGCGTCTGCGTCCTGCCTGCCATCGTCGGGCGCCGTGGACGATTGCACGGCCTGCCCGCCAATGCTAAGCGGAGGCATGTGCAGCGCGCCGAGTATCTGGTTGATACGGGTCAACCCGGGCTCCCGCCGCCCTCCCAGCCAGTGCGCCACGGCGCCCTGGGTCACGTGCAGGCGTTCGGCCAATTGCTCCTGGGTGACACCGAGATCTTTCATCCTGGCCTTGGCCAGCAGGTTCCATTTCTTCATGGGCGCGACATTACGCGCCGTATTGCCGGCGGCCAGTGACCCAGTGTAATACAAGCCATAGGACGCAAATACCCTATGTATTATTCGCACCCAGGGCACTCCTCTGCACCCGCGTTCGGACGCCGCTCCGAAGGTGGCTCGCGGGATGCCCCGGGTTTCCCTCCCTCCGCCCGAGCGCGCGGCCATGATCCACTTGTGGCCCGGCCGCCAGAACGGCCAAGCGCCAGAAAGAGCGCAGGCCGTCGGCTCGGTCCAATGGCCCCCACATGGACGCGCAGGGCGGAGGGAGGTTTTTTACATGCTATCGGCCCGGATGGGCAGGTGCCCAAAGGCACCCTCGCGCAATAAGGAGATGCGACATGCAGTTTCAACTCACCGTTCTTTGCCTCGGCCTCTATCGCCACGTCGTCGAGGGGCAGGACCAGTGTTTTGCGGTCATTGCCCGGCAGCCCGAAAACGAGGATGAGCGTGACCAGCACCGGGGCTACCTGGTGCAGCAGGTGACCGCCGACCCTCGCCTGTTCGAGCAGATGACCTGGCTGAACGCCCCGGCCACGCTGAGTTTTCTCTGCACTATCAGCGCGGAGCCCGGGAGCCACTACCGGCCGCATCTGCTGGGGCTCTGCCACTGAGCAGCGCCCAGGCTGCAGAACGACGAAGCGCAGCGCCGCACGCCTTGCGCTGGTTTGACAGCTTCGGGCGCATTCACGGAAGCTGCGTGCTTCCGTGAGTCCATGCACCACAGCGGACGTCTGCATGCCGAAACACCCGAACGCCCCCGATTCCCCCGCGATTCCGCCCAGCCGCCCCAGTTACGTCCTGCCCGTGCTCGCCGCGCTGCTGTTGCTGGTGGGCCTGGGCGGCTGGCTGTGGGTGCAGGGCGGCAAGCCCTACGTGCCGACGCGGGGCCCGGGGCCGAGCCTGGCGGACCAGGGACCGGCGCAGATGGTCGACGAGCAGCAATGCGGCACCTGCCACTCGCCCCAGGTGAAAGCCTGGAAGGGCTCGCACCATCAGTTGGCGATGCAGGACGCCTCGCCGCGCTCGGTGCAGGGGGACTTCGACGACGCCCGCTTCGAGGCCGAAGGGGAAAGCACGCGCTTCTTCCGCAAGGACGACGGCTACTGGGTCAACACCCCCGGCCCCGACGGCCAGCCGGCGGACTTCAAGGTGGCCTACGCCTTTGGCGTGGAGCCGCTGCAGCAGTACCTGCTGGAGCTCCCCGGCGGGCGCCTGCAAGCCTTCGGCATCGCCTGGGATACGCAGAAGAAGGCCTGGTTCCACCTCGCGTCCGGCCAGGGCGTCGACTTCCGCAACCCGCAGCACTGGAGCAAGCCGTCGCAGAACGCCAACTTCCAGTGCATCGACTGCCACAGCACCGGCTACGTCCGTGGCTATGACGACGCCACCGGTACCTACGCCAGCCACTGGGCCGCCCCCGGCGTCGGCTGCCAGGCCTGCCACGGCCCGGCCTCCCTGCACCTGGAATGGGCGCGTTTCAAGGGCCTGCACTCCCAGGCCGGCTTCACCCTGGACCTGGCCCGCACCAGCAACCGCCTGCAGGTGGAAACCTGCGCCCGCTGCCACGCCCGCCGCGTGCCCCTGGATGGCGACCACGCCTTCGGCAAGCGCCTGATGGACGACTACCTGCCCAGCGCGCTGACCCGCGAGCTGTACGAGCTGGACGGCAAGTTCAAGGAACAGGTCTACGAGTACGGCTCCTTCACCCAGAGCCGCATGTACGCGCGCGGGCTCAGCTGCAGCACCTGCCACGCCCCCCACAGCGGCGGCGTACGAGTGGAGGGCAACGGCCTCTGCACCCAATGCCACAACCCCAGCGGCAAGAGCACCGTGGCCGGCATCGACGACAAGGGCCTGAAGGCCCGCGACTACGAGGCCCCCGAGCACCTGCACCATGCCGCCGGCCAGCCTGGCTCCCAATGCGTGGACTGCCACATGCCGGGCAAGACGCTGCAAGGCAACGACTACCGCCACGACCACAGCTTCAGCCTGCCCAACCCGGGCCGCGCGCTGAAGCTGGGCACCCCTGATGCCTGCCTGGGCTGCCACAAGGACGTCGCCGGCCAGGCCGTGGCCGAGCAGTTCGAACACTGGTACGCCCAGGGCAAGGACCCGGCGCCCCGCTACGACGAAAGCCTGGCGCTGATCCGCAACGGCCGCCCCGGCGCCTCACGGGCCCTGTTCCAGCAGCTGGAGCGTGGCGACCTGCCGGCCATCCGCCGCGCCACCCTGCTCGCCGAGCTGCCCGGCTACCCCAGCGAGCGCGCGCTGAACCTCGCCGCCAACGACCTCAACCACGCCGCGCCCCAGGTACGCGAAGCGGCGGTGCGCGCGGTCAATGCCCTGCTGCCGCCCGAGCAGCGCCGCGATCTGCTGGCGCCCTTGCTCACCGACCCGGTGCGGGCCGTGCGCATCATCGCCGCCCGCGGCCTGCTGGGCATGGGCAGCACCGGCCTGGGCAACTACGAGAAGGCCTGGGACAAGGCCATCGCCGAATACGAGGCGGTGCAGCTGAGCCTGGCCGAGCGCGCCGAAGCCAACCTCAACCTGGCGTCCCTCTACCAGGGCAACGGCCGCGCCGACCAGGTGGAAGGGCGCCTGCGCACCGCCATCCAACGCGACCCCGACTTCCTTCCCGCGCGGGTCGCCCTGGTGCAATGGCTCGACGCCAACTACCGCTGGGAAGAGGGCCAGAAGCTGCTGGCCGAGGCGCTGCGCGAGCACCCCGAGGCGGCCCTGCTGCATCACGCCCAGGGGCTGGCGGCCCTGCGCAAGGGTGAGCGCCAGGCCGCCATCGCCGCATTCCGCGAAGCGGTGCGCCTGGAGCCCGGCAACGCCCGCTACGGCCACGCCCTGGCGGCCGCGTTGCACGACGACGGCAAGCTGGAGGAGGCCTGCCGCCGCCTGGAGCTGGTACTGGAGAGCAACCCCGTCAACCGCGAGGCACGCCTGGCGCTGATCGGCTATTGGCGCGAAGCGGGGCAGATCCAGAAGGTGCAGGCCCTGCTCGCCGAGCTGGAGCAGCTCAACCCCGACGACCCGGCGCTGAAACGGGAATAGCGGCCGCCGGGCCGAACCACTGGCCAGCTGCCATGACCGGTCGGCGGCCACTTGGCCTGTATACGGAACTCCCCGGTGCCGCCCGGAATCTCAGTTGCAGGTCCCTCACAACAACCTGGAGTCATCCCATGCGTACCACAGTAGCTGCCGCTGTCATCGCCCTGGCCGCCATCCCTGCTGGCTCGGCCATGGCGGATACCTTCTGGCGCAACGTGCTGTCCTCCGGCGCCACCACCGCCTCCACCTACGTGACCTTCAAGGACCACAAGCTGATCGTCGCCGCCCGCGAAGACGCCAGCAGCTTCGTCGCCAGCGACGGCGCCATCCGTGGCCCCTTCCTAGAAGCGGCGCTGAAGCAGGTACGTGCCGACAACCCCGGCATCCAGGCCAGCGACGAGGAACTGGCTACCGCCATCCTCGCCAACGAATAAAGGGAAACCCGCAGGCGCGGGCGCTTGCAGCGCGGCATGGAATGCATCGAGGGCCCCCAGCCCGGCCAGGTTGGGGGCCCTTTCTTATCCACCGATTGAAAGCGCTACCCAGGCCGCATCCAGGGCACGCCGGGCTTGCGGGAAGTCCGGCGCTCGGGCACAACCTTCCTGCCGGCGTCACCTTTACCGGCCCTCTTCTTCTCACCTACAAGGACGTCCCCCATGGGTAACCCCATCCCCACGCTGAAGATCGTGCTGATCCTGATGATCGTCATCGACCTGTTCTGGTTCGGCGAGCGCGTGCTCTCCCTGCTCGACTTCAGCTTTTTCGATTTCCTCCCGTCCAAGCTGATCAGCGTCGTCGGCCTGGCCAGCAGCCTGCTGCTGATCGTCTTCAACGGGCTGCTGATCGGGCTGCTCGGGCGCCTGCAGCTCAAGGCCGAATAACCGGCGCCCGGGAGCGACTGCTGGGCCTCTAAAAGAGATGCCCTACTCGCGGTAGTCCTCCAGGGGCACACAGGCGCAGAACAGGTTGCGGTCGCCGTAGACGTTGTCGACGCGGTTCACCGTGGGCCAGTACTTGTGCGCCCGGGTGTGGGCGGTGGGCGTCACTGCCTGCTCGATGCTATAGGGCCGCTCCCAGAGGCCCACCACGTCGGCCAGGGTGTGCGGCGCGCGCTTGAGCGGGTTGTCCTCGGCCGGCCACTCGCCGGCCTGCACCTTGGCGATTTCCGCGCGGATGCCGAGCATGGCTTCGATGAAGCGGTCCAGCTCGTGCTTGGACTCGCTCTCGGTGGGCTCGACCATCAGGGTGCCCGGCACCGGGAAGGACATGGTCGGTGCATGGAAGCCGTAGTCCATCAGGCGCTTGGCCACGTCCTCCTCGCTGATGCCGGTTTCCGCCTTGAGCGGGCGCAGGTCGAGGATGCATTCGTGGGCGACCCGCTCGTTGCGCCCGGTGTAGAGCACCGGGTAGGCGCTACCCAGGCGCTTGGCCAGGTAGTTGGCGTTGAGGATGGCCAGCTCGGTGGCATCCGCCAGCTGCGGGCCCATCATGGCGATGTACATCCAGCTGATGGGCAGGATGCTGGCGCTGCCCCAGGGCGCCGCGCTGACCGCGCCATTCTCCGGGTTCGGCCCCTTGAGCTCGATCACCGGGTGGTTGGCGACGAAGGGCGCCAGGTGCGCGCGCACGCCGATCGGCCCCATGCCCGGGCCGCCACCGCCGTGGGGGATGCAGAAGGTCTTGTGCAGGTTCATGTGCGAGACGTCGGCGCCGATGTCCGCCGGGCGCGCCAGGCCGACCTGGGCATTGAGGTTGGCGCCGTCCATGTAGACCTGCCCGCCCTGGGCGTGGATCACCTCGCAGATCTCGCGGATGCCCTCCTCGTACACGCCGTGGGTCGAGGGGTAGGTGGCCATCAGGCAGGACAGCTGCGCGCCCGCCTCCGCCGCCCGCGCCTTGAGGTCGTCGAGGTCGACGTTGCCGGCCTTGTCGCACTCGACTATCACCACGCGCATGCTCGCCATCTGCGCCGAGGCCGGGTTGGTGCCGTGGGCCGAGGCGGGGATCAGGCAGATATTGCGGTGCGCCTCGCCCCGGCTCTCGTGGTACTTGCGGATCGCCAGCAGCCCCGCGTATTCGCCCTGGGCGCCGGAATTGGGCTGCATGCAGATGGCGTCGAAGCCGGTGATCGCCCGTAGCCATTCCTCCAGCTCGGCGATCATCGCCTGGTAGCCCTGGGTCTGCTCCAGCGGCGCGAAGGGGTGGATGGCGGCGAACTCCGGCCAGGTGATGGGGATCATCTCGCTGGTGGCGTTGAGCTTCATGGTGCAGGAGCCGAGGGGGATCATCGACTGGTTGAGCGCCAGGTCCTTGTTCTCCAGCTGCTTGAGGTAGCGCAGCATCTCGGTCTCGCTGTGGTGGGTGTTGAACACCGGGTGCTGCAGCACGGCCGAGCTGCGCGCCAGCTCCGCCGGAATGCCCGGCACCAGCACCCCGGCGTCCAGCTCGTCCACCGACAGGCCGTGGTCGGCACCGAGGAAGATGCTCCACAGCTGCTCGACAGTGGCGGCGTTGCTGGTCTCGTCGAGGCTCAGCCCGAGCCGGCCGCGGCCGAGGATGCGCAGGTTGATGCGCGCCGCCTGGGCCGACTCGATGATCGCCGTCTGGCTGCCGCCCACCTCCAGGGTGAGGGTGTCGAAGTAGTGCTGGTTGAGCCGCTGCACGCCCTTGCGTGCCAGCCCCTCGGCGAGGATGGCGGTGAGCCGGTGCACGCGCTGGGCGATGCGCTTGAGCCCTTCCGGCCCGTGATAGACGGCGTAGAAGCCGGCGATGTTGGCCAGCAGCACCTGGGCCGTGCAGATGTTGGAGTTGGCCTTCTCGCGGCGGATGTGCTGCTCGCGGGTCTGCAGTGCCATGCGCAGGGCGAGATTGCCACGGGCGTCCTTGGAGACGCCGATGATGCGCCCGGGCATGGCGCGCTTGAATTCATCACGGGTGGCGAAGAAGGCCGCATGGGGGCCGCCGTAGCCCATGGGCACGCCGAAGCGCTGGGCCGAGCCGAACACCACGTCGGCGCCCAGCTCGCCGGGGGGCGTCAGCAGCAGCAGGCCGAGCAGGTCGGCAGCCACGCAGGCCAGCGCCTGCTGGCTGTGCAGGTGCTCGATCAGCGGGCGCAGGTCGCGGATCTCGCCGTGGGTGTCCGGGTATTGCAGCAAGGCACCGAACACCTGGTGCGAAGGCAGGTTCTCCACCGCGTCCACCACCAGCTCGAAACCGAAGGCCTCGGCGCGGGTGCGCACCACGGAAAGGGTCTGCGGGTGGCAGTTCTGATCGGCGAAGAACAGGTTGCTCCTGGCCTTGGCCACGCGCTTGGCCAGGGCCATGGCCTCGGCGGCGGCGGTGGCTTCATCCAGCAGGGAGGCGCTGGCCAGCTCCAGGCCGGTGAGGTCGATGGTCATCTGCTGGAAATTCAGCAGCGCCTCCAGGCGGCCCTGGGCGATCTCCGGCTGGTAGGGCGTGTAGGCGGTGTACCAGCCGGGGTTCTCCAGCACGTTGCGGAGGATCACGGCCGGGGTCAGGGTGCCGTGGTAGCCCATGCCAATCAGGCTGGTCCACACCTCGTTGCGCTGGGCATGGGCACGCAGTTTCGCCAGGGCAGCCTCTTCGTCCAGGGCGGCCGGCAGTTCCAGGGGGCGGTTGAGGCGGATCGCCGGTGGCACCGTCTGCACGATGAGCTCATCGCGGTCGGCGAGGCCGAGGGCTTCGAGCATGGCCTGCTGTTCGGCCTGGTCCGGGCCCAGGTGGCGGCGGAGGAAGGCGTCAGGCTGTTGCAGCTGGGACAACGGGGGGATGTGCGACATGGGATCGGCCTCTGGAAATGGCCCAATAAGCTTAGGCAAGCATTTCCAGGATGGCCGGCCGGCTGGTCGGAGGACCGGCCGGGCGAGCATCGGCCGCCACCCCGGGCGGGGCGGCGAGCCGCTGTAGCGTCAGGCGTCGGAGTCGGCGGATGCCTTGTAGGCGGCGGCGTCCAGCAGCTTGTCCAGCTCGGCGGTGTTGGCCGGCTTGAGCTTGAAGAACCAGGCGCCGTAGGGGTCGCTGTTGACGTTCTCGGGGGAGTCGGTCAGCAGCTGGTTGACGGCGATCACCTCACCGGAAACCGGCGAGTAGATGTCGGAAGCGGCTTTCACCGACTCGACGACGCCGGCTTCCTGGCCCGCGGCCAGGGTCTTGCCGACGTCCGGCAGCTCGACGAAGACCACATCGCCCAGGGCTTCCTGGGCATGGTCGGAAATGCCCACGGTAACGCTGCCATCGGCTTCCAGGCGGGCCCACTCGTGGCTGGGGGCGTAACGCAGATCGGCGGGAATATTGCTCATTGTTCAGGCTCCTCAAGGACGGCGGCGGTCGGCCCGCCAGGAAAATTTAGATCAAGGCTTTGCCATTGCGTACAAAGTTCGGCTGGACGACGCGAACCGGGTACCACTTACCGCGAATTTCCACTTCGGCGCGCTCGCAGGTCCCCGCCGGCAGGCGGGCCAGGGCGATGGATTTGCCCAGGGTGGGCGAGAAGCTGCCACTGGTGATTTCACCGTCGCCCACGCCTTCCACCCGCACCACCTGGTGGGCGCGCAGCACGCCGCGCTCCTCCAGCACCAGGCCCACCAGCTTGGGCTGGGCACCGCCGGCGCGCTGGGCCTCCAGCACGTCACGGCCGATGAAATCGCGGCCGGCAGGCTCCCAGGCGATGGTCCAGGCCAGGTTCGAGGCCAGGGGCGAATTGTCTTCGTCCATGTCCTGGCCGTAGAGGTTCAGGCCCGCTTCCAGGCGCAGGGTGTCGCGGGCGCCGAGACCGATGGGCGCGATACCGGCGCCCACCAGCTCGTTTAGGAAGCCGGCCGCCTGGTCACGGGGCAGCATGATTTCCAGGCCATCCTCGCCGGTGTAACCGGTGCGGGCGATGAACCAGTCGCCTTCGGGCAGGCCCTGGAAGGGCTTGAGTTCGTGGATCAGGGAGGCGCGGGCGCTGCTCACCAGCTCGGCGGTGCGGTGGCGGGCGGCGGGGCCCTGGATGGCGAGCATGGCCAGTTCGCTGCGCTCGTCGAGGCGCACGTCGAAGCCGTCGGCCTGCTTGTGCATCCAGGCCAGGTCCTTGTCGCGGGTAGCGGCGTTGACCACCAGGCGGTAACCGCTGGTGGTGAGGTAGACGATGAGGTCGTCGACCACGCCGCCACGCTCGTTGAGCATCGCGCTGTAGAGGGCTTTGCCGGGGGTCTTGAGGCGCTCGACGTCGTTGCTCAGCAGGCGCTGGAGATAGGCCAGGGCCTGGCTGCCGGCTACGTCCACCACCGTCATGTGGGACACATCGAAGACGCCGCAATCGGTCCGCACCTGATGGTGCTCATCGACTTGCGAGCCGTAGTGCAGCGGCATGTCCCAGCCGCCGAAATCGACCATCTTGGCCCCCAACGCCAGGTGCAGATCGTAGAGGGGGGTACGCTGTCCCATGGGTTTCTCCTTCCGGGCTTGGCGAAGATGCGGACGGGCGCTGGAACCCTTGTCGGGCCTGGCTTTCCGTGGCCTCGACGGCAGGTCGTGACGCCCTTTCAGGCAGACGCGCCGCAACGAATGGCGCGCATTGTAGCCGCAAGGCGGAAGACTGGACACCCGACGGCTGACCCAGCGGTCACGTCATGTTTCAGCGCCCGAAGCCCCGGGCGGAACGGCGGATCAGGCCGATGACCGGCAGCAGCCCGACCAGCACCAGGCTAAGGGCCGGCAGCGAGGCGCGGGCCCATTCGCCTTCGCTGGTCATCTCGAAGATGCGCACCGCCAGCGTGTCCCAGCCGAAGGGGCGCATCAGCAGGGTGGCGGGCATTTCCTTGAGCACGTCGACGAACACCAGCAGCGCCGCACTCAGGGCGCCGGGCACCAGCAGCGGCAGGTAGACCCGCAGGAACAGGCGCGGCCCGCCCACGCCGAGGCTGCGCGAGGCCTCCGGCAGCGACGGGCGGATGCGCGCCAGGGCGCCTTCCAGCGGCCCGTGGGCCACCGCCATGAAGCGCACCAGGTAGGCCAGCAGCAGCGCCGTCAGGCTGCCCAGCAGCAGCGGCTTGCCGGCGCCACCGAGCCAGCCGGAAAGCGGCACCACCAGCTCGCGGTCGAGCCAGCTGAAGGCGAGCATGATGGCCACCGCCAGCACCGAGCCCGGCAGCGCATAGCCCAGGTTGGCCAGGCCCACGGCGGCGCGGATCGGCCGGGTCGGCTCTAGGCGCCGGGCGAACACCAGCAGCAACGCCACCGAGACCGTGATCAGCGCGGCCATGGCCCCCAGGTAGAGGCTGTGCAGGACCAGCCCCAGGTAGCGCTCGTCGAGGTCGAAACGGCCGCGCTGCCAGCACCAGGCGAGCAGCTGCAGCAGGGGGATGACGAAGGCACAGGCGAACACCAGGCCGCACCAGGCGCTGGCCGCCCAGGCGCGGACGCCGCGCAGGTGATACAGGGCGGCGCCACGGGGCCGTTCGCTGGCCGGCCGCGTCACGCCCCGGGCGCGGCGTTCGCCATAGAGCACCAGGCACACGCCGAGCAGCAGCAGGCTGGCCAGCTGGGCCGCGGTACCAAGGCTGAAGAAGCCGTACCAGGTCTTGTAGATGGCGGTGGTGAAGGTGTCGAAGTTGAACACCGAGACGGCACCGAAATCGGCCAGGGTCTCCATGATTGCCAGGGCCAGACCGGCACCGATGGCCGGCCGCGCCATGGGCAGGGCCACGCGCCAGAACGCCTGCCAGGGGCTGAGCCCGAGGGTGCGTGCCGCTTCCATCAGCCCGCGCCCCTGGGCCAGGAAGGCGCTGCGCGCCAGCAGGTAGACGTAGGGGTAGAACACCAACACCAGTACCGTGATCACGCCGCCGGTGGAGCGCACCCGGGGCAGGCGCACGCCGCTGCCGAACCACTCGCGCAGCAGGCTCTGCACCGGCCCGGCGAAGTCGAACAGGCCGATGAAGACGAAGGCCAGCACGTAGGCGGGGATGGCGAAGGGCAGCATCAACGCCCAGTCCAGCCAGCGCCGACCGGGGAACTCGCAGAGGCTGGTGAGCCAGGCCAGGCTGACGCCCAGCAGCGTCACCCCGAGGCCGACGCCGAACACCAGCACCAGGCTGTTGCCCAGCAGGCGTGGCAGCTGGGTGTCCCACAGGTGCGCCCAGATCTCGCGGTCCACTTCGTGCCAGGACAGCACCAGCACGCAGAGCGGCAACAGCACCAGGGCGGCGATGGCGAAAGTGGCGGGGTACCAGCGGCGCTGGGCGGGACGCTTCAAGCGGAACTCTCGGGCAGAGCGGGAAGGGGGATGACACGGGGCGCCCGGGTGAGCGCCCCGTGGAGGGGTCAGTGCCAGCCGACCCGGTCCATCATGCGGATGGCTTCGGCCTGGCGCTTGCCGGTGACTTCCACCGGTACGTCATCAGCCTTGAACGCCCCCCAGGCGGCCACTTCGGCCGAAGGCTTCACCGCCGGGTTGGCGGGGAATTCCTGGTTGACCCCGGCGAACAGGCTCTGCGCCTCGGGGGTGGTCATCCACTCCACCAGCGCCTTGGCCGCTTCGGGATGGGGCGCGTGGCGGGTCAGGCCGATGCCGGAGAGGTTGACGTGCACGCCACGGTCGGCCTGGTTGGGCCAGAACAGCTTGGCGCGCAGCTGCGGGTTCTGCTGGTGCAGACGCCCGTAGTAGTAGGTGTTGACGATGCCGACGTCGCACTGGCCGGCGTCCACCGCCTGGATCACCGCGTTGTCGTCGGCGAAGGGGTCGGTGGCCAGGTTGTTGACCCAGCCCTTGAGCACCTTCTCCGCCTCGGCGGCACCACGCGCCTCGATCAGGGTGGCGGTCAGCGACTGGTTGTAGACCTTCTTCGAGGAGCGCAGGCACAGGCGGCCTTCCCAGTTGGCGTCGGCCAGGGCCTCGTAGGTGGAGAGCTCTTCCGGTTTCACCCGGTCGGTGGAGTAGACGATGGTGCGCGCGCGCAGCGAGAGGCCGGTCCAGCTGTCGCTGCCGGAGCGGTATTGCGCGGGGATGTTGGCCTTGATGGCGGGGGAGCTGAAGGGCTGCAGGATGCCCATCTGTTCGGCCTGCCAGAGGTTGCCGCCGTCCACGGTGAGCAGCAGGTCGGCCACGCCGTTCTCGCCCTCGGCCTTGATGCGCTGCATCAGCGGGGCTTCCTTGTCGGTGATGAACTTGATGGGGACGCCGGTCTTCGCGGTGTAGGCGTCGAACACCGGCTTGATCAGCTCGTCGATGCGTGACGAGTAGACCACCACTTCATCGGCCGCCTGGACGGAGGTGGCACCCAGGCCGATGGCCAGGAGCGTGAGCAGGGAGTTGCGCGCCTTCATTTGCGAATGCCTCGCGGTAGCCAAAAAGGAGCCAGATGATAATCAACCTCAGTTGGCATCCGGCTCCGCTTTGTATGACGAGGTGTTTCGCACGGGCCGCGAGCGCGGCCCGGGATCAGACGCGGGCGAGCTCCGGCAGGTCGCCGGACAGGCCCAGGGCCTGGCGCACGAACAGCGCCTTGGCCTCGGGCAGGCCGTCCACCAGGCCCAGCCCGGCGTTGCGCAGCCAGCGCAGGGGCAGCGGGTCGGCCTGGAACAGGCGCTGGAAGCCTTCCATCGCCGCCATCATTCCCAGGTTGTGCGGCATGCGCCGGCGCTCGAAACGGCTGAGCACGCGCTCATCGGCCAGGCGCTCGCCACGGCCATGGGCGTGCAGCAGCACCTCGGCCAGCACCGCGGCGTCGAGGAAGCCGAGGTTGACGCCCTGCCCGGCCAACGGGTGGATGGTGTGGGCGGCGTCGCCGACCAGTGCCAGGCCCGGCTCCACGTAGCGCTTGGCGTGGCGCTGGCGCAGCGGGATGCACAGGCGCGGGTCGGCGGCCTCGATGCGGCCGAGGCGATGCTCGAAGGCCTTGCCCAGTTCGACGCGGAAGGCTTCGTCGTCCAGCGCCATGAGGCGCGTGGCCTGCTCAGGCGTGGTGGACCAGACGATGGAGCACCAGTGCTCGTCGCCCTGGCGGTCCAGGGGCAGGAAGGCCAGCGGGCCGTCGTCGGTGAAGCGCTGCCAGGCGGTGCGGCGGTGCGGTTGCTCGCAACGCACGCTGGTGACGATGGCGTGGTGCAGGTAATCCCACTCGCGGGTGGCGCAGCCGGCCAGGCGGCGCACGGCGGAGTTGGCGCCGTCGGCGGCGATCACCAGCGGGGCGCGCAGTTCGCGGCCGTCCACCAGGGTCAGCAGCCAGTCGTCGCCGGAGCGGCGCAGGTTTTCCAGGCGGGCATTGGGCAGCAGGCCGACGCCGCTGTCGTGCAGGGGTTCCAGCAGGGCCTCCTGGATCACCCGGTTCTCGACGATGTGGCCGAGCACCTCGGCATGCACGCTGGCGGCGGAGAAGTGGATGTTGCCGGTGCCGGAACCGTCCCAGACCTGCATCTCGCCATAGGGGCTGGCGCGGCGCGCGGCGACGCCGTCCCAGGCGCCGAGGCGCTGGAGGATGCGCTGGCTGGCGACGGACAGGGCGCTGACCCGGGGCTCGAAGGCGGCCTCGGCGTCGAAGGGCTTGATGCTCAGGGGGCTGCCGTCGATCAGGATGATCTCCAGGCCGCTGTCCTTGAGCGCCAGGCCGAGGGCACTGCCCACCATGCCGGCACCGACGATGATCAGATCCGCTTGCATGTGCATTCCTTAGGCGGCTTGCCGCGCGCGCGGCTTGAGCCGCACATAGAGTGTCTTGTGCACCCTGGCGACCAGGGTACCTTCGCCGTCGTGCACGTCGACGTGCAGCTCGGGCAGGTATTTGTCACCGTCAGCGGTGTGCTGGCGGATGCGTTCCAGCAACCCGTCGTCGACCCGGAACTCGGCATAGACCGGGCCTTTTCCGGGGGAGACGAAGTCGATGCTGGCGGCCTTGTCCCAGACGATGTAATCGCGCCCGAGCAGGTTCATCAGCATCAACATGAAGAAGGGGTCGGTCATGCTGTAGAGCGAACCGCCGAACTGGGTGCCGACGTAGTTGCGGTTGTACCAGCCCAGCGCCAGTTTGACTCGTACCAGACGGAAGTCTGCGCTGATCTGCCGCACGCGAACACCCGCCCCGAGGTAGGGCGGGTAGATGTTCAGCGCCCAGCGCAGGAAGCGCGCCTTGCGCGCCATTGAACGGTCCTGCATGACGCGGCTCAGATGGGGCGGGTGCCCAGGCCCATGGCCTGGCGGGCGAACCAGCGCTTGGCGGGTGGCAGCAGGTCGAGCCCCAGCAGCCCCAGGTTGCGCCCACTGGCCAGCAGCGGTTCCTTGTTGGAGAACAGGCGGGTCACCTGGTCGGAGAAGCCGACGGTGAGGTCCTGGTCCAGGCGCTGGCTGTCGAGGTAGCGCTGCAGGGTGGCGAAGTCGCCCAGGGGCGCCTCGCTGGCCAGCAGCGTCTCGGCCAGGGCCACGGTGTCACGCAGGGACAGGTTGTAGCCCTGCCCGGCGATGGGGTGCAGGCTGTGGGCGGCGTTGCCCAGCACCACCAGGTTGGCGCGCACCTGCTCCTCGGCTTCCACCAGGGTCAGCGGGTAGAGGTGCCGCGCACCCACCTGGTTGAAGGCGCCCAGGCGGTAGCCGAAGGCTTCCTGCAGCTCGGCGAGGAAGGCACGGTCGTCGAGGCGCGACAGGCGCTCGGCGTCCTTGCCCGGGCGGGTCCAGACCAGCGCGCAGCGGTTGTCCGCCACCGGCAGCATGGCCATCGGGCCTTCGTCGGTGAAGCGCTCGAAGGCCTGGCCGCGATGGGCTTCCATGGGGCTGACGTTGGCGATCAGCGCGGTCTGCCCATAGGGGTTGCGCTTGACGCCGATGCCCAGCTGCTCGCGCAGGCCGGAGCGGCCGCCATCGGCCAGAACCGCCAGGTCGCAATCGAGCTGGGTGTCATCGTTGAGGCTGAGGCGATAGCCGTCCGCCAGGGGCTCCATGCGCACCACCTCGGCGGGGCATTGCCAGGTGACCACATCGGCATCCAGCGCCTGCCACAGGCACTGGCCGAGCCAGGCGTTCTCCACCACGTAGCCGAGCGCCGGGACGCCCTCCTCGATGGCCGCCAGGCGCGCGGCGCCGAAGCGGCCACGGTCGGACACGTGGATCTGCAGGATCGGCTCGGCGCGGCGGGCGATGGCCTGCCAGAGGCCGAGGCGCTCGTAGATCTGCCGGGTGCCGAAGGACAACGCGGAGGAGCGTGCGTCATAGCTCGGCTGGTAGCTGTCGCCCGGGGCGAAGGGTTCGATCAGGGTGATCTTCCAGCCCCGCGCCTTGGCGCCTTCCTGCAGGGCCAGGGCCAGGCTGGCGCCTACGAGGCCGCCGCCGATGATTGCCAGTTGGGTGCGTTGCATCATGCGGCCTCGGTACGTGCGGCGGCCATCAGGGCCTCGATTTCGGCGACCGTCTTGGGTACGCCACCGGTGAGGATCTCGCAGCCTTTCTTGGTCACTACCACGTCGTCCTCGATGCGCACGCCGATGCCGCGCCACTTCTTCGCCACGTTCTGGTTGTCCACGGCGATGTAGATGCCGGGCTCGACGGTCATGGCCATGCCGGGCTCCAACACGCGCCACTCGCCGCCGACCTTGTATTCGCCGACGTCGTGCACATCCATGCCCAGCCAGTGGCCGGCACGGTGCATGTAGAAGGGTTTGTAGGCTTCGCTGGCGATCAGCTCGGCGACATCGCCCTGGAGCAGGCCGAGTTCCACCAGCCCGGCGGTGATCACCCGCACGGTGGCTTCATGGGCTTCGTTCCAGTGCTTGCCGGGGGCGATCTCGAGGAAGGCGGCTTCCTGGGAGGCCAGCACCAGCTCGTAGATGGCCTTCTGCTCGGGGCTGAAGCGGCCGCTGACGGGGAAGGTGCGGGTGATGTCGCTGGCGTAGCAGTCCAGCTCGCAGGCGGCGTCGATCAGCACCAGGTCGCCGTCCTTCAGCTGCGCGTCGTTCTCGCGGTAGTGGAGGATGCAGGCATTGCGGCCCGCCGCGACGATGGAGCCGTAGGCCGGCATCTTCGCGCCGCCCTTGCGGAACTCGTATTCCAGCTCGGCTTCCAGGCTGTATTCGTAGAGGCCGGCACGGGCGGCCTGCATGGCACGCACATGGGCACGGGCGGAGACCTCGCCGGCCTCGCGCATGACCTTGACCTCGGCGGCCGACTTGTACAGGCGCATGTCGTGCAGCAGGTGGTCGAGGGCGACGAACTCGTTCGGCGGCTGCGCACCCTGGCGCGCCTTGGAGCGGATCACGTTGACCCACTCCATCAGGTGCTGGTCGAACTCGGGGTTGGTGCCGATGGAGTAGTAGACGCGCTCGCGGCCTTCGATGAGGCCGGGGAGGATGTCGTCGATATCGCCGATGGGGAAGGCGTCGTCGGCACCGTACTCGCCGATGGCGCCGTCCTGGCCGGCACGCAGGCCGTCCCACAGCTCGCGCTCGGGATCACGCTCACGACAGAAGAGCACGTACTCGCCATGCTCGCGGCCGGGGATCAGCACCAGCACCGCCTCGGGCTCGGGGAAGCCGCTGAGGTACTGGAAGTCGCTGTCCTGGCGGTACACGTGCTCGACGTCACGGTTGCGGATGTGAACCGGCGCCGCGGGCAGGATGGCAATGCTGTTGGGCACCATCTGCGCCATCAGCGCCTTGCGGCGACGGGCGAATTCGGACTTCGGGATACGGGTCATGCGCGCTCCTTACCAAGGGGCGCCCATGCGCCCGTGACGCGGGTTCAATGCAGAGAGGTTTTCGGCGCTGGAGCCACCGGCGCGGGCTTGCGGGCACACTCGCTGAACAGCAGCAGGGGCGCCACACGCAGGTACTCCATCACTTCCATGTAGTCGGTCTCGCCGTCCTCAGAATCTTCCAGGGCGCTTTGCACCTGGGCGATGGAGGCGAGGTCCTGAAGCACTTCGACCGCCTCGCCGGACAGCGCGCCTTCGCGAGCGGTCAGGCCGAAGCCGCCGAGGAAGCCCTGGCACCATTGGCCAAGGGCGGCGGCACGCTCGCCCAGCGGCGTTTCGTCATCGGGCAGCAGCAGCACGACGGCCATCTCGGTGCCGGTGAGTTCACCCTTGACCATCTCCTGCAGGCCGATCAGGGCCTGGCGCAGGTTGTCCTGTGGCTCAGCGCCGAGCAGCTCGGCGGCATCCTCCAGCCAGGGCTCGGGATCGAAGCCGGCGCCGGCGCAGCTGCGCCCCAGCAGAAGGCCATGGAGCTCGGCAGGGGAGACGGGCTGACCGCTGGTGGCGATCAGGGCGGCGAAAGCGGAATACGGGGAATTGGAACTGGGCATGGGTGGCTAGGCGCCAGAGGGCGCAATCACTAGAATGACGGCCTCGTATCCTAGCATCGGCATGCGCGCCAAGACCATCGACCGCCGCCGACGGGTTTGACCCTGGATCGGGCCGTTCCTATATAGTCCGATCCTTCATCGCGAAGTAGAGAGCCCATGGAAGACGCGGAACTGCAAGCCCTCACCGCCAAGCTGGAGCTCCTGATCCAGCGCGTGGGGCAGCTCAAGTCGCAAAACCGGCAACTGCTAGCGGCTGAAAAGGCCTGGAAAGAAGAACGCGCCCATCTGATCGAAAAGAACGAAATGGCCCGGCAGAAGGTCGAAGCGATGATTTCGCGCCTGAAAGCCCTGGAGCAGGATTCATGACCCAGCCGAACACCGTCACTGTCCATATCCTCGACAAGGAATATTGCATCGCCTGTCCTTCGGACGAGCGCGCCAACCTGGAGAGCGCAGCCCGCTACCTGGACGGCAAGATGCGCGAGATCCGCACCAGCGGCAAGGTCATCGGCGCCGACCGCGTCGCCGTGATGGCGGCTCTCAACATCACCCACGAACTGCTGCACAAGCAGGAACGCCTCGACCAGGAAGCGACCTCGACCCGCGAGCGGGTGCGTGACCTGCTGGAGCGTGTCGATCATGCGCTCGCCGCTGATCCGGATGGACACGAAGCCTGACGCCAGAGCCTTCTGTTGGGGTATACTCGCCGGCAGCTCCCTGGTGTGTTTGCCAGTCGGTGATGTCCCTGAGCCGATACGCACAACCACGGGGGTTGTAAGTGGGGCCGGTGTGCATGTCCGCCTGACGGAAAGCCTTAACGCCTCCTGCAACCTCCACCTTGAACTTTCGGGTTCAAGGGCTAAACCGACAGCGGCATAACCGGGGAGTCGTACCCTTCATGATCAGCGCCGGCACTCTCTCCCGCCCGGCCCTGCGGCGCCTACTCAGGCAGACACGCCGCACGCTTTCCCCCCTCGAACAGCAACGCGCCGCCCGCGACCTCTACCGCCAACTGGCCCAGCATCCGCTGTTCCGCCGTGCGCGCCATGTGGCGCTGTACCTGCCGGCCGACGGCGAGATCGACCCGCGCCCGTTGCTGCGCGAGGCCCAGAAGCGCGGCAAGGCCACCTACCTGCCGGTGCTCAAGGCCTGGCCGCCAACGCGCATGGTGTTCCAGCGCCTGCGCCCGGGCGAGCGCCTGGTGCGCAATCGCTTCCGCATCCTCGAACCCCGCGCCAATCAGTCGCAGCAACGGCCGGTCTGGACACTCGACCTGGTGCTGCTGCCGCTGGTGGGTTTCGACGAGGAAGGCGGGCGCCTGGGAATGGGGGGCGGTTTCTATGACCGCAGCCTGGCGTACCGCGCGCGGCGCAAAAATTGGCAGAAGCCGACGCTGCTGGGGCTGGCCCATGAATGCCAGAAGGTGGATCGCTTGCCGTTGGCCAGCTGGGATGTGCGCCTGCAGGCGACGGTGACGGACGGGGATTGGTATCGCGGAAACTGAAGCGGCGCCGCGTTCCTTGCGGCGCCCTCGGAAATCAGGGCTGCTGGATGCTGACCGGCGCGCCTTGGCGCTGTTCCCACAGGCTTTGGGTGTAACCCGTGGTAACCACGCCCAGGCCGAAGAGTATGACCAGTACCCAGAGAAGATCGGGTTTGCGTTTCATCGGATTGCCTCCCCCTTCAAGGCAAACGTGCCGCGATGACTTGCGGCGGGTGCTTTTAATTATGGGCTGCCTGGCGGCATCCGGCTTAAAGTGCGGCATTCTCCGGCAACGATGGAGAACACGCAATTTATGACGCCAGCCGACCGTCGGCCCGTTGGTGATTTTTCGTCCGCGACAAGGACCGGACGGCAGGAGCAAAGTTCATGCCTTATTGGTTGATGAAATCGGAACCCGACGAACTGTCGATCCATGACCTGCAGCGACTGGGTCGCGCACGCTGGGACGGGGTGCGCAATTACCAGGCGCGCAACTTCATGCGTGCCATGCAGGAGGGCGAATTGTTCTTCTTCTACCACTCCAGCTGCCCGGAACCGGGCATCGCCGGGATCGCCCGCATCGTCGGCGCCACCTACCCGGACCCGACGGCCCTGGACCCGAAAAGCCACTACTTCGACGCCAAGGCCAGCCACGAGAAGAACCCCTGGAGCGCCCTGGACGTCGAGTTCGTCGAGGCGTTCCCCAGGGTCATCCCGCTGGCGACGCTGAAGGCGCAAGCGGCACTGGAAGCGATGCCGCTGGTGCAGAAGGGGTCGCGCCTCTCGGTGATGCCGGTGCGCGACGAGGAATGGCAGACGGTGCTCGCGCTGCGCTGAGCGCGAGCCCAGTCAGCTCAGGGCTGGATGATCAGGTTGTTGAACAGCAGGTCGTCCACCAGGGGCTTGCCCTCTTCCTGCTGCAGCACCTGCTGCACCTGCTTGAGCGCTTCCTGGCGCAGCTTCTCCTTGCTGTCCGGCGTGGCCAGGCTGTCGTCGGTCTGCTGGGAGAAGAGCATCACCAGCTGATTGCGGATCAGCGGCTCGTGGTATTCCACCGACTTGGCCGCGTCCGCACCCGCCACCTGCAGGGCAATGTCGGCCTTGTAGTACTTCAGCTTGGGGCCCGCCCCGTAGTTGCCCACCAGCGCCGGCGTCAGGCCGACGTAGGCGATCTTCGGGGCTTCGCCCTCCTTGGGTTCTTCCTTCTCCTCGTTGGCCAGGGCGGCAAAGGGGATGAGCAGGGCCAGCAGCAGTGCGAGGGTGGTTTTCACGGGTGTGATTCCTGGATAAGCGTGCGACTAGCATAGCCAGACCTGCTCGCCGGCCCAAGCCCGACGCTTATGCACGGCTATCAGGCCAGGCCATGCTCGTTGACCCACCGGGCGGGCTACCTACACTGCCAAGCCATCAGGCCAACCTGCCGCGCCCTTCGCGCCGGCATCCACGTTGAGGAAGCGTCCATGAAAGCCGTCCTGTGCAAAGCCTTCGGCCCAGCCGAAACCCTGGTGCTCGAAGAGGTTGCCAGCCCCGAGCCGAAGAAGAACGAAGTGCTGATCGACGTGCATGCCGCCGGGGTCAACTTCCCCGATACGCTGATCATCGAGGGCAAATACCAGTTCAAGCCGCCCTTCCCCTTCTCCCCGGGTGGCGAGGCCGCCGGCACCGTCGCCGCAGTGGGCGAGAAGATCACCCACCTCAAGCCCGGCGACCGGGTCATGGCGCTGACCGGCTGGGGCAGCTTCGCCGAGCAGGTGGCCGTGCCCGGCTACAACGTGATGCCGATCCCCAAGGGCATCGACTTCAATTCCGCCGCCGCCTTCGGCATGACCTACGGCACCTCCATGCACGCCCTCAAGCAGCGCGCCAACCTGCAGCCGGGTGAAACCCTGCTGGTGCTGGGCGCCTCCGGTGGCGTCGGCCTGGCGGCGGTGGAGATCGGCAAGGCCATGGGTGCCAAGGTGATCGCCGCGGCCAGCAGCGCCGAGAAGCTGGAGGTGGCCAAGGCCGCCGGTGCCGACGAGCTGATCAACTACAGCGAGTCGAGCCTCAAGGAGAAGGTCAAGGAACTCACCGGTGGCCAGGGCGCGGACGTGATCTACGACCCGGTGGGCGGCGACCTGTTCGACGAGGCCATCCGCTCCATCGCCTGGAACGGCCGCCTGCTGGTGGTCGGCTTCGCCAGCGGCCGCATCCCCGAGCTGCCGGTGAACCTCACCCTGCTCAAGGGTGCTGCGGTGGTGGGTGTGTTCTGGGGCTCCTTCGCCCAGCGCCAGCCCCAGGACAACCTGGCCAACTTCCAGCAGCTGTTCGCCTGGCACGCCGAAGGCAAGCTCAAGCCGCTGGTCTCCCAGGTGTTCCCCCTGGAGAAATCCGCCGACGCCATCAACGCCCTCGGCCAGCGCAAGGCTGTCGGCAAGGTCGTCGTGAAGGTCCGCTAGTTCGACGAGCAGTACTGGGCCCGCCCCCGCCACGAAACGGGGGCGGGCCCTTTTCTTTCCGGGTGCCTTACCCGGCCGCCAGCAGCGGTGCCGGACGACGACGGAACCAGTCGCTGGCCTGCTCGTAGGCGTGGGCCAGTTGCAGCACCGCCATGTCCTTCTGGTGCGGGCCGATGATCTGCAGCCCCATGGGCAGGCCGTCATCGTTGAACCCCGCCTGCACGTTGGCCACCGGGCAGCCCGACAGGGTTCCGGGGATCACCACTTCCATCCAGCGGTGGTAGGTGTCCATCGCCACGCCTTCGATCGCCTGCGGCCAGTGCAGCGTCTTGTCGAAGGGGAACACCTGGGCGCTGGGCAGCAGCAGGTAGTCGAAGCGCTCGAACAGCCGGCTGATGGCGCGGTACCAGTCGCTGCGGGCGGCCGAGGCGCGGTAGACCTGCTGGCCGGTCAGGCGCTGGCCGTTCTCCACTTCCCAACAGGCTTCCGGCTTGAGCTGCGCGCGGGTCGCCGGGTCGTCATAGGCCGCCCCCAGGCCCCCGGCCACCAGCCAGTGGCGCAGGGTCAGCCAGGTGTCCCAGAGCCGCTCGCGGGGGAAGCCCAGGCTCGTCTCCTCCACCACGCAGCCCAGCGCCTCGAAATCCTTCAGGGCGGTGCGGCACAGCTCCAGCACACCACGCTGCATCGGCAGCTGGCCGTCGAGGTCGCCCAGCCAGCCGAGGCGCGCACCCTTGAAGTCGCGCTGCAACGAGCCGGCGAAGGCCGCGCCATCGCCGGGGATGGACAGCGGCGCGCGGGCATCGCCGCCGGCCTGCACCGAGAGCAGCAGGGCCACGTCGCGCACGCTGCGGCCCATCGGGCCCTCGTAGCCGAGCTGGTCGAAGAACAGGTCGGCGCTGTCGTCGAAGGGCACGCGGCCCTGGGACGGGCGGAAGCCGATGATGTTGTTGAAGGCCGCCGGGTTGCGCAGCGAGCCCATCATGTCGCTGCCATCGGCCACCGGCACCAGGTGCAGCGCCAGGGCCGCCGCCGCGCCGCCGCTGCTGCCACCGGCCGTGCGGCTCGGGTCGAAGGCGCAGCCGGTGGCGCCGAACAGCGGGTTGTAGCTCTGCGAGCCGAGGCCGAATTCCGGCGTGTTGCTCTTGCCGATGAAGATCGCCCCGGCGGCGCGCAGGCGCTCGGCCATGATGCCGTCACGTGCCGGCACATGGTCGCGGAACAGCGGCGAGCCGTAGGTGGTGGTGATGCCCCTGACCGCCGACAGGTCCTTCACCGCATGGGGCAGCCCGTGCATCCAGCCCCTGTGGGTGCCACGCGCCAGCTCGGCGTCGCGCTCGTCGGCCTGGGCCAGCAGCGCGTCCGCCGGCTGCAGGCTGACCAGCGCATTGACCGCCGGGTTGAGGCGCTCGATATGGGCCAGGTAATCCAGCATCACCTCGCGGCAGGACACATCGCGCGTTCGGATGCGCTCGGCCAGCTCGGCGGCCGGCAGCCGCACCAGTTCGCTGATCGGGGTTGCATGACTCATGGGCAGTGATCTCGTTCCGTCTCGTTCTGGTTATGCGCCCCCGCGCCGGCGGGGGCGGTGTTCATCAACGCATCAGGTTGGTCCACAGGCGGTCGGCCAGGCGGATGGCGCCGGCGCCGCAGGTCTGGCTGAACACCACCTTGGTGCCCTCGGGGATGTGCAGCTCCGGCGCGTCCTTGAGGCCCGGCTCGAGGTAGGGCTCGACGCCCTGCACCGGGCTCTGGTGCTTGAGGAAGTTCTGCGTCAGCGCGGCGTTCTCCGGCTGGCTGAGGAAGGCGATGAAGGCCTTGGCGTTATCGAGGTTGCGCGCGCCCTTGGGGATCACCAGGTTGTCCACCCAGGCCATCACGCCCTCCTTCGGGTACAGGTATTCGAGGCTCGGCTTCATCTCCCGTGCGCGCAGCGAGGAACCGCCCCAGAACATCGACATGTCCAGCTCGCCGGCCGCCAGGCTCTCGCGGATGGCCCCGGCCTTGGAGCTGTAGGTGCGCACGTGGGGCTTCTGCTCCTTGAGCAGCGCCAGTACCTGCTGCATCTGCTTGGGGTCCTCGCTGCACAGCGGAATGCCCAGGTAGAGGCTGGCGGTGTCGATCACCTCGCTGACCGAGTCGAACATGTTGATGCGCCCCTGCAGCTCCGCCGGCGGCTTGAACAGCAGCGCGTAGCTGTCCGCCTCGCCCTTGTAGCGCTCGCGGTTGACCACCACGCTGGTGGTGCCCCAGATGAAGGGCGCGGCGTAGGCGCCCTGCGGGTCCCAGGCGGGCTTCTGCAGGTTGGCGGTGAAGCCCTGGTAGTAGGCCTCCTTGCCGGGCTCGAAGCGCTCCAGCAGCTGCTCCTGGATGAGGATCGGCACGAACTGGTGGGAGGGGATGGCGACGTCGTAGCCGGCGCCGCCCTGCTTGAGCTTGGCCAGCAGCGTCTCGTTGGAATCGTAGGAGTCCACCGTGACCTTGATGCCGCTTTCCTTCTCGAACTTCTCCAGGATCTGCGGCGAGAAGTAGCCGCTCCAACTGATGACGTTGAGCGTGCCGGCGGCCTGCACGTTGGCCGCCAGGGCGAGGCCCAGCGAGGTACCCAGAACAGCGATCAGCTTTTTCATGCGTCAATTCTCCAGGGTCAGGTTCTTTGCCTGCCAAGCAGGTAGGACAGGGTCACGAAGAGCACGGAGACGCCGAGGATCAGCGTCGATACGGCGTTCACGTCGGGCGTCACGCCCATGCGCAGCAGGCCGAAGATGAAGATCGGCAGCGTGGTGGTGCCGGCCTGGGAGACCATCATCGAGATCACGAAGTTATCCAGCGAGACGATGAAGGCCAGCATCAGCCCGGAGAAGATCCCCGGCATCAGCAGCGGCAGGGTGACCTTGCGCAGGGTGCGCCAGGGCCCGGCGTAGAGGTCCGCAGCAGCCTGCTCCAGGGACAGGTCCATGTCGTTGAGGCGCGCGCGGATCGGCAGGTAGGCGAAGGGGATGCAGAACACCGTGTGGGCGATGATCAGGTTGCCGTAGCCCAGGGACAGGCCGAGGGTAGAGAACAGCGCCAGGGTGGCGACGCCGACCACGATCTCGGGCAGCACCAGCGGCAGCATGATGGTCCCCATCGACAGGCGCAGGCCCTTGAAGCGTGCGCCGCGCGAGGTGGCCAGAGCCGCCAGGGTGGCGATCACGGTGGCGATCAGGCTGGCGCACAGGGCGATCAGCAGGCTGTTGCCGGCGGCCTGGCGCAGCGCCTGGTTGGCGAAGGCGGCGCGGTACCAGTCGAGGCTGAAGCCGCTCCAGACCGTGGCCGACTGGTTGGCGTTGAACGACAGCACCACCAGCACCAGGATCGGCGCGTAGAGGTAGAGATAGAACAGCAGGCTGAAGCCGCCGAAACCGGGGAAGTGGTGGGCGCCGAGGCGGCGCTTGAACAGGTTCATCACACACCTCCCCGGGCGATGCGCACGCGCTCGGCGCGCAGTGCGTAGAGGGTCAGCACCAGCATCACCGCGGCCATCAGCACCAGCGCCAGGGCAGAGCCGAAGGGCCAGTTACGGGCGTCGCTGAACTGCCGGAAGATCAGGTTGCCGAGCATCATCCGCGTGCCGCCGCCGAGCAGCTCCGGGGCCACCATGGCGCCGAGGCAGGGCACGAAGGTGAGGATGGCGCCGGCGAGGATGCCCGGCCGGGCGATGGGCAGCACCACCTTGCGCAGGGTGCGCCAGCGGCCGGCGTAGAGGTCCTGGGCCGCCTCCAGCAGGCGCATGTCCATCTTCTCCAGGGTCGCGTAGATGGGCAGCACCACGAAGGGCGCATAGGTGTACACCAGCCCCAGCAGCACCGCGCCGTCGGTGTAGAGCAGCTGCAGCGGCTGGTCCACCAGCCCCAGGCCCATCAGCGTGCCGTTGACCACGCCGGTCTCGCGCAGCAGCAGGATCCAGGCGTAGGTGCGGATCAGCAGGTTGGCCCAGAACGGCACGGTGATGAGGAAGATCAGCAGGCCGCGCTTGTGCGGCGGCTGCATGGCCAGCCACACCGCCACCGGGAAGCCGATCAGCAGGGTGACCAGCGTGGTCGCCGCGGCGATGCCGATGGAGCGCAGGGCGATCAGCAGGTAGGAGTCGACGAAGGCCAGGCTGTCGTCCAGTTGCCGCTCGAACAGCAGCGACAGGTAGGACTCGGTGCTGAACACCGGCTCGACCCCGCCGTAGGGGTTGGCCTCCATCAGCGAATAACCGACCACCAGCAGGATGGGGACGATCAGGAACAGGCCGATGGCCAGGAGTGCCGGGCTGACGCCGAGCAGGTTGCGCAGGGATTGCCGGCGCTCGTGCAGGGCGGCGCCGGAGAGTGTCGATCGATGCATGTCGGCCTCCGGGCTCAGTCCAGCAGGACGCTGGCGCTGCCGTTCTCGAACTGCAGCGCGGCCCGCTCGCCGACGCCGAAGCGCTGGTGGCGCTCCAGGCTGTTGGGCATGCGCACGGTCAGCCGGGTGCCGTCGTCGAGGCTCACCCGGTACTGCAGGTCGGTGCCCAGGTACACCTGCGCCTCCACCCGGCAGGGCAGCGCGCCGGCGGTGTCGACGCCGCCCAGGTGCACGCGCTCGGGGCGGATCGACAGGCTGACCCGGCTGCCCGGCAGCACGCCGTCGACGGATTCGGCCTGGAACGGTTGCCCGCCCGGCCCCTGGCACAGCGCCTGGGTGCCATCGAGGCTGAGCACCTGGGCATCGAGGAAGTTGGTTTCGCCGATGAAGTCGGCGACGAAACGGTTGCGTGGGCGCTCGTAGATTTCCCGCGGGGTGCCCACCTGCTGCACCTGGCCCTCCGAGAACACCGCGATGCGGTCGGACAGGGTCAGGGCCTCTTCCTGGTCGTGGGTGACGAAGATGAAGGTGATGCCGGTCTTGGTCTGGATCGCCTTCAGCTCCTCACGCATCGCCTGGCGCAGCTTGAGGTCGAGGGCCGAGAGCGGCTCGTCCAGCAGCAGGACGCGGGGATGCGGCGCCAGGGCGCGGGCCAGGGCCACACGTTGCTGCTGGCCGCCGGAAAGCTGCGTCGGGCGACGGTCGGCGAAGCGCTCCATCTGCACCAGGGCGAGCATCTCGGCCACGCGCTCGGCGACCTGCGCGCGGCTCATGCTCTTGCCCAGCGGCCGGGATTCGAGGCCGAAGGCGAGGTTCTCGGCGATGGTCATGTGAGGGAACAGCGCGTAGTGCTGGAACACCGTGTTGACCGGGCGCTCGTAGGGCGGCAGGTCGGCGATGTCTTCGCCGTAGAGGTGGATGCTGCCGGCGCTGGGGTATTCGAAGCCGGCGATCATCCGCAGCAGGGTGGTCTTGCCGCAGCCGGATGGGCCGAGAAGGGTGAAGAACTCGTTGTCGCGGATTTCCAGGTCGACGTGCTTGAGGGCGACGGGCCCGGATTGCGGATCGCCGTAGACCTTGCGTACCGAGCGGATGGATACCGCTGCGGTCTGCACTGCATGCAGGGCGTTCATGGCCTTACCTCCGTGTCCTCGCCGCGTGTTGTCCGCTGGCGGGACTTCTAGTTGTTCTGGGCAGGACTGAGGGCTCGTGGCGAGCGGGTGGAGCGGGCGCGCTGGTTGTCGTTATGGCGCTGCCTGGGCCGGATACTCGGCCAAATACCCGCGACAGGAAACTTCAATTTCCTTACATTGGCTGTTAAGAAAATTAACAGCCAGGAGCCCCGTGATGGCCGAACCACGCCTGCCGCCGCTCAACGCCCTGCGCGCCTTCGAAGCGGCCGCACGCCTCGGCAGCTACGTTGCCGCGTCACGGGCGCTGCATGTCACCCAGCCGGCCATCGGCCGCCATGTGCGCTTGCTGGAGGACTGGCTGGGCGTGCAGCTGCTGGAGCGCACGCCGCGTGGCGTGGTGCTCACCGAGGCCGGGCGGCGCTACCACGCCAAGGTGTCGCGGGCGCTGCGGCAGATCGCCGAGGCCGGCGCCGAGGTGGCGGCCAGCGACGCACCCCGCTGGTTGCGCATCCTCGCCGTGCCGGCCTTCGCCAAGCGCTGGCTGATGCCGCGCATGGAGTCGCTGCGCCAGCTGCGGCCGGGGCTGAAGATCGCCATCGAACCCAACCCCACCTTCACCGCCGTGGACGGCCAGGGCGCCGACCTGGGCATCGTCTACGGTATGCCCGGGCAGTATCCGCAGTGCCAGGCCACCCTGCTGCAGCCCAATGTGTTCCCGGTGTGCTCGCCGGACTACCTCGCCGCCCACGGCCCCATCGCCGGCCCGGACGAACTGGCGCGGCACAAGCTGATCCACGTGGACGACGGCGAGTGGTGGAACGCCTGGTTCGCGGCGGTGGGCTGCACGATGCGGGTCAGTTCCGACGTGCTCTACGTAAGCAACGACCACGCCCTGAGCATGGCCGAGAAGGGCCACGGCATCGCCCTGGCCAACGAGGTGCTGGTGAGCCAGGAGCTGGCCGCCGGCCTCCTCGTACGCCCCGTGCAGCGGCAGGCGCCACTGGAGAGCTACCAGGCGCTGCTGCCCACCGAGCAGGCCAGCGCCGATATCCAGTGGTTCCTCGACTGGCTCGCGGCCGAATTGCGCGCGGAATTCCCCGAGCTGGCGTGATCCCGACCTGCAGCCCGTGGATGGGCCGGGCGGCGCTCCGCGAGCTGGCGTGCCCCCGAAAACTGCACCGTAGGATGGGTAGAGCGCAGCGAAACCCATGCGGACAACCCAAACACGGTGCCCGCCGGGAAGGTCGTTTGATGGGTTTCGCACAGCTCTACCCATCCTACGGGCTACATAGCGAGCTGCGAGTCAGTACCGCAGGTTGGTGTTGATCAGCACCATGGAGTCGTTGTTGCCCGGCTGGTTCTGGTAATCGCGCACGTGCAGCAGGCTGCCCTTGAAGGTCATCGGCCAGCGCGGCAGTTCGTAGCGGAAGAACATCTCGTATTCCATGTGCCGCCCTTCGGCGTCCAGCGCCAGGCTGGTGGAGCGCCAGGCCACGCTGTTGTCGGCATTGAGGCCGGTGGGCAGCTGCATGGAGGCGTCGCCGCCACGCACGCGCAAGGGCTGGTAGACCAGCGCGCCCACTTGCCACTGGCTATCCGGCCGGCCCACCAGGCCGAGGCTGAAGCTGTCGCTGCGCAGGTTGGCCGATTCCAGCCAACGCCCGCCGGAGACCTGGCTGAGGCCGGTGTTGTAGCGGCCGAACAGCTGCCACTGCTCGTTCAGCGCCAGGCTCAGGTTGAGGCCGTTGAACCAGGTGCGGGTACTGCCCTTGCCCAGCCACTGCTCGCCCTGGCTGCCGAGCAGGCGCTGCTGCTCGTTCAGCACGCCGCCCTGCAGGCTGAGGCCCAGGCCCTGCTCGCCCTGATAGCGCCATTCGCCCAGCACACTGTGCTGGCGGGCATGGTCGGAGCGGTCGACGAAGCGCTGCTCGGCCTCGGCCATCTGCACCTGCACGCCGCCGCTCCAGCTGGAGGACGCCTGCCAGTGCAGGCCGGCGCCGCTGGCCTGTTGCTCCAGGCTCAGGTAGGGGTTGGCGAAGGCACGGGTGGTGCCGTCCTGGCCCAGGTGCCGGTCCAGGCGGGTCAGGCCCTGGCTCCAGGACGGGTCGGTGTTGAGGCTGGCGCTGATGGCCAGGTCGTCCAGCTGCTGCCAGGCCTGCACCTGGCCGAGGGACTGCATGCCGCTGCCCTCGGTGCCTTCGCTGAAACGCAGGTTGAGGCCGCGACCATCGCTGACCTCGGTCATGCGGTATTCATCCTCCAGGCGTTGGCGATAGGCGTCGGTGTCCAGGCGCGCCTGGCGGTTGCCGCCTTGTTCGCCGAGCAGGGCGCCGCTGGCGAGGAAGGGCGCGTCGAGACTGTCCTTGAGCACCAGGTCGACCTTGGCCAGGGACTGGCGCAGGGCATTGCCCAGGGCCGGGCTTTCCGCCAGGCCGGCGCGATCGAGGGCGATCACCTCGCCGCTGGCGGTGTTGATCATCAAGCCGCCGATGGGGCTGCTGGCCGCGTCGAGGTCGAGCAGGCCCTGGCCGTAGACGTTCTGATCGGCGTATCGGCCGGTCTTGTCCGCCGACACCAGCACACGCTGGGTGACCTGGGCGGAACTGAGGGTGGGGAACAGGTCCATCAGCAGCGCCAAAGCGCCGGACACGTGCGGTGCGGCCATGGAGGTACCGCTCATGTGGCCGTAGCCGCCCCCCGGCACGCTGGAATAGACCCAGCTGCCCGGCGCTGCCAGGCACCAGGCACGGGCGTCACCACAGCGGTGGGAGCCGTCGGAGATGCTGCCGTTGTCCTGGATGTTGACCACCGCCAGCCACTGGCCCTGGAGATCCGGCGCAAGGATCGGCAGTGCGGCATAGAGGCTCGGCTGCGCGGCCAGGCCGGTGTCGCCGGTGGCGTTGTTGCCGGCGGCGAAGACGAACACCAGGCCGGCGCGCTGTGCCTCGCGGTAGAGCGGCGCGAGGGTGTCGCGGTAGTAGGTGCGCTGGCTCTCGTCGAGGTCGGCCAGGGTGCGCGAACGGTAGCCACCGCTGGCGACGTTGGTCCGCTCGCCCCAGCTGTTGTTGGAGACGCGGGCGCCGAGGTCCACCTGCCGGCGCAAGGCGTCGCGGGTGCCCAGGGTCTCGTTGCCCTGCACACCGTCGTCGAGGAACTTCACCGGCAGGATGCGGGCGTCCGGCGCCACGCCATGCATGCCCTGGCCATCCCGGGCGGCCGCGATGGTGCCTGCAACGTGGGTGCCATGGCCATTGCCGTCGGTCATGCGCGGGCCGCCGGCACGCACCACATCACCACCGGCGACGATGCGATCACGCAGTTCGGGGTGGTCCACATCCACGCCCGTGTCCACCACGGCCACGGTCACGCCGTCACCAGTGGCGCCCCGGGCATAGGCGTGCTCGGCCTTGATGCTGCCCAGGCCCCAGGTGGCGCGGAACTCGGCGGTGCGGAACTGCGCCGGGTCCACCGGGTTGACCGGCGGTTGCACGGGCGGCTGGACCGGAGGCTCTGGCTGGACGGGGGGTTGAACCGGTGGTTGGACCGGAGGCTGCACAGGCGGTTGTACTGGTGGCTGCACGGGCGGCTGTACCGGCGGTTGCACCGGAGGCTGCACGGGCGGCTGTACCGGCGGTTGGACCGGCGGTTGAGCCGGAGGCTGTACCGGCTGGGTCGGCGGCTGCGGGGCCGGCTGCTGGGCAGGCGGACTGGCCGGGGCGCCGGAGCCACCACCACCGCCGCCCCCACCGGAACGG
The DNA here is from genome assembly GCF_025685765.1 of Pseudomonas sp. PDM13. Lineage (NCBI taxonomy): Bacteria > Pseudomonadati > Pseudomonadota > Gammaproteobacteria > Pseudomonadales > Pseudomonadaceae > Pseudomonas > Pseudomonas sp. PDM13. Next base: position 301,641 of record NZ_JAOTQU010000002.1, on the reverse strand, counting down.
GCCACGGCGACGGCACCCACCGCAGCGACGGCCAGGGTCACCTTGGCCGGGGTGGTGCGGAACCAGGCCAGGCGCTCCTTGGGCGTGGCGTGGGCGATATCGCCCAGCAGGGACTGGCGCTCGGGGCCGGCTTCCTCGCCCAGGTAGCGGATCAACTGCTCGCGGTACTCGGGGAAGATTTCCAGGGCCGGCTCCAGCTGCAGGCGCAGCATGTCGTCGGGCAGCTGGTAGAGGCGCACGAATTCGTTCTGGATGGCGCCGGGCAGCTCCACCGGCGGCAGGGGCGTGGCCCAGGCGGGCGCGCCGATGCAGGCGCCGAGGGCAACGGCCAGCAGGTGGCGGGGAAGACGCAGGGGAGGAAGGGGTAACGCCATGGGGCTCGTCCGATGAAGTCCACGAAAAAAGTCGCGGATTCTAGGGACGACGCCACCGACCGCCGTGCGCTGCCTCTCGTTATCGGGGGCAGGCGCGGGCGGTGTGGCTCAACTGCGGATCATGCACTGCCGTACCGGAACTGGCGCACACCCCTCAGCGCGGGGCGTAGGCGAAGACGTCGGCGCGCATCTGGTGGGCGTCCATCCCCGCCGCCACCAGGGCGTCGAGGGTGCCGTAGACCATGGCGGGCGAGCCGCTGGCATAGACGTGCAGCGGCTTGAGGTCGGGGAAGTCCTCGCTCACCGCTTCGTGCAGCATCCCGCAACGGCCTTGCCAGCCGCACTGGTCGCTGACCACCTGATGCAGGGTGAGGTTGGCCAGGCCCTGCCAGTCCGCCCAGTGCGGCAGTTCGTAGAAGTCCTCCGGCCGCCGTGCACCCCAGTACAGGTGAACCGGGTGGGGGAAGCCCGTGGCGCGGCAGTGTTCGATCAGGCTGTGCATCTGCGCCATGCCGGTGCCGGCGGCGATCAGCACCAGCGGGCCGTCGGGCAGCTCGGCAAGGTGGGTATCGCCGAAGGGCAGCTGGACCCGGGCGATACCGGTGCGCTGCAACTGCTCCAGCAGGGCCAGGGCGCTGGGCTCGCGAGCAAGGATGTGCAGTTCGATGTCGCGCCCTTCGCTGGGCGCCGAGGCCAGGGAGAAGGCCGAGGACTCGCCATCCTCGCGCTCCACCAGCAGGTATTGCCCGGCGTGGTAGCGCGGCGGCTTGCCGGCCGGGGCACGCAGGCGCACACGCCAGACGTCGCCACCGGCGTCGATGCAGGCACTGACCTGGCAATTGAGCTTGCGCAGCGGCAGCTCGCCCGGGGCGAGCACGCCATCCCAGTGCAGCACGCAATCCTCCAGGGGCTCGGCCAGGCAGGTGAAGAGTTCGCCGTGGTCGAGTTCGGCGCCGGCCTGGCGCACCCGGCCTTCCACCAGCAGGGCGGCACAGATGTGGCAGTTGCCGTTGCGGCAGCTCTGCGGGCATTCGTAGCCGAGACGACGGGCGCCGGCGAGGATGTTCTCGCCGGCCTGGATCTCCAGCACCGCGCCGGATGGTTGCAGCGTGACCCGCATCAGTCGATACCCAGGCTGGACCAGAGCTCGTCCACGCGACGGGTCACCGCCTCGTCCTTGACGATGACGCGACCCCACTCGCGGGTGGTCTCGCCCGGCCATTTGTGGGTGGCGTCCAGGCCCATCTTCGAGCCCAGGCCGGAAACCGGCGAGGCGAAGTCGAGGTAGTCGATGGGCGTGTTGTCGATCATCACCGTGTCGCGCTTGGGGTCCATGCGCGTGGTGATGGCCCAGATCACGTCGTTCCAGTCGCGGGCGTTGATGTCGTCGTCGGTGACGATGACGAACTTGGTGTACATGAACTGCCGCAGGAAGGACCAGACGCCGAGCATCACGCGCTTGGCGTGGCCGGGGTACTGCTTCTTCATGGTCACCACCGCCATGCGGTAGGAGCAGCCTTCGGGCGGCAGGTAGAAGTCGGTGATCTCGGGGAACTGCTTCTGCAGGATCGGCACGAAGACTTCGTTCAGTGCCACGCCGAGGATGGCCGGCTCGTCCGGCGGGCGGCCGGTGTAGGTGCTGTGGTAGATCGGGTCGCGGCGGCGGGTGATGCGCTCGACGGTGAACACCGGGAAGCGATCCACCTCGTTGTAGTAGCCGGTGTGATCGCCGTAGGGGCCTTCGTCGGCCATCTCGCCGGGGTGGATCACCCCTTCGAGGACGATCTCGGCACTGGCCGGCACCTGCAGGTCGGAGCCGATGGCCTTGACCAGTTCGGTGCGGTGGCCGCGCAGCAGGCCGGCGAAGGCGTATTCGGAGAGGGTGTCCGGCACCGGGGTGACCGCGCCGAGGATGGTGGCCGGGTCGGCACCGAGGGCGACGCAGACCGGGTAGGGCTGGCCGGGGTGCTTCTCGCACCACTCGCGGTAGTCCAGCGCACCGCCACGGTGGCTGAGCCAGCGCATGATGACCTTGTTGCGGCCGATCACCTGCTGGCGGTAGATGCCGAGGTTCTGCCGCTCCTTGTTGGGGCCACGGGTGATGGTCAGGCCCCAGGTGATCAGCGGTGCCACGTCGCCCGGCCAGCAGTGCTGGATGGGCAGCTTGCCGAGGTCGACGTCGTCGCCTTCCTCGATCACGTCGTGGCAGGGGGCGTCCTTGAGCACCTTGGGCGCCATGCTGATGACCTTCTTGAAGATCGGCAGCTTGGACCAGGCGTCCTTGAGGCCCTTGGGCGGCTCGGGCTCCTTGAGGAAGGCCAGCAGCTTGCCGATCTCGCGCAGTTCGGAGACGTCGTCCGCGCCCATGCCGAGGGCCACGCGGCGCGGCGTGCCGAACAGGTTGCCGAGCACGGGGATGTCGTAGCCGGTGGGGTTCTCGAAGAGCAGCGCCGGGCCTTGCTTGCGCAGGGTGCGGTCGCAGATTTCGGTCATCTCCAGCACCGGGGACACCGGGGCGGCGATGCGTTTCAGCTCGCCGCGCTCTTCCAGGCCACGGATAAAGTCGCGCAGATCGCGATACTGCATGCTTGAGCCTCGCATGGGGCGTGCAGGTCGGGGCGCAAAGTTTAGCGCCGAACTGGGTTATTCAGAAGGCCGCGCGAATCGCGCAAACGCAAAGGCCGGGTTTCCCCGGCCTTTTTGGTGCGAACCAAACGTTACTTGCGCTTCATGGACATGAAGAATTCGTCGTTGGTCTTGGTGTCCTTGAGCTTGTCGAGCAGGAACTCGATGGCAGCGATCTCGTCCATCGGGTGCAGCAGCTTGCGCAGGATCCACATGCGCTGCAGCTCGTCGTCGGCAGTCAGCAGCTCTTCGCGGCGGGTACCGGACTTGTTGATGTTGATGGCGGGGAACACGCGCTTCTCGGCGATGCGGCGGTCCAGCGGCAGCTCCATGTTGCCGGTGCCCTTGAACTCCTCGTAGATCACCTCGTCCATCTTCGAGCCGGTCTCGACCAGCGCGGTGGCGATGATGGTCAGCGAACCGCCTTCCTCGATGTTACGGGCGGCACCGAAGAAGCGCTTGGGCTTCTCCAGGGCATGGGCGTCGACACCACCGGTGAGCACCTTGCCGGAGCTCGGGATCACGGTGTTGTAGGCACGCGCCAGGCGGGTGATGGAGTCCAGCAGGATGACCACGTCCTTCTTGTGCTCGACCAGGCGCTTGGCCTTCTCGATCACCATCTCGGCGACCTGCACGTGGCGGGTCGGCGGTTCGTCGAAGGTGGAAGCGACCACTTCGCCGCGCACGGTGCGCTGCATCTCGGTCACTTCTTCCGGGCGTTCGTCGATCAGCAGGACGATCAGGTGGCACTCGGGGTTGTTACGGGTGATGTTGGCCGCGATGTTCTGCAGCATGATGGTCTTGCCCGCTTTCGGCGGGGCGACGATCAGGCCGCGCTGGCCCTTGCCGATCGGCGCGCAGAGGTCGATCACGCGGCCGGTGAGGTCTTCGGTGGAGCCGTTGCCGGCTTCCATCTTCAGGCGCTCGTTCGGGAACAGGGGCGTCAGGTTCTCGAACAGGATCTTGTTCTTGGCGTTCTCCGGGCGATCGAAGTTGATCGAGTCCACCTTGAGCAGGGCGAAGTAACGCTCGCCTTCTTTCGGCGGGCGGATCTTGCCGATGATGGTGTCGCCGGTACGCAGGTTGAAGCGGCGGATCTGGCTGGGCGAGACGTAGATGTCGTCCGGGCCGGCCAGGTAGGAAGAGTCTGCGGAGCGCAGGAAGCCAAAACCGTCCTGGAGAATCTCCAGCACGCCGTCACCGGAGATTTCCTCGCCGCCTTTCGAGTGCTTTTTCAGCAGGGCGAAGATCACGTCCTGCTTGCGCGAACGGGCCATGTTCTCGAGGCCCATCTGTTCGGCCATTTCCAGCAGTTCGGCAATCGGCTTTTGCTTGAGTTCGGTCAGATTCATAGGAATGACGTAAGTATTAAAAATGAGAGGAAGGAAAGCGTTGAGCTTTAGAGGCCGCGCCGCGGAGAGGCGACAGGATCGCTGTGCTTATTCGAGTTGGAATGCGTCGGCGGCGGCTTGCGAAGGGCAACGGAATAGCGTTGCGGCCCCGAATTTAACACCGGTATCCAGGGGCGTCTAGTACCGATTCATCAAAAAACCCCGCAAAGTGCGGGGTTTCTCGAAACAGTCCGAAGGCTCGCCGGAGGCCCGGCCAGGCTCAGATGTTGGCGTCGAGGAAGGCCGCCAGCTGGGACTTCGACAGGGCGCCGACCTTGGTCGCTTCGACGTTGCCGTTCTTGAACAGCATCAGGGTCGGGATACCGCGTACGCCGTACTTCGGCGGGGTGTCCTGGTTCTCGTCGATGTTCAGCTTGCAGATCTTCAGCTTGCCCTGGTAGTCCTTGGCGATCTCGTCGAGGACGGGGGCGATCATCTTGCACGGGCCACACCACTCGGCCCAGTAATCGACCAGCACAGCGCCTTCGGCCTTGAGCACGTCCTGCTCGAAGCTGGCGTCGCTAACGTGGGAGATGAGTTCGCTCATGGATGTTCTCCGTGGGTTCGGATGCGGAAATTGGCGGCCATCATAGCCCGGCTTTTCCCGGACCGAAAGCCGCTGGCAATTGAGCCTTTCTATGGATGCACCCGGGAAAACTGATGGATAACCGGTTCCGCGTCAATCCGCCGCGGCCATTTATCGCCTCGCTTGGCGGCCATCGCGAATGCCACTCCGCCGATGCCTGCACGCCGCCTATAGTAAGGAGGCGGCCGTCATGAAGCGGAAACTGCACCGTGGCATTCTGCGCAGCCGCCTTCCTTTCCCTTGCACGAGCGTTCCACGACTCGCGTTGGCGCAACGTGACGATCGTGGCAGGATGGCGCCGTTCAGAAACGAGACACCAAGACCATGCCCTCGACCCGTCGCGCCGAAACACCTTCCCTGATCGCAGCCATCGACCTGGGCTCCAACAGCTTCCACATGGTCCTGGCCAAGGCCGATCACGGGGAGATCCGCATCCTCGAGCGCCTCGGCGACAAGGTGCAACTCGCCGCCGGCCTGGATGACGAGCGCATGCTCAGCGAAGAGGCCATGCAACGCGGCCTCGACTGCCTGCGCCGCTTCGCCCAGATGACCAACAGCCTGCCCGAAGGCGCCGTGCGCGTCGTCGGCACCAACGCCCTGCGCGAGGCCCGCAACCGCGCCGACTTCATCCGCCGCGCCGAGGCCATTCTCGGCCACCCGGTGGAAGTGATCTCCGGCCGCGAGGAAGCGCGCCTCATCTACCTGGGCGTGTCCCACAGCATCGCCGACACCCCCGGCAAGCGCCTGGTGGCCGATATCGGCGGTGGCAGTACCGAATTCATCATCGGCCAGCGCTTCGAATCCCAGCTGCGCGAAAGCCTGCAGATGGGCTGCGTCAGCTACACCCAGCGTTACTTCCGCGACGGCAAGATCACCCCCGCCCGCTATGCCCAGGCCTACACCGCAGCGCGCCTGGAGCTGATGGGCATCGAATACAGCCTGCGCCGCCTCGGCTGGCAGCAGGCGGTAGGCGCCTCGGGCACCATCCGCGCCGTCGGCCTGGCGATCCAGGCGGCAGGCATGGGCAGCGGCGAGGTCAACCCGGAAGGCCTGGCCTGGCTCAAGCGCAAGCTGTTCAAGCTGGGCGAGGTGGAGAAACTCGACCTCGACGGCATCAAGCCCGATCGCCGCGCCATCTTCCCGGCCGGGCTGGCGATCCTCGAGGCCATCTTCGACGCCCTCGAACTCAAGCACATGACCCATTCCGAAGGCGCCCTGCGCGAAGGCGTGCTCTACGACCTGCTGGGCCGCCACCACCACGAGGACGTGCGCGAACGTACCCTCAGCGCGCTGATGGAGCGCTGCCACGCCGACGCCGAGCAGGCGGCCCGCGTCGAGGCCAAGGCCCTGGAGGCGCTGGAGCAGGTGGCGGACGACTGGCAGCTGGATGACGAGTGGCACCGCGACCTGCTGGTCTGGGGCGCCCGCGTCCACGAGATCGGCATGGACATCGCCCACTACCAGTACCACAAGCACGGCGCCTACCTGATCGAGCACTCGGACCTGCCGGGCTTCTCCCGCCAGGACCAGCAGATGCTCGCGCTGCTGGTGCGCGGCCACCGCCGCAACATCCCCAAGGACAAGTTCGCCGAGTTCGGCGACGAAGGCGTCAAGCTGATCCGCCTTTGCGTGCTGCTGCGCTTCGCCATCCTCTTCCACCACATCCGCACCAGCCACGAGACCCCGGCGGTGCAGCTGAAGGTCGGCCCGCAGAGCCTCGCCGTGCAGTTCCCCGACGACTGGCTGGCGGCCAACCCGCTGACCCAGGCCGACTTCGAGCAGGAAGCCGAATGGCTCAAGCGCATCGACTTCAGCCTGCAGGTGAGCTGAACCGGAACGCGGCGAGCGGACATGAAAACGGGGCCCCAAGGGCCCCGTTTTTCATTGCAGCGGTATCGCCGGCAGCGCGCCGCGCCGCGACCGATCAGCGTGCGCTGACCGGCGGGTTGAGCAGCTTGTCCAGCAGGATGGCCTGGGCGCTGCGCGGGTTCTGGTTGCCGCTGGGGCTGTTGCGCAGGTAGCGGCCGTCGGCCTGCAACGCCCAGCTGTGGGTGTTGTCGGCGAGGTAGGTTTCCAGCTCCTTCTTGACCCGGGTGATGAGCTTCTTGCCCTCCACCGGGAAGCAGGTCTCCACGCGCATGTCGAGGTTGCGCTCCATCCAGTCGGCGCTGGAGAGGTAGAGCAGCTCGTCGCCCTCGTTGAGGAAGTAGTAGATGCGGCTGTGCTCGAGGAAGCGGCCGATGATCGAGCGCACCTGGATGTTGTGCGAAACACCGGGGATGCCCGGGCGCAGGCAGCACATGCCGCGCACCACCAGGTCGATCTTCACGCCGCTCTGGCTGGCCTTGTACAGCGCGCGGATGACCTTCGGATCGGTCAGCGAGTTGACCTTGGCCATGATGTGCGCCGGCTTGCCTTCGATGGCGTGCTGGGCCTCCTTGGCGATCATGTCCAGCAGCGACTTCTTCAGGGTGAAGGGCGCGTGCAGCAGCTTCTTCATGCGCAGGGTCTTGCCCATGCCGATGAGCTGGTTGAACAGCTTGTGCAGGTCCTCGCAGAGCGCGTCATCGGCGGTGAGCATGCTGTAGTCGGTGTACAGGCGCGCGTTACCCGCGTGGTAGTTGCCGGTGCCCAGGTGAGCGTAGCGGCGCAGCTCGCCGTCCTCGCGCCGCAGGATGAGCATCATCTTGGCGTGGGTCTTGAAGCCGACCACGCCGTAGATCACCACGGCACCGGCAGCCTGCAGGCGGCTGGCCAGCTGCAGGTTGGATTCCTCGTCGAAGCGCGCGCGCAGCTCGATCACCGCGGTGACCTCCTTGCCGTTGCGCGCCGCTTCCACCAGGGCGTCGACGATCTCGGAGTTGGCACCGGCGCGGTACAGGGTCTGCTTGATGGCCAGGACGTTGGGGTCCTTGGCGGCCTGGCGCAGGAAGTCCACCACCGGGGTGAAGGACTCGAAGGGGTGCAGCAGCAGGATGTCCTGCTTGCCCACCACGCTGAACAGGTTCTCGGCCTTCTGCAGCAGCTTGGGGATCACCGGGGTGAAGGTGGGGTGCTGCAGCTCGGGGTGGCTGTCGAGGCCGGTGATGCTGAACAGGCGGGTCAGGTTGACCGGGCCGTTGACCTGGTACAGCTCGCTCTCCGCCAGGCCGAACTGCTTGAGCAGGTAATCGGACAGGTGTTTCGGGCAGGTGTCGGCCACCTCCAGGCGCACCGCATCGCCGTAGCGACGGGAGAACAGCTCGCCACGCAGGGCGCGGGCCAGGTCTTCGACGTCCTCGGTGTCCACCGAGAGGTCGGCGTTACGGGTCAGGCGGAACTGGTAGCAGCCCTTGACCTTCATGCCGGGGAACAGGTCGTCGGCATGGGCGTGGATCATCGACGACAGGAACACGAAGTTGTCGCCGGGGCCGCTGATCTCTTCCGGCACGCGGATCACCCGCGGCAGCAGGCGCGGCGCCGGGATGATCGCCAGGCCGGAGTCACGGCCGAAGGCATCGACGCCCTCCAGCTCGACGATGAAGTTGAGGCTCTTGTTCACCAGCAGCGGGAAGGGGTGCGTCGGGTCGAGGCCAATGGGGCTGATGATCGGCGCGATCTCGTCGCGGAAGTAACGGCGCACCCAGGTCTTCAGCTTCGGCGTCCAGTAGCGACGGCGGATGAAGTTGACCTGGTGCTTGGCCAGCTCCGGCAGCAGCACATCGTTGAGGATGCTGTACTGCCGCGCCACCTGCTCGTGCACCAGCTCGCTGATGCGCGCCAGGGCCTGGTGCGGCAACAGGCCGTCGGCACCGGCCTGCTCGCGGGCGAAGGTGATCTGCTTCTTCAGCCCGGCGGCACGGATCTCGAAGAACTCGTCCAGGTTGCTGGAGAAGATCAGCAGGAACTTCAGGCGCTCGAGCAGCGGGTAGGACTCGTCGAGCGCCTGCTCCAGGACACGGATGTTGAACTGCAGCTGCGACAGCTCCCGGTGGATGTACAGGCTGCTGTCATCCAGGCCCGGAATCACCGGCGCCGGCACGGGGGCGGGCGGCGGCGTTTCGACGGGGGCCGGAGCGGGGGCCTCGGCGACCGGTTGCTCCGGTACGGGCTCTTGTTCGGGGTTCGACGCTTGGTTCAGACCATCGGTGTTCATCTGGTTTCCTGCTGGGGAGTCAGGCTCCCGCTTTGAGCATTTCTGCGGCACGCACGGCGAAGTAGGTAAGGATGCCATCAGCGCCCGCACGTTTGAATGCGGTCAGTGATTCGAGTATGACCGCCTCGCTCAGCCAGCCGTTCTGGATGGCCGCCATGTGCATGGCGTATTCGCCACTGACCTGGTAGGCGAAGGTCGGCACGCGGAAGGCTTCCTTCACGCGCCAGACGATGTCCAGGTAGGGCATGCCCGGTTTGACCATGACCATGTCGGCGCCTTCGGCGAGGTCGCTGGCCACTTCGTGCAGGGCCTCGTCACCGTTGGCCGGGTCCATCTGGTAGCTGGCCTTGTTGGCCTTGCCGAGGTTGGCGGCGGAGCCCACCGCATCGCGGAAGGGACCGTAGTAGGCGCTGGCGTACTTGGCCGAGTAGGCCATGATCCGCACGTTGGGGAAGTCGGCCAGTTCCAGGGCCTCGCGGATCGCCTGGATGCGACCGTCCATCATGTCCGAGGGCGCCACGACCTGGGCACCGGCGGCGGCGTGGGACAGCGCCTGCTTGACCAGAGCGTCCACGGTGATGTCGTTCTGCACATAGCCGTCGGCGTCGAGGATGCCGTCCTGGCCATGGGTGGTGAAGGGGTCCAGGGCCACGTCGCTGATCACGCCCAGCTCCGGGAAGCGCTCGCGCAGGGCGCGGATGGCGCGCTGGGCGATGCCTTCGGGGTTCCAGGCCTCGGCGCCGTCGAGGGATTTGTTCTCCAGCGGGGTCACCGGGAACAGCGCCAGCGCGGGGATGCCCAGCGCCACCCAGCCAGCCGCCGCTTCCAGCAGCAGGTCGATGGACAGGCGCTCGACGCCCGGCATCGACGGCACCGCCTCGCGGCGGTTCTCGCCGTCCAGCACGAACACCGGCAGGATCAGGTCGTCGACGGTCAGGGTGTTTTCACGCACCAGGCGGCGGGAGAAATCATCACGGCGGTTACGGCGCAGGCGGGTGGCGGGGAACAGGCGATTGGCGGGGGTAAAGCTCACGACAGACTCCAGGGTCCAAAGGAGGACACAGTGCGACATTTATAAGCGGCAATTATGACCGAATGGTAACAATGCGTGACAGCGACGCTCTGTCGCGTTCACTGAATTTTCCGAGGCCCCACTAGGGCTGGCCGTGAACCAGTCGACCCTCGACTGGCGGTTCGCCACCCTTTAGAGCTTTTCGCGCGCGTTCAACCCGGTTAGGCTTCGCGTTCATTTTTGCCGCGCTGCCAAACTGATGCTGCAACAATTTCTCCAGGACTTCGGCTATTTCGCCCTCTTCCTCGGCACCTTCTTCGAGGGCGAGACCATCCTGGTCCTGGCCGGCTTTCTCGCGTTCCGCGGCTACATGGATATCAACCTGGTGGTGATGACGGCGTTCTTCGGCAGCTATGCCGGCGACCAGCTGTGGTACTACCTCGGCCGCCAGAAGGGCCGCCAGATCCTGGCCAAGCGCCCGCGCTGGCAGGCCATGGGCGACAAGGCCCTGGAGCACATCCGCCGCCATCCCGACATCTGGGTGCTGAGCTTCCGCTTCGTCTACGGCCTGCGCACCGTGATGCCGGTGGCCATCGGCCTGTCGGGCTACCCGCCGCTGCGCTACCTGATCCTCAACGGCATCGGCGCCATCGTCTGGGCCCTGGCCCTGGGCTTCGCCGCCTTCCACTTCGGCGCCGTGCTCGAAGGCATGCTGGGCAACCTCAAGCGCTACGAGCTGATGGTGCTTGGCGCGCTGGTGGTGATCGGCGGCCTGCTCTGGCTGCGTCGCCGCCTGCGCAACAGCCGCGAAGCCAAGGCGAACGCCGAGCAACCGCCGCAGCCGTAACCCGGGCCTCAGCCCGGGAACACACCCGCCTCAGACCGCCAGCGCCGTCTGCCGCCGCCCCAGGGCGACCAGCGCCAGCACGCTGACCAGACCGTGCACACCCAGCACCAGCCAGGCCAACTGGCTGGCCGGCAGCATGCCGAGGGCGTCCGCCAGCCAGAGCACCGGCAGGTTCAGCGCCAGCCGCGCCAGCTCCAGGCGCAGTGCCCAGGGGCGGTTCTCCAGCCAGGCACCGATGACGAACAGGCCGAACGCCACCCAGCCCCAGCCCAGCAGCACGGCGCCCAGCGACATGCCTTCACCGGCGCCCAGCAGGTAGCTGCCGCCCACCACATAACCGACGAACTGCAATGCCGCATACAGGGTGCGACCGCCCGACAGCGGCACCTCGAACTTGGCGAAGCGGCTCAGGTCCGGCTTCGCCTGGGGGTATTTGCGCGCCACGTCCTCGGGGCGCCAGCCGGTGCGCATGAACCAGATGCGCAGGCGATCCCACCAGGACTCGGCGCGCACCGCGTCCTGCCACAGCACCGAATAGAACTGCAGGTTGGCCCAGAGCGGGTTCCAGCTGGCCAGGGGCGTGGTCACGCCGAACACCACCGGCTCCTCGTCCAGCTCCTCCTGAAAGGTGCCGAACAGACGGTCCCAGAGGATGAACACGCCGCCGTAGTTGCGATCCATGTACACCGCGTTCTGCGCATGGTGCACGCGATGGTTCGACGGGCTGATGAAGAACCACTCGAACCAGCCGAGCTTGGGCACGTGGCGGGTGTGCACCCAGAACTGATAGAGCAGGTTCAGTGCGGCGACGGTCAGGAACACCAGCGGCGGCACGCCGGCCACCGCCATCGGCAGGTAGAAGATCCAGCCGAAGAGGAAGCCGGTGCTGGTCTGGCGCAGGGCGGTGGAGAGGTTGTACTCCTCGCTCTGGTGGTGCACCGAATGGGCGGCCCAGAGCACATTGCGCTCATGGCCCAGGCGGTGGTTCCAGTAGTAGCAGAAGTCGTAGAAGACGAAGGCGAACAGCCAGACCCAGAGGCTGTCCGCGCGCAGCTCGAACAGCGCCAGGTGCTGCCAGGCATAGGTGTAGGTGAGCAACCCGACCGCCTTGGTCAGCAGCCCACTGGTGGTGGACAGCACGCCGGCGCTGAGGCTGTTGATGGCATCGGCAGTGCGGTAGGTACGCACCCCGCGCCAGCGATCGGCCAACAGCTCGATGCCGATCAGCAGGAAGAAGAAAGGGACCGCGTAGAGGACGTAATTCATGATGTCAGCCGTATCGTTATGCCGATCAAGGGACTAGGATTGCCAGGCTCGATGCTACGCCCGTGCCTCCCCGGAGCCCCTGGCGCCGCATGCCAGCCCAACCGGCATATGACGACACATGCGCATAACCACAAGACGCACGCTCTCCATCCTGTTGATCCTGATCGCCGCAGCCGCCCTCCTGGGACTCTATCCCTATCGCGCCGCGCTGTTGCCGGCCGCCGACGACCTGGCGGCGGCGAAAACCCGACTGGCGCCCCACGTCAGCCTGTTCACCCCCGAGGGTGAAGGCCCATTCCCCACCGTGCTGGTGTTCCACGGTTGCAGCGGGCAGAGCCCCGGCTTCGTGCGTAACGTCAGCGACTGGCTGCTGCCCCAGGGCTTTGCCCTGCTGTTCGTCGACAGCCTGGCCGCCCGGGGCATCGACGACTGGCACCCGGTGTGCGACGGCAAGCGGCTGTGGGGCAACGAACGCGCCCTGGACGTCTACGCCGCCCTCGACCTGGCCCGCGCCATGCCGCAGCTGGACCACCAGCGCATGGCCCTGCTCGGCTACTCCCACGGCGGCTGGAGCATCCTCGACGCCCTGGCCTACGACGGCGCCGCCGGCCACGGTTTCCCCGGCATCGGCCAGCAGGCGCTGGACGGTGTGCGCGGCGCCATCGCCTTCTACCCTTACTGTGGGTTCCCCGCGCACCTGCGCCAGGGCAAGGGACGTGACCTGCCGGTGCTGATGTTTCTCGGTGGCAAGGACAGAATCACTGACCACCTTCAGTGTCTATCAGCTATGGACGCGCTCGATTTCGAACAACTGCAACTGGTGCAATATGGCGGAGCCGACCATGTTTTCGATCAGCGCAGCGACCTGAATACCTACCAACCCAGGCTGGCCAAGGATGCCCACCAGCATGCCCAGGCATTCCTCCAGGAGACCCTGAAGGCGGCCCAGTGAAGCGGAGAACGCTATGAACAAAAAAGTTGCTGTGATCCTTTCCGGCTGTGGCGTGTACGACGGCGCGGAGATCCACGAAAGCGTGATCACCCTGCTGCGCCTGGACCAACGGGGCGCACAGGCGCAGTGCTTCGCGCCCAACATCGCCCAGCACCACGTGATCAACCACCTCACCGGCGAAGAAATGCCGGAAAGCCGCAACGTGCTCACCGAATCCGCGCGCATCGCCCGGGGCGCGGTCAAGGACGTGCGCGAGCTGAAGGCCGAGGACTTCGATGCGCTGATCATCCCCGGCGGTTTCGGCGCGGCGAAGAACCTCTCCGACTTCGCCATCAACGGCACCGACTGCAGCGTGCAGCCCGACGTGCTGGCCGCCGCCCAGGGTTTCGCCGAGGCCGGCAAGCCGGTGGGGCTGATCTGCATCGCCCCGGCCATGGCCGCGAAGATCTACGGCGAGGGCGTGATCTGCACCATCGGCGACGACGCCGACACCGCCGGTGCGCTGCAGAAGATGGGCGCCGAGCACGTCGAATGCGTGGTCAGCGAGATAGTCGAGGACAAGCCGCGCAAGCTGGTCACCACCCCCGCCTACATGCTCGCCCAGTCCATCAGCGAAGCCGCCTCGGGCATCTACAAGCTGGTCGACCGCGTGCTGGAACTGACCCACGCCGACCATTGACGGCGCAGGCGGGCGGCCCCGGTCGCCCGCCTCTGCAAGCCGCTCCCGCCAATCCGCGTGCCATTTGGGCCGCGCCCCTGTTCAAGCGCCCCGCGCTGCGTCAGCGTCGCCTTTTCGACCCAGATGCAGGTGCAGCATGAGCGATAACGAATTCGTCCTGACCCCGGAACTGCAGCAGGCGGTCCGACGCTTCTTCGAACGCATCCCCTTCAACCAGGTGCTCGGCATCCAGTTGGGCGAGCTGTCGCCGCAGCAGGTGACCATGCACCTGCCGATGAAGGACGAACTGATCGGCAACTTCGTCCACGGCATCCTTCACGGTGGGGTGATCTCCTCGCTGCTGGACGTCACCGGCGGCGCCATGGCGCTGATCGGCGCCTTCGAACGGCATCAGGGCCTGTCCACGGGTGAGCGCATGGAGCGCCTGTCCAAGCTGGGCACCATCGACCTGCGTATCGATTACCTCCGCCCGGGGCGTGGCCGCTCCTTCACCGCCACGGCGGTGCTGCTGCGTTCGGGCAACAAGGTCGCGGTGGTGCGCTCGGAACTGCACGCCGACGACGGCACCCTGGTAGCGGTCGGCACCGGCACCTACCTCTGCGGCTGAGGGGGTCCGGCCGCGGCCTCAGCTACGACTGAGTCGGGTGAGCAACCGGTCCAGCGAATTGGAGAAGGCCTGGCGGTCCTTCTCGCTGTAGGCCGCCTGGCCGCCGCCCATCTGCCCCTGGTCGCGCAGGTCGGTGAACAGGTTGCGCACCGCCAGCCGCTCACCCATGTTGCGCTCGTCGAACTCCCGGCCACGGGGGTCGAGCGCGGCGACACCCTTCTTCACCAGGCGATCGGCCAGCGGCACATCGCTGCAGATCACCAGGTCACCGGGCTCGGCCTCCTCCACCAGGTGATCGTCCGCCGCATCCGGCCCGCTCGGCACCACCACCAGGCGCACGCAGGCGAAGGCCGGCTTCACCTGGCTCTGCCCGGCCACCAGCACCACCTCGAACTTGCGCTTGAGGGCGAACTTGATGACCTGGTCCTTGGCGGCACGGGGGCAGGCGTCGGCGTCGATCCACACACGCATGGGCTTGGGCTCCGGAAAAATGGCGGGCGCGCAGTATGCCAGCCGCGACCGGGGCCCGCTCGCTGCGCCACCATGCCGCAGGCTGGGCGAGGTCAAAATGATCTCATTGCGCCATCTATTTTCGCCGATATTCCCCTATAATCGCCCGCCCTTCCCGCACCTTCGGGTCCCGAGGGAGGCCCCACGGGGGATTGGCAGGACGCCGCTACATGCCAGTGCACGCCTGGATCAGCCGGAAACGGCTGGCAGTATCAAGGACTCGACGAGGAACACATGGCATCCCGCGCCGTTACCGCCCTGGCGGTCTGCTTCGCCCTGCAGCTTGCCGGCTGCTCGGTCTTCCGCAGCTACGAACACGAACTCACCGAGACCAGCCAGCACCTCGCCCGCGGCGAAGTCGATGCCGCACTGGGCGTACTGGAAGCCAACAACGACAGCGCCGACAAGGACCTTCTCTACTGGTTCGAGAAGGGCGAACTGCTGCGCTCGAAGGGTGACCTGGCGGCCAGCCAGAAGGCCTGGCGCCAGGCCGACGGCATCATCTTCCAGTGGGAAGAGGCGATGAAGGCCGATCCCGGCCGCTACCTGGCCGAAGCCGGCGCCTACCTCGCCAACGACCGGGTCCGCCGCTACCAGGGCTATGACTACGAGAAGGTGATGCTCACCACTCAGATGGCCCTCAACGACCTGGCGCTGAACGACTTCGACGCCGCGCGCACCGAGATCCGCAAGACCCACGAACGCGAAGCGCTGATCGCCGAACTGCGCGACCAGCAATACCTCGACAGCGAGGAGGACGCCGAGCGCCAGGGCATCAGCACCCGCTTCGAAGACCTGCGCGGCTACCCGGTGGCCTCCCTCGACGCCCCCGAGGTGGTAAACCTGAAGAACAGCTACCAGAGCGCCTTCAGCCACTACCTCGCCGGCTTCGTCTACGAGGCCCTGGGCGAGAAGGGCCTGGCCGCTCCCGGCTACCGCCAGGCCGCCGAACTGCGCCCCGGCACCCCGCTGCTGGAACAGGCCCTGCTGGACCTGGACGCCACGCCTGCCGCAGATGCCGGCAGCGACGTGCTGCTGGTGTTGCAGAGCGGCATGGCGCCGGCCCGCGACTCGCTGCGCATCCCGCTGCCGGTGCCCCTGGATTCCGGGCTGATCATCAGCACCGTGTCCTTCCCGCTCCTGCGCGACGACACCAGCACCCTGACACCGGGCTTCATCGAGGTGGATGGCGCGCCCGCCGCCCTCACAGAACTCAGCAGCGTGCGCGCCATGTCCCACCGTGCCCTGCGCGACGACATGCCCGGCATCATCCTGCGCACCACCGTCCGCGCGGTGACCCGGGGCGCCCTGCAGAAGCAGCTCAACGACAACGGCAACCCCCTGGCCAGCCTGGCCGTCGGCATCATGTCGGTGGCCAGCGAAGGCGCCGACGAACGCACCTGGCGCACCCTGCCCGGCAGCATCAGCGTCGCGCGGGTGCGCCTGGCCATGGGCGAGCACCGCCTGGCCCTGCCCACCGCCTATGGCGTGCGCGAATTCACCCTGAAGATCGATCGGCACCATCAGGTGGTCCCGCTGCGGATGGTGGCCGGCCAGGTCTACGCCCAGGGCGCCGTCACCCCGACCCTACCTGGCCCACGCACCTTGGCCAGCAACCAGACTCCCTGAGGAACACACATGCGCAAGCTGCTCGTCGCCGGGCTCGCCCTGGCCCTGCTCGCCGGCTGCTCCAGCCGCGAAACCGCCTCCAGCAAGGTGGCGCCCATGGGCGATGTGGAAGACATCGAAGTGGACACCATGCGGGTCGCCCGCGAGAACGGCTTCCTCACCGTCAAGGTGAAGCTGACCAACACCTCCAGCCATAACCGCACCCTCTACTACCGCTTCGCCTGGCTGGACAGCGACGGCTTCCCCGTCGCCGACGAGGAAAGCTGGAAGGCCCTGCCCATCTACGGCACCCAGACCACCTACCTGCCGGCCATCGCGCCGGTGCCCAAGGCGACCGACTTCCGCCTGGAAATGAACACCCCCGACTGATCACGAGAAAGCGAGTATTCCCATGCGCCTTGTCCGCACCACTTGCATCGCCGCCCTGGCCCTGGCCGTCGCCGGCTGCTCCAACAACCCGTCGCCGGTGCTCGGTGGCGGCAACATCAGCTACGGCGACAGCAAGGCCGTCGAACTGATCACCAACGAGTTCGGCTCCACCGACCTGCAGATGATCGCCGAATCCATGACCCGCTCCCTGGCCCAGTCCGGCGTGCTCCAGGGTCGCCCGGTGGTCCAGGTCTACGACGTGAAGAACAAGACCAGCGAGTACATCGATACCCGCGAGATCACCACCTCGATCAAGACCCAGCTGATGAAGACCGGCACCGCCCGCTTCGCCAGCGACAACACCGACATGCAGAGCCAGGTCGACCAGCTGAAGCTGCAGAACCAGAGCGGGCTGTACAAGAACTCCACCGTGGCCAAGACCGGCAACATGATCGCCGCCAAGTACCGCCTTGAGGGCTCCATCAGCTCCATCGTCAAGCGCAGCAGCGACTACAAGGACGTCTTCTACAAATTCAGCCTGCAACTGGTCGACGTCGAAAGCGGCCTGGCCGAGTGGATGGACGAGAAAGAAATCCGCAAGACCACGGAGCGTTGATATGCGCGCATTGATCGGCCTGTTCGTCGCCAGCCTGGCATTCGCCAGCCAGGCGGCCCCCAAGGTGGCGGTGACCGACCTCGCCTACGAGGAACGCGTCCGCGAGTACATCCACACGGTGAACGCCCAGAGCGCCTCGCAGGTGAGCGGCTTCTCCGGCAGCGCCTCCAGCAGCTACGCGGAAGAGGAAGGCACCTACAGTTACATCGAGCGCGGCGAGCTGCGCAAATTCACCGGCGACATCAAGGGCGAGATCCTCAAGTCCGGCACCTTCCAGCTGATCCAGGGCCGCCCCTTCGCCAGCGACAACGAAGGCCTGCACGACGTGATCGGGCGCATCGCCCAGGGCCAGTTCAAGGGCGCGGACTATGTGCTGTTCGGCTCGGTCTCGGACGCCGACTTCCGCCAGGACGTCAACGCCATCGACAACACCGACAGCTACTCCACGGTGCTGGGCCTGACCCTGGTGGTCGACTTCAGCCTCATCGACACCCGCACCCACGAGGTGAAGGCGGCGTTCACCGCCATGGGCGAAGCCCAGGACGTGAAACTGGTGAAGGGCAACGACAGGCGCGTCACCCCCAACCGCGGGCGCGTGGTGCGCGAGGTGTCGAAGGCCCTCGGCGAAGATGTCGCGCGGCAGCTGCAGGAACAGCTCGGCGTCGGCCCGGCAGCGGTCACCGACAACGGCCGCTACGGTGCGCTGCCGCCGGATGAGCCGGCGAAGATACTGCATTGAACCAAGCGGCCTGCGGGCCGCTTTTTCTTTGCCGCGACCTGGGCTCAGCGCTGGTAGAACGCCTCGCAGCTCTCGCGCAAGGCGCAGGACAGGCTGTCGTCGTCCAGCTCGATGAGATCGAGTTCGAGGTCGTCGGGCAGCAGTTCGGCGACCAGCGCGGCCAGGCGCCGGCGCCCGGCGAGATCGGTGCCGGAAACGCCCAGCAGCAGGCGCGGCTGCGGGCCGAGCGCGGGGTCGCGCAGGGCGGCGAGAAAGGCTTCGTGGATGTCGAGTTCGCTGCAGGCAGCGCTCAAGGCCTGCTCCAGCGGAGGGTGGCGCAGGGGCGCGATGGCGAGGTCCGGCGAGTCGCCGTAGACCCCGTCCCGGCTGTTGGATGGCGGCATGCCGATGCTCCTTGTGGGAAGACCGGCAGCCTATTGCCCATGCGCCGCGCTGTCGCGGAGCCGGGTCACGTTCAGGCCATCGACTGGGTCACGCCGGGACGCGGCGCACCGTGGCCAGCAGCGCGGCGGCGCCGACGAAGAGCACGGCGAAGCCACGGTTCATGGAACGCTGCTGGCGCGGCGAGCGCAGCACCCGCAGGACCTTGGCGGCCAGCCCGGTGTAGCCGGCCATGACGATCAGGTCGACGGTGATCATGGTCGCGCCCATCACCAGGTACTGCTGCACCAGCGGCGCGTGCGGGTCGATGAACTGCGGCAGAACGGCGAGCATGAAGACGATCGCCTTGGGGTTGCTGACGTTCACCAGGAAGCCGCGCAGCACCATGGTCAGCGGCCGGCCCAGGGGGCGCTCGGCGGAATCGGCGGCCAGGTCGCTGGGCAGCGCACGCCATTGGCGCACGGCGAGGTACACCAGGTAGACGACGCCGAACCACTTGATGGCGCTGAAGGCCAGGGCCGAGGTGGCGAGGATGGCGCCGACGCCGGCGGCGACGATGGCGATCTGCAGGGCCAGGCCCAGTTGCAGGCCGATGGCGTTCCAGTAGCCGCGCAGGAAGCCGTACTGCAGCCCCGACGACATGGAAGCGATGGCGCCCGCGCCAGGGGAAAGGCTGATCACCCAGCAGGCGACCAGGAATGCGAGCCAGGTGTGCATGGCCATGGCGTGGTCCTCGGAAATACGGAAGGGGGGCCAGCAGACTACCCGCTGCGCTTTGCGCTGCACAGCCCCGGCCGGCGCCTCAGCGCCAGCGGCGTACCGCCTTCTGGAAGAACAGGCTGTTGGGCACCTGCACCAACGCGCCGTCGGCGTTCTCGCTGAGGTCCTGCAGGGTGGTGTAGAAGAGGTTGATGGCCACCACGCGCCCCTTCACGCCGGGCTTGTCGGCGCTTTCCACCACCTCCACCACATCGCCCATGCGGAACGGCCCGAGGGAGAAGATCAGCACCGCGCAGAACATGTTGGACAACACGCTCCAGATGGCGAAGAACGCCACGGCGGCAACGGCGGTGAAGCCGGTCAGCGCCGCCCACAGGACTTCGGCCGAGACGCCGAGGCGCTCCAGCACCAACATGAAGGCGCTGCCGAGGATCAGCCAGCGCAGCAGGCCGCGCAGGGGCAGCAGCAGCTCCTGGGGCAGCTGTGGATAACGTGCGCCGAGGCGGGTGATGCCCCGGGTGAGGATGCGTTGCGCGAGCCAGGCGAGGAACAGCACGAGGAGCACCTGCGCCGCACGGATCAGCGGCTCGCTCCAGGCCGTCAGCAGGACCAGGTCTTCCATCAGTCACTGGCCTCCAGCTGGCTCTGCAGGTTTTCCAGAAGCTCCAAGGCTTCCAGCCATTTCTCCTCCAGCTCGGCCTCACGGGTCTTGAGCTTCGCCTGCTCGGCGAGCAGGTCGCGCAGCTCGTCCTTGCGCGAAGCCTCGTAGACACCGGCGTCGCCCAGACGGGTTTCCACGGCAGCGAGCTTCTCGTGCAGGGTGCCCAGTTCCTTCTCCAGCTTCTCGGCTTCGCGCTTGTGCGGCGCCAGTTGCTGGCGCAGCGCCGCAGCAGCCTGCCGCTGGGCACGCTTGTCGGTGCCGGCACCGCTGCCACCGGCCGGGCTGTTCACCGGCGCCTGACGGGCGCGGTAGTCCACCAGCCAGCGGGCGTAGTCGTCGAGGTCGCCATCGAAGGGCTGGATGCGCCCGTCCGCCACCAGGAGGAATTCGTCGGTGGTGCTCTTGAGCAAGTGACGATCGTGGGAAACCACCAGCACCGCGCCGGCGAAATCCTGCAGGGCCATGGTCAGCGCCAGGCGCATTTCCAGGTCCAGGTGGTTGGTCGGTTCGTCGAGCAGCAGCAGGTTGGGCTTCTGCCAGGCGATCAGCGCCAGGGCCAGGCGCGCCTTCTCGCCACCGGAGAAATTCAGCACCGGCTCGTCGCAGCGCTCACCGCGGAAGTCGAAGCCGCCGAGGAAGTCGCGCAGGGTCTGCTCGCGCTCGGTCGGGGCCATGCGCTGCAGGTGCAACAGCGGGCTGGCCTTAGGATCGAGGGAGTCCAGCTGGTGCTGGGCGAAGTAGCCGATGGCGAGGTTCTCGCCCCGGGACAGGCGCCCGGCGACAGGCGCCAGCTCACCGGAAAGGGTCTTGATCAGGGTCGACTTGCCCGCGCCGTTGGGGCCGAGCAGGCCGATGCGCGCACCGGGGACGAGCTGCAGCTTGACCTGTTGCAGCACCACCTTGTCGCCGTAGCCGAGCTGGCCTTCGGCGACATCCAGCAGCGGGCTGGAGATCTTGTCGGCCTCGCGGAAGACGAAGTCGAAGGGCGAATCCACATGGGCGGGCGCCAGCTCCTCCAGGCGCTCCAGGGCCTTGATCCGGCTCTGGGCCTGGCGGGCCTTGGTGGCCTGGGCCTTGAAGCGGGCGATGTACTTCTCCATGTGCGCACGCTGGGCCTGCTGTTTCTCATAGGCCTGTTGTTGCTGCGCCAGGCGCTCGGCGCGGGTGCGCTCGAAGGCCGAGTAACCGCCCCGGTAAAGGGTCAGCTTCTGTTGCTCGAGGTGGGCGACGTTATCCACCACCGCATCGAGGAATTCGCGGTCGTGGGAAATCAGCAGCAGGGTGCCCGGGTAGCCCTTGAGCCACTCTTCGAGCCAGAGGATGGCGTCGAGGTCGAGGTGGTTGGTGGGCTCGTCGAGCAGCAGCAGTTCGGACGGGCACATCAGCGCCTGGGCCAGGTTGAGGCGCATGCGCCAGCCGCCGGAGAAGTCGCCGACGCGGCGGTCCATCTGCTCGCTGGTGAAGCCGAGGCCGGCCAGCAGCTTGCGCGCGCGGGCATCGGCCGTGTAGCCGTCGGCGCTGTCCAGTTCGATGTGCAGGCGGGCGATGGCGGTGCCGTCATGGCCCGCCTCGGCCACGGCCAGCTCGGCCTGCACGCGACGCAGGTGCAGGTCGCCATCGAGGACGTAGTCCACCGCCAGGCGGTCGAGGGTGTCCACCTCCTGGCGCATGTGCGCGATGCGCCAGTCGGCCGGCACGAAGCAGTCACCCGCATCGGGGCCGAGCTCGCCGCGCAGCAGGGCGAAGAGGCTGGATTTACCGGCACCGTTGGCGCCGATGAGGCCGACCTTCTGGCCGGTGTGCAGGGTCAATTCGGCGCCTTCGAGCAGGCGCTGAGGACCACGCTGTAGTGTGAGGTTCTGGAGTCGGATCATAATGGCGGCGGAGTTTATCAGCTTCATTCCCCCACCGCCCGGTATGCGCCATGCCCCCCGATCTATGGAGTTTCGCCCTCGACCTCTACGCCCGCCCAGGCGTGGAAAACACCTGCCTGCGCCTGCAGGAGCAGGGTGCCGATGTGTGCCTGTTACTGGCTGCAGCCTGGCTTGGAAGGCGCGGCGTCCGCTACGACCCCGTTTGCGCGGAGCAGCTGCAAGGCATCGCCGGCCCCTGGCAACGGGATGTGGTGGAACCCTTGCGCAGGCTCAGGCAGGCATGGCGTGAAGCAGCGGGGACGGATACGGGATTGCGCGAGCTGCGCGACGGCGTGAAGCGCTTGGAGCTGGACGCAGAGCGACGCCTGCTGGCGCGTCTGGAAGAGATAGCTGCACCCTGGCCGGAAGCCGATGGGCAGGATTGGAGCTGGCTGGACGTACTCGCCGGAACGGCGAGGGATGACCGCGACGCGCTGCAATCGCTGCGCGCCGCGGCTATCGAGGCTTAAGCCGACGGCGTGGTCGGTGCGGCCGCGCCATTGGCGGCCGACGGCGCCGGAGCAGCAGGCGCGGCGGCCGGAGCCGGTGCAGCAGGCTTGGCAGCCGGAGCGCTCACCGGAGCGGCGGGCTTGGCAGCGGCCTTGACCGGCGCTTTCGCAGCAGGCTTGGCAGCGGCCTTGGGTGCCGGCTTGGCAGCGAGTTTGGCAGCCGGCTTCGCAGCAGCCGGTTTGGCCGCGACGGGCTTGGCAGCAGGCTTGGCAGCAGCCGGTTTAGCGGCGGCGGCGGGCTTGGCGGCTGCGGGTTTTGCAGCGGCTTTCACCGGAGCCTTGGCAGCGGGCTTGGCGGCCGGTTTAGCAGCCGGCTTGGCGGCAGCGGCAGGCTTGCTGGCGGCAGCTTTGGCCGGCGCTTTCGCGGCAGGCTTGGCAGCCGGTTTGGCAGCAGCCTTCGGAGCGGCCTTGGCAGCAGCCGGTTTAGCGGCTGGCTTGGCGGCGGCTTTGGCCGGAGCCTTTGCAGCAGGTTTGGCGGCGGGCTTGGCAGCCGGTTTGGCGGCAGCGGCGGGCTTGCTCGCGGCAGCCTTGGCCGGTGCTTTCGCAGCAGGCTTGGCAGCCGGTTTGGCTGCAGCTTTCGGAGCGGCCTTGGCAGCCGGTTTAGCAGCCGGCTTGGCGGCAGGCTTGGCAACCGGTTTGGCAGCAGCGGCCTTGGCCTTGGCTTCACGGGTGACCAGCGCCTTGGCGGCCGCTTCCTTCACCTTGCCAACACCCTGGGCCAGCTTGAGGCTTTCCTGGGCGTCACGCTTGAGGTCGGCGATGTAGGCACGGGTTTCGGCCTGACGTGCCTTCAGCGCATCGAGCAAGCCTTCCAGCTCGGCGATGGCTTCCTTGGATTTGTTCTGCGCTTTCGCTTTGCCGGCCTTGGCAGCGTCCTGCAGTTTGGTCCGTGCACCATGAAGTTTTTCCTGGGCCTTGCCGCGCTGCTTCTCCAGTTTGGTGAGCAGTTTTTCGGCATCGACCAACGCTTGGCTGCAAGCGTTTTCGAGGTGTTCGATCAGGCTGTGGGAAAGTTGCTGTAACAGGTGCAGCGGGGTGCTTACGGGCTTCTTCTTGGCCGACATGGTGCGCCTCCTGGCGGACGTGGTTGCGCCCATACTAGTCGCCTGTTTGAGCCGTCGCTAGTTCCCCGTTATTCCAAACTGCATGGCTGTCATACTCGCCGGCATTTCACCCTGGGAGAATGTCCGATGCGCGCTGTCGTTCCACTGTGTCTGTGCCTGCTTGCGCTCACCGCCCAAGCCGCTGATGAAGAGAAGGATCTCGCCTACAGCATGGGCGTAAAACTGGGCGAGCGGCTGCGTGAAGAAGCACCGCAACTGCAGCTGGAATCATTGCTGCGGGGCCTTACCCAGGCCTATCGCGGAGAGAAGCTGGAGCTGGATGCACAGCGCATGGAGCACCTGCTCGATGCCCATGAAGCGAGCATGGAACAGAGCGGCCAATCCGCGCAGAAAGCCATCGCCGCAGAGAAACGCTTCATCGCCCTGGAGCGTGGCAAATACGGTGTGCGCGAACTGACCGACGGCGTGCTGGTGACCGAGCTGCGCGCCGGCAGCGGTGCGAAGCCGGGCGCGCATTCGCAGGTGCGGGTCAACTACCGTGGGCAGCTGGCAGACGGCAGCGTTTTCGACGCGAGCGACAAGCCCCAATGGTTTCGCCTCGACAGCGTGATAGCCGGTTGGCGAAGCGCCTTGCAGGAGATGCCGGTGGGGGCCAAGTGGCGCCTGGTGATTCCATCATCCCAGGCCTATGGCGAAGAAGGCGCAGGGGATCTGATTCCGCCCTACGCCCCCTTGGTGTTCGACCTCGAATTGCTCGAGGTCCGGTGACTCACGCGAGCTGCGCGCCCTGGTTCTGGTGGGCGTTGTGCAGCACTTCGATGAGGCAGTCCTCCAGTTCGAAGCGCTCGTGCAGCAATGGGCCGAGTCGTTTGAGTTCGGTGGCCAGGCAGACTTCGCGGCTGTCGCTGCCATCGCAGCAATCGTTGAAGCCCAGCGCGACCTCGGTGATGGCCTCGATGCGGGGGTAGATCTGCTTGGCCAGCTCCAGGCCGCGCTGGTCACCAAAGGCCTTGGCCTCGTTGAGCAGCTGTTCGTAGACCTCGAAGTGGCCCGCCGACACGTAGTCGACCAGTACTTCGCAGAACCCTTGCAAGTCTTCCACCGCAGGCGCTTGTGGCCTGTCGTTGACACTGGTGAAGACCCGGACCAGTTCCTGGCGCTCCAGCAACCAGCGATCGATCAACTGGTGCACCCCACCCCAACGTTCCTGAGCGTTCTGGCAACTCTCGAGCATGATGTCCTCGCTTCCCTATCGGTAATGCCTTGTTCGTCTGCTCCGAGACGGTTTTTTGTCGATCGGTGCAAAAACGGGGAAGGCGACGCGGAAACGGCAGCTTTCCGGCGTCACGTGCGGGCCAGATTATGCCCGTGACTGTTTGCCAGCAAGGCACCTGGTCGGGAAAATTTCATACGAGCGTTTAATCGTCACGCCGCAGCCGGCGTGGCTTCTGCATCAGAGGCGGAGAGGTGCGGCAAGGACGCGCGCCCGGACACGAGCCGGGCGCGGCGCGGGAGGCGTCAGCTGCGGCGCAGCATCTGGTAGAGCGAGAAGAGGATGCAGCCGGCGAAGGCCAGCAGGCTCCACTCGGGAATGCTCATGCCGAACAGGGTCCAGGTGACTTCTGCGCAATCGGCGGTGCCGTGCAGCATCAGCTTGATGATTTCCTGGAAGGGCAGCGCATCCATCATGTACTCCAGGCTCGGCAGGCAGGCCGGGAGCTGGTCGGCGGGCACGCCCTGCAACCACACCTGGCGGCCGGCGGTCGCGGCACCACCGGCGGCAAACAGCAGCGCCAGCCCGGAGTAGACGCGACGGCCACGGGCCTGGGGCGCGTGCAGCGCAGCGATCAGGCAGACCACGCCGAAGAGGATGATGAAGATCCGCTGCACGATGCACAGCGGGCAGGGCTCCAGGCCCATCGCATGCTCCAGGTAGAGCGCACCGCCCATGACGGCGACACAGGCGAGGAAGGCGGCGAAGAACAGGGAACGCGGGCTGGCCAGGGTCATGGCGGCTCCGAGGAGTGATGAGAGGCCGCTACGGTAGAGGAAGCCCCTTGGCCTTTCAAGACGACCGGCTAGTCTGCTGCGGGTACCCATCCGGAGAAGACTGCCATGCGTCGGTTACTGGCACTGCTGTTGTTCCTGCCCCTCATCGCCCTTGCCCAGGCCCCCCTGGAGAAGATCCGCCTGCCCCCGGGGTTCCGCATCGAGGTGCTCAGCGACCAGGTGCCCAGCGCCCGGGAAATGACCTGGGGCGCCGAGGGCACGTTGTTCGTGGGCAGCAATGCCGCCGGCAAGGTGTATGCCCTGGACACCCGCAGCGGCAAGGTCCGTACCCTGGCCAGCGGCCTGAAGATGCCGGTTGGCGTGGCCTTCCACGAGGGCGACCTGTACGTGTCGGCGATCAGCCGCATCCTGCGCCTGCGCGACATCGAGTCGCAGCTGGATACCCCGCCCCAGCCCGAGCAGGTGGGCCCGGCCTTCCCTGCCGAGACCCACCACGGCTGGAAATTCATCGCCTTCGGCCCCGACGGCAAGCTCTACGTGCCGGTGGGCGCGCCCTGCAACGTCTGTGAACGCGACCCCGACACCTACGCCGCGCTGCACCGCATGAACCCCGATGGCAGCGGCCTGGAGCTGGTGGCCAGGGGCATCCGCAACACCGTGGGTTTCGACTGGCACCCGAAGACCGGCGAGCTGTGGTTCAGCGACAACGGCCGCGACCTGCTGGGCGACGACACCCCGGACTGCGAGCTCAACCGCATCACCGGGCCCAACCCGCATTTCGGCTTCCCGTACTGCCATGCTGGCAGCGTCGCCGACCCGGAGTTCGGCAAGCGCCCGTGCAAGGAGTTCGTCGCCCCGGTGGCCAAGCTCGGCCCCCATGTGGCGCCCCTGGGGCTGCGCTTCTACACCGGCAGCCAGTTCCCGGCCGAGTACCGCAACAACCTGTTCATCGCCGAGCACGGCTCGTGGAACCGCAGCGAGAAGATCGGTTACCGCATCAAGCGTGTGGAGCTGAACGAGGACGGCAGCCTGAAGCGCCAGAGCGTGTTCGCCGAGGGCTGGCTGGAGAATGGCGAGGTCTGGGGGCGCCCGGCGGATGTGCTGGTGGCGCCGGATGGCTCGCTGCTGGTCAGTGACGACCAGGCCGGAGCCATCTACCGCATCAGCTACCAGGGCTCGTGAGAAACGCGCCGCCAGGACGGCGGCGTGGCATCAGGCGACGCGCTCGCCGGGCAGGGGCAGGGCTGGCAGGTGCTGCACCAGGCCTTCCTGGAACAGCTGGTTGCTGCGCTCCATCTCGCCCATCTGAGCCAGCAGGCGGGCCTGCTCGGCGCAGAGTTCCGGCTCGCGGGAGAAGCTCAGGCCAGTATCGAAATACTCCCGTGCCTTGCCCCACAGGCTGTTCTGCAGGCACAGACGGCCCAGGGTGAGGAACAGCGCCGGGTCGGTCGGATGATCCTTGAGGAAGGCTTCGGCGGTCTGCAGCTGGCGGGCCGGATCGGCACCACGCAGGCGCCCGTAGAAGCGCACCAGGGATTCGTCATAGCTCCGCTTGAGGGCGATGCGTACCGCCTCTTCGGCCTCGGGCTCGGCGCCCAGCTGGCGCAGCTGATTGGCGAAGGCGAGCACCAGGCGTGGCTCGGCACGCTGCGCAGCCGAGAGATGCTGCCAGGCCTGGATCAACGGGTTGAGCGCGGTCTCGCCCTCGTTGAGGCCGGCCTGCCCGGCGTGCACCAGGCGATCACTCCACACGCTCAGTTCCAGCTGGTTGAGCTCGGATTCCGGCAGCGCCTTGTTCTTGCGCAACTCCGGCAGCAGGCCCACGAGGGCCGCCGAATCGCCACGCTGACGATGCAGCTGCAACAGCTGGCGCAATACCTGGTGATGGCGCGGGTGACGCTCGTGCATGATCTTGAGCGTTTCCAGCGCGGCGTCGGTTTCACCGCGTTCCTGCTGCAGCTCGGCGTGGGCCAGGGCGATGGCCAACTCGGCCTGGGGCTGACGCTCCAGGGCGCGCTCAAGCATCTGGTCGCTCTCCTCGTATTGGCCGATGCGGTTGGCCGCCCGGGCGGCGCCGAGGTAGTACATCAAGGGTTGTGGGTCGGCCTCGGCGGCACGGCGCAGGTGGCGCAGGGCACGGGCCCAGCGGCCTTCGGCCAGGTCCAGCAGGCCCTGTTCGGACGCCAGGCGCACGCGGCGACGGGCATTACGCCGGGACCAGGGGTTGACCACGCCGCTGGAGACGAACACCAGGGTCAGCAGCATGCGCACCAGCCACAGCAGCAGCCAGACCACGGCCACCAGGGCGAGGAAGGCCCAGAGGCTGGACTCGTAGCGGAAGCCCTTGTAGGCGAACAGGACATAGCCCTGGTGTTGGACGACGGCCATGCCGATCAGGGTGCCGGCGGCGGCCAGGAGCAACAGGATCAGGAGGGTGCGTCTCATTGGCCCTGGCCCTCCACCGGCGGTGCGGCTTCGGGGTCCTGGGAGGCATCGACTTCGGGCTCGGCGGCGGCCTTGGCGGCCTTGGGCTCGGCGAGACGCTGGCTGCGCTGCAGATAGGCCTGGAGCGCTTCGAGGGAGGCGCCGAGGTCGGGCGTCTTCACTTCCACCGGC
Source organism: Pseudomonas sp. PDM13 (assembly GCF_025685765.1). Taxonomy (NCBI): domain Bacteria; kingdom Pseudomonadati; phylum Pseudomonadota; class Gammaproteobacteria; order Pseudomonadales; family Pseudomonadaceae; genus Pseudomonas; species Pseudomonas sp. PDM13. The sequence continues at coordinate 273,430 of NZ_JAOTQU010000002.1, read as the reverse complement.
TGGGTGGCGAGTTCATCGAGGCGCGCCAGCAGCGCGCGGCTTTCGGGGTTCTCGGCGTTGAACTGCGAATCCAGCACCTCGCGGGCCTGCTTCAACGACTGGCGATAGACCTGGGTCTGGCCATGCAGGGCAGCCCACTGCGCCTGTTCGAGGGCGAGGGACAGGGCCAGGCGTACCTGGGACAGGCCCTGGCCGGCGAGCAGCGGCTTGATGTTCTGGTCGGCATCGAACTGGATGCGGAAGTAGTGGGAGAGCTTCTCCAGCCATTCGGCCCACCAGCTGCCGCCATCGCCTTCGGCGGCCATGCTGCGCAGCACGCCGCCCTTGTCTTCGAAGGCCGGGGCCAGGGGGTTGAGCTGAGCCGCCTGCTCGCGCAGCGCGCCGAGTTGCAGGAACAGCCCGGTGCGGTCCGGCTGCGGCGTGGTGCGCAGCGCTTCAAGGCTGCGCGAGAGTTGCTCGCGGGCGGCGAAGGCGGCGGGGTCGTCCTGGTCGCGGAGGATGTCATCGGCCGCTTCCACCAGGGCCTTGGCGCTGGTGATGTCCTGCAGCGCGGAGAGGCGCAGGCTGGCCAGGCGCAAGAGGTGTTCGGCCTCGGCCAGGCGCCAGTCCTTGCGGCTGGCACCGAGCACGGTTTCCAGGCGCTGGCTGAGGCGCTGCTGGTCGCCCTGCAGGTTGCCCAGCAGGCGGCGGCGTTCATCCAGCTCTTCGGCGCTGGGCAACTGGTCGAGGCGCTCGGTGAGCTTCTTCTCGCGCTGCTGCAGCGACTGGGCCTGGCCACGGGCGTCCTCGACCAGGCTCAGCTGCTGCTGGTCACGGGCTTCGAGGCTGCGGATCTGCCACAGGCTCCAGCCGGCGACGGCAACACCGGCGGCGCCCACCAGCAACGCCAGGATGGCCAGGCCACCACCCCGGGAAACCGGCTTGGCGGTGGGAGGAATGACGGGCTCGGAGGCCGGGGGTTGCTGCTCGGTTTTCGCCAGTTCTGCTTCGCTCACGTATCCATCCTTTGCATCAGGGGGCCGGGGCCGGATGATTTTCCAGCGCCGCCAGCAAAGCCGAGGCGCTGGCGCCCCGGCAGTCCACAACGACTTGCGCGCCCGCATCGCGGGCCAGTTCGGCCACGCGCGGGCTCGGTACGAACAAGGGTAGACGGGCCAGGGCGGGCCAATCATCCCCGGCCAATGTGTTCAGGTGCTCGAAACCCTGCCCACTGCTGACCACCAGCCCGTTCAGGCGTTCCGCTTGAATCAGCCGCTGCAGGCTGCGCGGCGGGTAGTCGGGCAGGCGGCGGCGGTAGAGTTCCAGATAGTCCACCGCAATGCCTTGGCCGCGCAAACGCTCGGCGAGGAATTCTCGGCCACCCTCGCCACGCATGATCAGCACGCGCTTGCGCGGCGAGGCCAGCGCCTCGGCGAAGGCCGGCAGCGCCAGCAGGGCCTCGCTGTCATCGCCGCCTTCCGGCCAGTGGGTATCGAGGCCGGCAGCGGCCAGCAGCTCGCCAGTCGCGGCGCCGACGCTGAACCAGCGCACGGCGGCAGGTGGCTGCGGCCAATGCTGACCGAGACGTTCCAGGCCGAGGCGGGCAGCGGGCTTGCTGACCACGATGACCGCAGCGTAGCGATCGAGGCCGAGGAGGGTGGTGCGGTGTTCGGGGGTTTCAGCCAGCGGCTGGATGTCCAGCAACGGCAGGCTGGCGCTGTGCACGCCGCACTGGGCGAGGGTCTCGCCCAATGCCGCGCTGTCGTCGGCGGGGCGCGTCAGCAGCAGGCGCCAGCCGGTCACGGATGACCGGCCTCACCATAGACAGCCTGGAGGATGGCTTCGGCGCCCTGGCCGAGCAGGTCCTCGGCGACGCGCACGCCGAGGCTTTCGGCATCGCTGGCCAGCGCGCGGGACTCGGCGCGCAGCAGGGTGCCGCCGTCGGGCTGGCCGACCAGGCCGCGCAGCCACAGCTGGTCGTCCTCGAGGATCGCGTAGCAGGCGATGGGCACCTGGCAGCCGCCATTGAGGCGCTTGTTCAGGGCGCGCTCGGCGGTGACGCGCAGGGCGGTGTCGCGGTGGTGCAGGGGCGCCAGCAGGGCGTGGATCTCGGTGTCGGCGGTGCGGCACTCGATGCCCACGGCGCCCTGGCCACCGGCCGGCAGGCTGTCGTCGACGCTGATGGAGGAGCGGATGCGGTTCTGGAAGCCGAGGCGGATCAGGCCGGCGGCGGCGAGGATGATGGCGTCGTATTCGCCGGCATCGAGCTTGGCCAGGCGGGTGTTCACGTTGCCCCGCAGGAACTGGATCTTCAGGTCCGGACGACGCGCCAGCAGCTGGGCCTGGCGGCGCAGGCTGGAGGTGCCGACCACGGCACCGGCGGGCAGCGCGTCGAGGCTGTCGAAGGTGTTGGAGACGAAAGCGTCGCGCGGGTCTTCGCGCTCGCAGATGCAGAACAGGCCAAGGCCATCGGGGAAGTCCATGGGCACGTCCTTCATGGAGTGCACGGCGATATCGGCCTCGTCCTCCAGCAGGGCGGTTTCCAGTTCCTTGACGAACAGGCCCTTGCCGCCGATTTTCGCCAGGGGCGCGTCGAGCAGCTTGTCGCCGCGGCTGACCATGGGCACCAGGCTGACCTTGAGCCCGGGATGGGCCTTCTCCAGGCTGGCTTTGACGAACTCGGCCTGCCACAGGGCCAGGGCACTCTTGCGGGTGGCGATGCGAATCTCGCGGGACATGGATGATGACTTCCGGAAGCAGGACTGCCCGGAATGATAACAGGCAAGACAGCCGCCGGCGCGCGGGCGGGAAACCCGGCGCCTGCGGCTATCCGTCCTAGAGGTTGTGCATCAGCTTGCGCACGCCGGCGACATGGCGACGGCTCACCGTCAGGGCATCGCCGTTGAGGCCCTTGAGGAACAGCTGGAAGTGCCCCAGCGGGGTGCGCTGCAGACGCTCGATGCGCTCGCGGGCGACCAGGGCGTTGCGGTGGATGCGCACGAAACGGTCGCCGAATTCGTCTTCCAGGGCCTTCAGGGGTTCGTCCAGCAACACCTCGCCGTGCTCGTGACGCAGGGTCACGTACTTGTGGTCGGCGATGAAGTAGATCACCTGGTCCAGGGGGATCAGCTCGATGCCCTTGCGGGTCCGCGCGCTGATGTGGGAGCGGGGCCCGGTGCCGCTTTCGGCGGCGGGACGGGTCAGCGCCGCCAGTTGCACCCGGTTCGGGCGCTCGGCCTTCTTCAGGGCTTCGGCCAGGGACTCCGGCCGCACCGGCTTGACCAGATAACCCACGGCGCTGACCTGGAAGGCATCCAGGGCGAACTCGTCATGGGCGGTGCAGAAGATCACCGCGGGCGGTGCCTCCTTTTCACAGAGCCGCGCGGCCACCTGCAGGCCATCGAGCCCTGGCATGCGGATGTCGAGCAACACGACATCCGGTTTCAGGCTGTCGATCAGGGTCAGAGCCTCTTCGCCATTGGTGGCGGCGGGCTCTAGAACTCGGTATCCGTCGAGGTCGCAGACCAGGCGGCTGAGACGCTCTCGGGCAAGGGGTTCGTCATCGACGATCAGGACATTCATATTGCTCGGGCTTCCTGCGTGAGTCTCGCACAAGGATAGCGTAGACAGGTGAAGTGGCGACCGTCACGGCGCTCCACGCTGAGACTGGCTCTGGAGCCGAAAAGTGCCGTAAGTCGAGCATCGATATTAGTGAGCGCCTGATGGGTTCCGCGTGAAGGCTGGGGTTCCGCACCCGCATCGAAGGGGTTGCTCACGCAGAGCAGGAACACACCATCCCTGTACTCCGCTTCCACCCTGACCAGCCCACCCTCTATGCGCGGTTGAATGCCATAGATCAGGGCATTCTCCAACAGGGGTTGCAGGGTCAGTTGCGGAATCGGCAAATCATCGGGCACATCATCAACCTGCCAATCCAACTGTAGCCGTTCTCCGAGACGATATTGCTCGATCGACAAATATCGTTTCGACAGCTCCAGTTCCTCGGCCCAGCTGACCAGGGTGCCGGGCTTGGCCAGGCTGGCGCGAAACAGGTCGGAAAGGTCGAGCACCGCCTGCTCGGCCTTGTACGGGTCGATGACCACCAGGCTGGCGATGCTGTTGAGGCTGTTGAACAGGAAGTGCGGGCGGATGCGCGCCTGCAGCGATTCGATGCGTGCCCGCAGCTCGGCCTGCTGCTGCCGGCGCCACTGGCTCTGCAGGAAGAAGTAGCGCAGCAGCAGCGCCGACATGATCAGGCTGATCAGCCCATGACGCAGGTAAAGGTTGACCTCGCCGGCGCGCGGCAACGGCCCGCCCAGGTCGTAGTAGTCGGCCACGGCGGTGCAGGACAGGGTCAGCCCGACCACGATCAGGCAGCAGATGATTCCGGCCAGCGCCGCGCGGATGCGGGCCAGCAAGGGGCGCAGCTGGCACAGCAGCGCGGCGGAAAGCAGCACGATCCATTGCACGAAGAGCGACGTCAGCGCCAGGCGTATCCAGTCGAAATTCGGCAGCATGGGCTCGGCCAGCACCAGCACCATCACCAGCAGCTCGGCGAGCAGCACGAGGCCCAGCAGCGCCTCGGGCAGGCACAGCTCCGGCAGGAAGAAATCATCGATGGACGCGGCGGCGCGCGCCTTGTTGCGATTGTCTGGAGGCATCCGGCCAGTTTCCGTAAGCGCCCGTCAGGCGGCAAGCCAGAGCGCTCCGGCCGGGCGAAATAAAGCACTGAAATGCTGTTGGCGATGAAAAACTGTGAAGCAGGCGACAATCGCCGACCGGCAGGTCAGTCGGACGGGACACGCCGGTTTTATGAGCAACGCTGTTATTATTGCCGGTAATTTTTCGGCCATCGGCCTTCTTTCACCGCCAACACCGAGCCCACTCATGAGCACCGACAAGACCAACCAGTCCTGGGGTGGCCGCTTCAGCGAGCCCGTCGACGCCTTCGTCGCCCGCTTCACCGCCTCCGTCGACTTCGACAAGCGCCTGTATCGCCACGACATCATGGGCTCCATCGCCCACGCCACCATGTTGGCCGAAGCCGGCGTGCTGACCGGCGATGAGCGCGACGCCATCGAGAAGGGCCTGAAGGAAATCCAGGCCGAGATCGAGGCCGGCACCTTCGACTGGCGCGTCGACCTGGAAGACGTGCACATGAACATCGAGGCACGCCTGACCGACCGCATCGGCATCACCGGCAAGAAGCTGCACACCGGCCGCTCGCGCAACGACCAGGTGGCCACCGACATCCGCCTCTGGCTGCGCGACGAGATCGACATCATCCTCGGCGAGATCACCCGCCTGCAGCAGGGCCTGCTGCAGCAGGCCGAGCGCGAAGCGGACACCATCATGCCCGGCTTCACCCACCTGCAGACCGCGCAACCGGTGACCTTCGGCCACCACCTGCTGGCCTGGTTCGAAATGCTCAGCCGCGACCACGAGCGCCTGGTGGACTGCCGCAAGCGCGTCAACCGCATGCCCCTGGGCAGCGCCGCCCTGGCCGGCACCACCTACCCGATCCAGCGCGAAGTCACCTGCCGCCTGCTGGGCTTCGACGCCGTCGGCGGCAACTCCCTGGACGGCGTGTCCGACCGCGACTTCGCCATCGAATTCTGCGCCGCCGCCTCCCTGGCGATGATGCACCTGTCGCGCTTCTCCGAAGAGCTGGTGCTCTGGACCAGCGCCCAGTTCCAGTTCATCGACCTGCCCGACCGCTTCTGCACCGGCTCCTCGATCATGCCGCAGAAGAAGAACCCCGACGTGCCCGAGTTGGTGCGTGGCAAGTCCGGTCGCGTGTTCGGCGCGCTGATGGGCCTGCTGACCCTGATGAAGGGCCAGCCACTGGCCTATAACAAGGACAACCAGGAAGACAAGGAACCGCTGTTCGACGCCGCCGACACCCTGCGCGATTCCCTGCGCGCCTTCGCCGACATGATCCCGGCGATCAAGCCGCGCCATGCGGTGATGCGCGAAGCGGCCCGCCGTGGTTTCTCCACCGCCACCGACCTGGCCGACTACCTGGTGCGCAAGGGCCTGCCCTTCCGTGACTGCCACGAGATCGTCGGCCATGCGGTGAAGTACGGCGTCGAGTCCGGCAAGGACCTGGCCGAGATGAGCCTCGACGAGCTACGCACATTCAGCGACCAGATCGACGACGACGTCTTCGCCGTGCTGACCCTGGAAGGCTCGGTCAACGCCCGCGACCACATCGGCGGTACCGCGCCGAACCAGGTCCGCGCCGCCGTCACCCGTGGCAAGGCACTGCTCGCCGCACGCTGATACAAGGTCGCCCCGGCGACCGGCAGGGATGCCCATGCAGGACCACAGCCCCGATAACTGGCCGACGCACGTCGGCCAGCGCATTTCCATCGTCGGTTGCTCGGGCGCCGGCAAGACGCGCCTGGCGCAGCACCTGGCCGCGCGCCTGGGCTGCCCGCACATCGAACTCGACGCCATCTTCCACCAGCCCGGCTGGCAGCCCCTGCCCCGCGCCGAATTCCGCGAGCGGGTCGAGACGGCCCTGCAGGCGCCGCGCTGGATAGTCGAAGGCGCCTACTCGGCCGTGCGCCCGCTGACGCTCTCCCGCGCCGATACGGTGATCTGGCTCGACCTGCCACGCCCGGTCGTGATGCGCCAGATCATCACCCGCACCCTGGGCCGCCTGCTGCTGCGCAAGGCGCTCTGGAACGGCAACCGCGAGAGCCTGCGTAACCTGCTGAGCCTGGACCCGGAGCGTTCGATCATCCTCTGGGCCTGGACGCGCCATGCGCTCTACCGCGAGCGCTTCGCCGCCGAGCGGACGGACCCGGCCAACGCCGGCATCCGCTTCATCAGGTTCGGCTCCCGGGCGGAGCTCGACGCCTGGCTGAGCGAACTGCCCGGCTGAAACGCAGCCTCAGCCCCGTGCCCGGGCCTTGACCGCCTCGAGGAAGCTCGGCATCTCCCGCGCCTTGTCGGCGGCGATGCGCTGCACGTGCGGCTCGGCGCCCAGCTTGGCCAGCAGCGCGCGGGCGCCCGGCAGCTCGGCCAGCAGGTCGGTGTCGAACAGCTTCTGCGCCACCTCGCAGGCCAGGTCGATGCTGTAGAGGAAGTACAGGTCGGCGATGGTCAGCGCATCCCCCGCCACATAGGGCGCGAAGCGGCCGTGACGGGCCAGGGCGGCGACGCCGGCCAGCAGCTCGGCCTTGCCCTTCTCGCGGATCGCCTCCGGCAGCGGCATGCCGAAGAAGGCCTGCGGATAACAGCTGCGTGCCGGCAGCTCGATGTACAGCTCGATCTCGCGCACCAGCGCACGGACCACGCCACGCTGGTAGGGGTCGGCCGGCAGCAGCGGACGCTGGGGGAAGCGCTCTTCGAGGTATTCGAGGATGGCGCCGGTCTCGTTGATGAAGCCCTGCTCGGTCTCCAGCACCGGCACCTTGCCGCGCGGGCTGATGGCGAGGAAGGCCGGCTCCTGGCTGCCGTGGACTAGCACCTCTTCGAAGGGAATGCCTTTGGTCAGCAGCGCCAGCTTGACCATGTTGTAGTAGTTGCTGACGGAAAAACCGTGGAGCTTGAGCATCGGGGGCCTCCTGGCCGTGTGGGGTGGGCGTCCGTCGTTATAGACCCGGGTACCCGGCCGGCGCCAGTTGGATCAAGGCAGTGAATGCAGCGGCACGCCGTGGCAAACTGCGGGCCTGCACAACGAGGAACCCCCATGAGCGAGCATGACGACAGCGAAGAAGCCTTCGCCGAGGAAACCCTGATCCAGGCCATCGAGAACCAGCTGGAAGCCGGTAATCCAGCGGCGGCCCGGGCGACCCTCAACAAGCTGACCCTGGTGGGCTACGAGCGCGAGGAGAGCGTCCAGCTCATGGCCCTGGTGCTGGCACGGGCCATCAGCCGACTGGAGCAGGACCAGCCCTTCGACCTGGCCTGGTACGAAGCCGCCCTGAGGGCGCTGCCCGAGCTACCGGACGACGAAGAGGAAGCTTGATCCACGCCGGGTTCCGCCGTCACGACAGGCCCTAGCATCGCGCCAACCACCCGAGCGCCGTAGAGGTCCAGCCCCATGAGCCCGAGTCCGCTGCGCACCGTTCCACCGCTCCGCCGCCTGCTCTTCGCCCTGGCGCTGCTACTACCTGCGGCCAGCCTGGCCGAGACGCTGCAGATCGGCGCCGAGGACGATTGGTACCCCTTCACCGCCTTCCGCGACGGTGCAGTGCGCGGCATGTCGGTGGAGATCGTCCAGGCCGCGTTCGCTGCCGCCGACACACCGGTGGAGCTGGTCCCCTATCCCTATTCGCGCTGCATGCAGCTGGCCCTCCAGGGCAAGCTGGCCGGCTGCTTCAACACCGCGCCGGACGCCCGCATCGCCGAAGCCTACCGACTGCCCCGGCACCCGCTGTTCCGCGATGACATCCTGCTCTGGTCCCGCGTCGACAAGGCCGCCCCGGTGGACGACCTGCAGCGCCTGGAAGGCGCGCGCGTAGCGGTCACCATCGGCTACGAGTACGGCGCGCCCTTCGAGGCCCTGCGTGGCCTGGAGCGGGTCCCGGTGCGCAAGGACATCAACGGCTTCCTCATGCTCCAGCACGGGCGCGTCGACTATGTGGTGGCCTATCGCGCCACCACCGCCGAGCTGCTGCGCGAATACCCCGAGCTGGTCGGCGCCTTCCAGGCCGTGGGGACCGTGCATCGGCCCGAGCTATTCCTGTCGTTCTCGCGCCGGGCTCCGGGGGCCGAGCAGTTGCTGCAGCGCTTCGACCAGGGCATGCAGCGCATCCAGGAAGACGGCCGCTACCAGGCAATCCTTGACCGCTGGCAATACGGCGAGCCGATCTACCCGGCAGACTGAGCCGGGCGGACTACACTGATCCGTCACACCCGCCCGCACGAAGGCGGGCCCACCAGAAGCCCAGGAGTCACCATGTCGTATACCCCCGAGCTGATTGCCGAGTTGGAACTGCTGACCCTGTTCAACCTGGACAACACCCAGGAAGGACTCAAGGTGCACAACAATGCCTCTTCCAAGGTCATAGGCGCGGTCACCCGTCTGCACCAGAAAAAACTGATCACCCTGCCCGATGGCGGCTACCTCACCAGCCTGGGGCTGGATGCCGCCGAACACGCCCAGAGTCTGCTCACCATCCTCACCACAGAACCCGTTACCTCAAGCTGAACCGCGTCCGCGCCGATAACCCGGGCACAACCCTGCCCGACCGCTTCGCCGGCTGGTAGGCTGTGCCCATCCATCCGGCAGAAGCTCCATGACGCGCACCCAGGAAATCCGCCCCGACATCGATGACGGCATCGACCGCAAGGTCCTCGCGCAATTGCGTGCGCGCTTCCTCAAGGTCAACAGCGGTCGCCTGGAACGCGCCATACAGGGGCTTTCCACGCGCCAGCAGTTGGTCCTGCGCCTGCTGCCACTGCTGTTCCACGTCAACCACCCGCTGCTGCCCGGCTACGTCTCGGGGCAGACCCCGGCCGGCCTGGCCAACTACGAGCCGGATGAAAACGAACTGGCCGAAGTCCAGCGCCTGACCCGCTCCTTTGCCTACAAGGCACGCCGGGGCAACCCGCCGATGCCCATCCACGGCCTGTTCCTCATGGGCAGCCTGGGCACGGTGGCGCAGGCCGAACAGAGCGACATGGACCTGTGGGTCTGCCATGCGCCGGACCTCTCCGCCAGCGAAGTGGCCGAACTGCGGCGCAAGTGCGAGCTGCTGGAGGCCTGGGCAGCGACCCTGGGCACCGAGGCGCACTTCTTCCTCATCGACCCCAAGCGCTTCGTGGTCGGCGACCGCGAGGCGCAGCTCACCTCCGACGATTGCGGGACCACCCAGCATTACCTGCTGCTGGACGAGTTCTACCGCACCGCCATCTGGCTGGCCGGGCGCACGCCCCTGTGGTGGCTGGTACCTGTCTACGAGGAAGGGCGCTACGCCGAATACACCGAGAAACTGCTGTCGCGCCGCTTCATCCGCGCCGACGAAGTGCTCGACCTGGGGCACCTGGCGCATATCCCTGTAGGCGAGTTCATCGGTGCGGGCATGTGGCAGCTGTTCAAGGGTATCGAGTCGCCCTACAAGTCGGTGCTCAAGCTGCTGCTCACCGAGGTCTACGCCAGCGAGCACCCCCAGGTTCATTGCCTATCGCTGCGCTTCAAGCAGGCGGTCTACGCCAATCATCTGGACCTCGATGAGCTCGACCCCTACATAGTGGTGTACCGCCGCCTGGAGGAATACCTCACCGCCCGCGGCGACCGCGAGCGCCTGGAGCTGATACGGCGCTGCCTGTATCTGAAGGTCAACAAGAAGCTCAGCCGACCGCCGCGCAATCGCCGCAAGAGCTGGCAGCGCCTGCTGTTCGAGCGACTGACCCGGGAGTGGCAATGGGATTCGCGCCAACTGGCCATGCTCGACAGCCGCAGCCAGTGGAAGGTGCGCCAGGTGGGCGCCGAGCGCCGCGCGCTGGTCAACGAGCTGACCTACAGCTACCGCTTCCTCTCCGAGTTCGGCCGCAGCCAGCACGCGATCAGCTCGCTCAACAGCCGCGACCTCGGCGTGCTCGGCCGGCGCCTCTACGCCGCCTTCGAGCGCAAGGCCGGCAAGGTGGAGTTCATCAACCCCGGCATCGCCCCGGACCTGGCCGAAGACACCCTGACCCTGGTGCAGCACCCCAGCCCCGAGGCGCCGAACGAGACCCAGTGGGCGCTGTTCCCCGGCAGCCTGAATGCCCAGGAATGGCGGGACTTCGCGCCGATCAAGCGGTCCCGCGAGCTGATCGAGCTGCTCGCCTGGTGCCACCGCAACGGCGTGATCGACCCCAGTACGCGGCTGTCGCTGAACCCCGGCAGCAGCGACCTGACCGAATTCGAGCTGTCCAACCTGATCAGCAGCCTGCAGCAAAGCATCCCGCTGCCACTGCCGCCGGTGGGCGAAGCGGCGCTGCTACGCGCCAGCGCCCCAAGCGAAGTGCTGCTACTGATCAACGTCGGTGTCGACCCGCTCAAGCAGCACAGCCAGATGAACGTGCACATGACCACCGAGCGTACCGACTCCCTCGGCTACTCCGGCGTGCGTGACAACCTGGTGCTGACCATCGACCAGGTCACCCTGAACAGCTGGAACGAGTTGCTGGTGACCCGCTACGACGGCCCCTTCGCGCCGCTGGATTGCCTGCGCGACTTCCTCAACGCCACCCCCGTGGACCAGTTGCCGAACCTGCGCGTGCGCTGCTTCTGCCGCAACCGCGCCCAGGCCATCGCCCAGCGTATCGAGGAACTGTTCCGCGACGCCCTGGCGCACCTGGGCAGCCCGGACACCACCCGCTACCTGTTGCAGGTGCGCCAGCAGTACCACGTGCTCGAACTGCTGCCCGGCCAGGTCAGCCACACCGCTCTCGACGACCTGCCGACGCTGCTGGAACACCTGGGCGAGGACCTGCCGGCCTACAGCCCGCTGTTCCTCGACCGCTACGCCCTGGAAGGCGAGGACCTGGCGCTGATCCTGCCGCTGGGCCGACCGAACTGCATCCAGGTGTTCTTCCGCCAGGAGGGCGACAGCGCCGAGCTGACCCTGCTCGACGAGCACAACGCGCTCTGGCGCCAGCGCCAGCCGTTCCGTGACCAGCAGAGCCTGCTCACGCCGCTGCAGCGCTTCCTGCAGTCGGTGCTCTACCGGCGCAACGCCCTGCTGCCGCTGGACAGCCCGACGCCACCCAGCAACCTGGAAATTCTCTATTACGAAGTGTTGCCGTCACCGCCGCAGCGTGCCCAGCAGGTAGAACGCCGCGCCGCGCCCCAGGCGCCGGTGAGCCACCCGTTCTACGACGTGCAGGCGATCGTCGAGCCGGCAGACGCCGATCGCGTGCATGTCACGCTCTACTGCAACCATCGGGAATTTTCGGAACTGGAATACGGTGGCGAGCTGTTCGCCTCCGTGGCCCGGCACATCCTCGCCCAGCGCAGCGAGGCCGAGCGCTACCCTTGCTACATCACCGACCTGGACCTGTCGCGGGTCCTCGGCGAGGGCCATGCGCAGACGGTGCACTACCTGCGCTACAAGGCCGAGCTGGAGAAACAGCTCAACCAGGCCCTGAACAAGGCCTGACCGCCGGGGAGGCGGTCAGGATCGTGGATCAGCGGTCGTATTCGCCAGCCGCTTCGGGCTGGTATTCCACTTCCAGCAGTTGCAGCTTGAGGGTCTTGCCACCCGGCGCCGGCCAGTCGATGTGCTGGCCGACGGACAGGCCCAGCAGGGCGCTGCCGATGGGTGCGAGGATGGAAACGGTGCCTTCGCCACCGGCGTCCTTCGGATAGACCAGGGTCAGGTGGTAGTCCTTGCCGCTGGCCTCCTCACGGCAATGCACGCGGGTATTCATGGTCACCACGCCCGGCGGCACTTCGTCATGACCAACCACCTGGGCGCGCGCCAGCTCGCTCTCCAGTGCCTGGGCACCGGGACCGAAATCCTCCAGTTCATCGAGCAGTCGCTCCAGTCGCTGCAGGTCGAGACGGGTGATGATGATTGACGGTTGAGTGCTCATGGCAAATCCGGAACTCCTGAATCCTTGGCTCGAAAAAGCGAAACCCCGCCCGAAGGCGGGGTTTCAGAATTGTGGGCCGGTGCATTCGGCACCAGCCCGACCGACACTACGTCAGTGGATGCGCTGTTGGCAAGACCGACCAGTCAGCGCGGCCTGGAACGCACGCGCTGAGCGGCCTGCTCGTTGATCTGCCGACGGCGATCCGCGCCTGCTTCGTTCCATTCCAGGATCTCACCCAGGGTACGACCGCATCCGACGCAGACGTCGGCCTCATCCAGGCAGCACCTGCGGATGCAGGGCGAGCCCGGGGAGGGAGGGGCAGGGGGTTCAGAGTTCTTCGAACTCAAGGTCTTCGCCCGCCTGCTCGCGGGTTACGCGGCCCAGCAGCTCGCCGAGAGGCTCTTCGCTGGTGTCGCAGATCCACAGGCTGCTGGCCTGGTCATAGTCGAAATGGAAGCCACCGGAGCGGGCCGCGACCCACAGCTGGCGCAAGGGCTCCTGGCGGCTGAGGATGACCTGGGTGCCATTCTCGAAACGGATGGTCAGCACGCCCGCGCTGTTTTCCAGGTCAACGTCCAGATCGCTGCTGTCGAAGATGTCTTCGACGGCTTCCTGGGCGGCATCGACCAGATCGTGGAAACGCGCTTCGCTCAAACTCATTGGGGGGTCCTCAGGGAAAGGGTGACAGGTGACGCCGATACTCGCCGGGGCTCTGCCCGGTCCAACGGCGGAACGCACGGGCCAGCGAACCGGGCTCGCTGAAGCCGACAAGGAAGGCGATATCGGCGAGTTCCAGCGCCGGGTCGCGCAGATAATGCAGCACCAGCTGCTGGCGCGTCTCGTCCACCAACTGGCTGAACGATAGGCCAGCCTCGCGCAATCGACGTTGCAGTGTACGCGGACTCAGCGCCAATGCCTCGGCCAGGCGCTCCAGGTCTGGCCCCTGCTCCGACAGTTGCCCAGCGAGGACGACCCGGGCGCGGTCGAGCACGCTGTTGCCCCGGTTGATCTCGCCCAGCAGCCGGTCGGCGTAGGCATCGAGCATCTGCCGCACCTGCGCGTCGGCCTGGCCGAGCGGCGTGGCCAGCAATCGGCGGGGGAACACCAGGGCATTGTCGGCCTGGCCGAACAGCACCGGGCAACGGAAGATCCGCTGGTACTCGCTGAGGTCGGCCGGCGCCGGGTGCTGGAAACGCACCTCGGTGGGCGGGATGTCCAGACCACTGATCCAGCGGCCGAAGGTCACCCAGCCGGCGAGAGACTCCTCCGCCACCTGCTCGCGCTGCTGGGGCAGCAAGGGCTCCCAGCTGTGCACGACGAGCGGTTCATGACCGGGCCGCTCCGGTTCGTCGGCCAGGTCGACCCGCCCCAGGTTGCCCACCAGCGCCGCGTAGCGGGCCTGCCGGTGCAAGGCATCGGCGAGGGTCGCGCAGCTCATCAGCAGGTAACCGAGCACACCGTAATAGCCGGGCCGCACCGCTTCGCCCAGGTGCAGGCCGAGGCGCGTGTCACCGGTCAGGCGGATGCCTTGGGCGAGCAGCTCCAGGTAGGCGCTGGCGGCGATGCGCTGGTCGCGCTGGCCGAGGATGGCGGGCGTCAGCTGGACGTGCGCCAGCAGCTCGGCGGGTTCGATTCCCTGGCGTGCCAGGTGGTCGACCAGGCCTTGCAGGTAGGCCACCGAAACCGAGCTGGCCATGGGCGTGGATGGTTCCATCGGACCTCCGTTTTTGGGCGCCAATCCTAGGCTTCGGAAGGCCCGATTGGCTAGCCGAAAGCCACGTCCGGCGGCTTTTCCAGCGCATAGGCAAGGCGCCGGGCGGTCGGTATACTCCCGAGCAATTCACGTTTTCTTCAAGGATTTCGCCATGAAGCGACTGCTCACCCCTCTCGTCGCGCTCGTCGCCGTCGCCTGCCTGCTCGCCGGTTGCGGCCAGAAGGGCCCGCTGTACCTGCCGGACGAATCCAAGCCGTCTTCCGCCGAACATTCGCACTAAGGGGGCGCTGATGGACGCCTTCACTTACCGCGATGGTGAGCTCTTCGCGGAGGGCGTGGCATTGTCCGCCATCGCCGCGCGCTTCGGCACACCCACTTACGTCTATTCGCGCAGCCACATCGAGGCGCAGTACCGCTCCTATGCCGATGCCCTGGCAGGCGTACCGCACCTGGTCTGCTACGCGGTCAAGGCCAACTCCAACCTCGGCGTGCTGAACCTGCTGGCCCGCCTGGGCTCGGGCTTCGACATCGTCTCCAGCGGCGAGCTGGAGCGTGTGCTCGCCGCCGGTGGCGCGGCCGACCGCATCGTCTTCTCCGGTGTCGGCAAGAGCCGTGACGACATGCGTCGCGCCCTGGAAGTCGGCGTGCACTGCTTCAACGTCGAGTCCACCGAGGAGCTCGAGCGCCTGCAGGTCGTCGCCGCCGAAATGGACATGAAGGCACCGGTCTCCCTGCGGGTTAACCCCGACGTCGACGCCGGCACCCACCCGTACATTTCCACCGGCCTCAAGGAAAACAAGTTCGGCATCGCCATCGCCGCTGCCGAAGCCGTGTACCTGCACGCCGCCTCGCTGCCGAACCTGGAAGTGGTCGGCGTCGACTGCCACATCGGCTCCCAGCTGACCACCCTGGCGCCCTTCCTCGATGCCCTCGACCGCCTGCTGGCGCTGATCGACCGCCTCGCCGAACAGGGTGTGCACATCCGCCACCTGGACCTCGGTGGCGGCCTCGGCGTGCGCTACAAGGATGAAGAGCCGCCGCTGGCCGGCGACTACATCAAGGCCGTGCGCGAGCGCATCGGCGCGCGCAAGCTGGCGCTGGTCTTCGAGCCGGGCCGCTACATCGTCGCCAACGCCGGCGTGCTGCTGACCCAGGTCGAGTACCTCAAGCACACCGAACACAAGGACTTCGCGATCATCGACGCGGCCATGAACGACCTGATCCGCCCGGCCCTGTACCAGGCGTGGATGGACGTGGTGCCGGTGGAGCCCCGTGAAGGCGAGAAGCACCGTTACGACCTGGTCGGCCCCATTTGCGAAACCGGCGACTTCCTCGCCAAGGACCGCGACCTGGCCCTGGCCGAAGGTGACCTGCTGGCGGTGCGTTCCGCCGGTGCCTATGGCTTCGTCATGAGCTCCAACTACAACACCCGTGGCCGTGCCGCCGAGGTGCTGGTGGATGGCGAGCGGGCATACGAGGTCCGCCGTCGCGAGACCGTCGAGGAACTCTACGCCGGCGAAAGCCTGCTACCGGAGTAAACCCATGCTGCTGCGTTTCACCAAGATGCACGGCCTGGGCAACGACTTCATGGTCCTCGACCTGGTCAGCCAGCACGCGCACATCCAGCCCAAGCACGCCAAGCAATGGGGCGATCGCAACACCGGCATCGGCTTCGACCAGTTGCTGATAGTGGAGGCGCCGACCAACCCGGACGTCGACTTCCGCTACCGCATCTTCAACTCCGACGGCTCGGAGGTCGAACAGTGCGGCAACGGCGCCCGCTGCTTCGCCCGCTTCGTGCTGGACAAGCGCCTGACGGTGAAGAAGCAGATCCGCGTCGAGACCAAGAGCGGCATCATCGAGCTGGACGTCCGCGCCGATGGCCAGGTCCGCGTCGACATGGGCCCGCCTCGCCTGGCGCCCCAGCAGATCCCCTTCGTCGCCGAAGGCGAGGCGCTGAACTACAGCGTCGAGGTCGAAGGCCGCGAGGTCGAACTGGCCGCCCTGTCCATGGGCAACCCCCATGCGGTGCTGCGCGTCGAGGACATCGACAAGGCGCCGGTCCATGAGCTGGGCCCGAAGATCGAACACCACTCGCGCTTCCCGCAGCGGGTCAACGTCGGCTTCCTCCAGGTGATCGACCGCAACCAGGCGCGCCTGCGCGTGTGGGAGCGTGGCGCCGGGGAAACCCAGGCCTGCGGTACCGGTGCCTGCGCCGCCGCCGTGGCCGCCATCCGCCAGGGCTGGATGGACTCGCCCGTGCAACTGGAGCTGCCGGGTGGCAAGCTGTCCATCGAATGGGCCGGCCCCGACCAGTCCGTGATGATGACCGGACCCGCCGTGCGCGTGTATGAAGGGCAGGTCCGCCTATGAGCGAGCAGCGAGCATGAGTGACAAGCACCAGGAACCGCCTCAGCACCTCGACTCCGAAACGGTCGCCGCCTACCTGCGGCACCACCCGGAGTTCTTCGTCGACCACGAAGAGCTGATTCCCGAACTGCGCATCCCGCACCAGCCGGGCGAGGCCGTGTCCCTGGTGGAACGCCAGGTCAAGCTGCTGCGCGAGCGCAACATCGAGATGCGCCATCGGCTGTCGCAGTTGATGGACGTGGCTCGGGACAACGACCGGCTGTTCGACAAGACCCGTCGCCTGGTGCTCGACCTGCTCGACGCCAGCACCCTGGAAGAAGTGGTCAGCGCGGTGGAAGACAGCCTGCGCCACGAGTTCCAGGTGCCCTTCGTCAGCCTCATCCTGTTCAGCGACAGCACCCTGCCGGTCGGCCGCAGCGTCACCAGCGTGGAGGCCCAGCAAGCCATCGGCGGCCTGCTGGTGGCCGGCAAGACCATCTGCGGGGTGCTCCGCGCCCACGAGCTGGAATTCCTCTTCGGCAAGGACGAAGGCCCCAAGGTCGGCTCCGCCGCCGTGGTGTCCCTCAACCATCAGGGCCAGCATGGCGTCCTCGCCATCGGCAGCCACGACCCGCAGCACTACAAGAGCTCGCTGGGCACCCTGTTCCTCGGCTACATCGCCGAAGTCCTGGCCCGCGTGCTGCCCCTCTTCGCCTCCCCGCTGCGCTCCGTGAGGTAAGCGGCGGGCGACGCACAGCGGCAGGAGTAGACGGATGAACGCCGATCTGGACCGCTACATCGAACACCTGCGCAGCGAACGCCAGGTCTCGCCCCACACCCTCGACGGCTACCGCCGTGACCTGGGCAAGGTCGTCGCCCTGTGCGAGACCTTCGCCATCGCCGACTGGCCCGCCCTCGACCCACGCACCCTGCGCAGCATGGTCGCCCGCCTGCATCAGCAGGGGCAGTCGAGCCGCAGCCTGGCGCGCCTGCTCTCGGCGGTACGCGGGCTCTACCGCTACCTGGTGCGTGAAGGCGTCTGCCGCCACGACCCGGCCAGCGGCCTCAGCGCCCCCAAGGGCGAGCGCCGCCTGCCCAAGACCCTGGATGCCGACCGCGCCCAGCAGCTGCTGGACGGCGCCGTGGAAGATGACTTCATCGCCCGCCGCGACCAGGCCATCCTCGAACTCTTCTATTCCTCCGGGCTGCGCCTTTCGGAGCTGGTGGGGCTGAACCTCGACGGCCTGGACCTCAATGACGGCAGCGTGCGCGTGCACGGCAAGGGCAACAAGGTGCGCGAACTGCCGGTGGGCCGCATGGCCCGGCAGGCACTGGAGCAATGGCTGCCACTGCGCGCCCTGGCCAACCCACAGGATGGCGCCGTGTTCGTCGGCCGCACCGGCCGCCGCCTGGGGCCTCGCGCCATCCAGCTGCGTGTGCGGGCCGCCGGCGTGCGCGAACTGGGCCAGCACCTGCACCCGCACATGCTGCGCCACTCCTTCGCCAGCCACATGCTGGAGTCCTCCCAGGACCTGCGCGCGGTGCAGGAGCTGCTCGGCCACGCCGACATCTCCACCACGCAGATCTACACCCACCTGGATTTCCAGCACCTGGCAGCGGTCTACGACAAGGCCCACCCACGGGCCAAGCGCAACAAGGCGAACGACGAATGAGCATCCAGCTGATCACCTTCGACCTCGACGACACCCTCTGGGACGTCGCCACCGTGATGCACGGCGCCGAAGCGGCCCTGCGTGAATGGCTGGCACAGCAGGCGCCGAAGCTCGGCCCGGTGCCCATCGAGCACCTGTGGGCCATCCGCGCGCGCCTGCTGGCGGCTGAGCCGGCACTCAAGCACCGCCTCAGCGAGCTGCGCCAGCGCATCCTCTTCCATGCCCTGGAAGAGGCCGGCTACCCCCGGGACGAAGCGGGCACCCTGGCCACCCGGGGCTTCGACGTCTTCCTCGACGCACGTCACCGCATCGACCTGTTCCCCGAGGTGCACCCGACCCTGGAGATACTCGCCAACCGCTATCGCCTGGCGGTGATCACCAACGGCAACGCCGACGTGCGCCGCCTGGGCCTGGCCGACTACTTCCAGTTCGCCCTGTGCGCCGAGGAGCTGGGCATCGGCAAGCCCGACCCGCATCCGTTCGAGGAAGCGCTGAAACGCGCCGGCGTGGCAGCCGCGCAGGCGGTGCACATTGGCGACCACCCCAGCGACGACATCCACGGCGCCCGTAACGCCGGCATGCGCGCCATCTGGTTCAACCCCCAGGGCAAGGCCTGGGATGGCGAAAGCGCGCCGGATGCGGAAATACGCAACCTGGCCGAGCTGCCGGCCCTGCTCGGCCGCTGGAACACCCCGGGCTGAGTGATCGACAGCCATGAAAAAGCCCGCTGATAGCGGGCTTCTTTCATGTGACGGCAGGCCTTAGATGGGGCGGCTGCCGTACTTGCTGTCCGGCTTCTTGGGCGGGTCGGCAACCACATTGGGCTCGACTTCCTGCACCTTGCCACCGCGCGCCAGGAAATCTTCCATGGCCCGCGCGAGCGCATCGCGCTCCTTCTGCTTGGCTTCGATGCTGGGCAGTTCTTCGACTTCTACCGCCGCCTTCTTGCCCTTGCTCTTGCCGCCGGACGCTGGGGATTCGCTGTCACTCTCGCTATCGCCGTCATCGCTGTCTTCGGCCGCCGCAAGCTCCTCGCCCTCATCCTCGTCGGATGCCTCGAGCTCGTCTTGTTCCAGATCTTCGTCGCTCATGTTCTACCTCTTGTCTTGCCAAAGCAGGTTAGTTATAGCCCAGCCGCGCCAGCGTGCTAACACCACTGGAAAAAATCAGATCGCCTCGCCGTTGAGCGTGGCGACAACCCGGCGCACGCCGCCATGATCGCGGTGTTCGCCCAGGTATATCCCCTGCCAGGTTCCCAGCGCGAGCCGCCCTTCCTGTATCGGCAGCATCAGCTGGCAGCCCAGCAGGCTCGACTTGAAATGCGCCGGAAGGTCATCCGGGCCTTCATAGTCATGTTCGTAGCCACCCTCGCCCTGGGGCACGAGGCGATTGAAGAATCGCTCGAAATCGCGCCTCACCGAGGGGTCGGCATTTTCATTGACGGTCAGTGATGCCGATGTGTGCTGCAACCACAGGTGCAACAGACCGACGCGACAGTGTCGCAGTTCCGGCAAATTCGCCAGCAGCTCATCGGTCACCAGATGAAAGCCGCGTGGCCGTGCGCGCAGGCTGATCAGGGTCTGCTGCCACATGCACGTCTCCCGCTTCGAACTCGTCGGCGCGCATTCTAGCGCGGCTCCAGAAAAAGCAAAGGGCGCCTTGCGGGCGCCCTTTGCGGCTCGTGTTGCATCTTCTGCAGACGCCTTGCGGCGACAGCGACCTCGAGCGAGCCAGAGCCCCAGGTACGACGGCCCATGGCCGCCTCGACAGGGCCCGGCGCGGAGCCGGGCCATGGCGCTTACAGGTTGTAGCCGCGCTCGTTGTGCTGAGCCAGGTCGAGGCCTACGGTCTCTTCCTCTTCGCTGACGCGCAGGCCGATCACCAGGTCCAGCACCTTGAGGATCACGAAGGTGACGATGGCGGTGTAGACCACGGTGAAGGCGACGCCCTTGAACTGGATGAACACCTGGCTGGCGATGTCTTCGACGGCGCCGAAGCCACCCAGGGCCGGGGCCGCGAACACGCCGGTCAGCAGGGCACCGATGATGCCGCCGATGCCGTGTACGCCGAAGGCGTCCAGGGAGTCGTCGTAGCCCAGCTTGCGCTTCAGGCTGGTGGCGCTGAAGAAGCACAGGACGCCAGCGGCCAGGCCGATGATCAGGGCGCCCATCGGGCCGACGGTGCCGGCAGCCGGGGTGATGGCGACCAGGCCGGCGACCACGCCGGAAGCGATGCCCAGGGCGCTCGGCTTACCGTGGGTCAGCCACTCGGCGAACATCCAGCCCAGGGCAGCGGCGGCAGTGGCGATCTGGGTGACCAGCATGGCCATGCCGGCGGTGCCGTTGGCGGCGACGGCGGAGCCGGCGTTGAAGCCGAACCAGCCGATCCACAGCATGGCGGCGCCGACCAGGGTGTAGCCCAGGTTGTGCGGGGCCATCGGGGTGGTCGGGTAGCCCTTGCGCTTGCCCAGTACCAGGCAGGCCACCAGGCCGGCGACACCGGCGTTGATGTGCACCACGGTGCCGCCAGCGAAGTCCAGTACGCCCCAGTCCCACATCAGGCCACCGTTGCCGCTCCACACCATGTGGGCGATCGGCGCGTAGACCAGGGTGAACCAGATGGCGATGAAGATCAGCATCGCGGAGAACTTCATGCGCTCGGCGAAGGCACCGACGATCAGGGCCGGGGTGATGATGGCGAAGGTCATCTGGAAGGTGATGAACACGCTTTCAGGGAAGGCGGAGGTCAGGCTGTCGACGGTCAAGCCGGACAGGAAGGCCTTGCCGAAGCCACCGACGAAGGAGTTGAAGTTGACGACGCCCTGTTCCATCCCGGTGGTGTCGAAGGCCAGGCTGTAGCCGAAGACGACCCAGAGGATGCTGATCAGGCCAGTGATGGCGAAGCACTGCATCATCACCGAGAGGATGTTCTTGGAACGCACCATGCCGCCGTAGAACAGCGCCAGGCCGGGAATGGTCATGAACAGCACCAGCGCGGTAGCGGTCAGCATCCACGCGGTATCACCGCTGTTCAGCACGACCTCGTCAGCGGCCATGGCGAGGCCGGGGGTAACGAGGGACAAAAGGGCTCCTAGCCCTGCGGCTTTACGCAGAGTCATGTTGTTTTCTCCTGGGGCGTTGGGGTTCGGAGGCTTAGATCGCGTCTGTGCCGGTTTCGCCGGTACGGATGCGGATGGCCTGTTCCAGATTGACGACGAAGATCTTGCCGTCACCGATCTTGCCGGTGTTGGCTGCCTTGGTGATGGCCTCGATCACGCGATCCAGTTGATCGTCGGCGATGGCGACATCGATCTTCACCTTGGGCAGGAAATCGACCACGTATTCCGCGCCACGGTACAGCTCGGTATGACCCTTCTGCCGACCGAAGCCTTTGACTTCAGTAACGGTGATGCCCTGCACGCCGATCTCGGACAGCGACTCGCGCACGTCATCGAGTTTGAACGGCTTGATGATGGCAGTGACTAGCTTCATGAAACTCTCTCCCGTATTTGGTGGACTTGCCCCAGGAAAAACGAACCCGGCTCAAGTCTAAGCGCAGTGTCTGGCTTTGTAACGCGTCGAACCGCCCTGGCTCGGCCACTTCGAACGCAGACCAACCGCTTCCGGCGAAACACTCCCCCGCCTCGCCCGACACACCGGTACTGCATCGGTGCATGCGTCATATGGCCTAAAGCAGAAAGCTTGCCAGCTCCGCCAAAAGCGCAGTTTTTCAAGCAGATACTGGCCGTGTGCCCCCTCGGGGCCGGACGATGCCCCGGCATCGCGCACCAAGATGGCGCACCCGGCGAACGGCCATTGCTCAAAAATTGTGCGCCGCCCATCGGGATCGGCCATTCACCCCGCGTGGTAGACTGCCCGCCGCCTGACTATGGAAGCCCATCATGCTGCCGCCCAAAGCCCTGCTAGACGCCCTCGGTGCCCGCGCCTCCCGCTTGTTCAGCGGTGATACCCCGCTGCCCCGCGCCGAATTCGAAACCCAGTTCAAAGCCCTGCTGCAAAGCGCCTTCAGCAAGCTCGACCTGGTAAGCCGCGAGGAATTCGACAGCCAGATGGCCGTCCTCGCCCGTACCCGCGCCCGCCTCGAGGCCCTGGAAGCCAAGGTCGCCGAGCTGGAAGCCACGCCCACCCCTCCGCCGAACGAGTGACCCGGCGGGCGGGTGACGCGATCAAGGAGCGATCATGTCCCTGGCCCTCGTTCACAGCCGCGCCCAGGTAGGCGTCGAAGCGCCTGCCGTAACCGTGGAAGCGCACCTCACCAATGGCCTGCCGTCCCTGGCCCTGGTCGGCCTGCCTGAAGCGGCGGTCAAGGAAAGCAAGGACCGCGTGCGCAGCGCCATCCTCACCAGTGGCTTCGAATTCCCGCTGCGGCGCATCACCCTGAACCTGGCGCCGGCCGACCTGCCCAAGGACGGCGGGCGTTTCGACCTGGCCGTGGCCCTCGGCATCCTCGCCGCCAGCGGCCAGGTGCCGGCCACCAGCCTGGACGAGGTGGAATGCCTCGGTGAGCTGGCCCTCTCCGGTGCGCTGCGCCCGGTCCAGGGCGTCCTCCCCGCTGCCCTTGCCGCCCGCGCGGCAGGGCGCACCCTGGTGGTGCCGAAGGACAATGCCGAAGAAGCCAGCCTCGCCAGCGGCCTGCGGGTGATCGCCGTCGGCCACCTGCTGGAACTGGCCGCGCACCTCACCGGGCAAACGCCCCTCGAACCCTATGCCTCCGCCGGCCTGCCGAACCGCGCCGACGCCTACCCGGACCTGGCCGAAGTGCAGGGCCAGGTGGCCGCCAAGCGCGCCTTGCTGGTGGCCGCCGCCGGTGCCCACAACCTGCTGCTCTCCGGGCCGCCCGGCACCGGCAAGACGCTGCTCGCCAGCCGCCTGCCCGGCCTGCTGCCGCCCTTGCAGGAGCAGGAGGCACTGGAAGTCGCCGCCATCCACTCGGTGGCCAGCAACACCCCGCTGGACAGCTGGCCGCAGCGCCCCTTCCGCCAGCCGCACCACAGCGCGTCCGGGCCCGCCCTGGTGGGTGGCGGCAGCAAGCCCCGTCCCGGCGAAATCACCCTGGCCCACCAGGGCGTGCTGTTCCTCGACGAGCTGCCGGAGTTCGACAGAAAGGTCCTCGAAGTCCTGCGCGAGCCCCTGGAAAACGGCGAGATCGTCATCGCCCGGGCCAACGACCGGGTGCGCTTCCCGGCGCGCTTCCAACTGGTCGCCGCCATGAACCCCTGCCCCTGCGGTTACCTGGGCGACGTCACCAACCCGTGCCGCTGCACCCCGGAACAGATCCAGCGCTACCGCGCCAAGCTCTCCGGCCCGCTGCTCGACCGCATCGACCTGCACCTCACCGTCGCCCGCGAAGCCACATCCCTGGACGACCCCAAGCCCGGCGGCCAGGACAGTGCCAGCGCGGCGAAAACCGTGGCCCAGGCCCGCCAGCGCCAGCTCGATCGCCAGGGCTGCGCCAACGCGTTTCTCGACCTCCAGGGCCTGCGTCGCCACTGCCCGCTGGTGGTGGAGGACCGTCGCTGGCTGGAAAACGCCTGCGAACGCCTCGGCCTGTCGTTGCGCGCCGCACACCGCATCATCAAGGTCGCCCGCACCCTCGCCGACCTCGACGGCACCCCGGCCATTGCCCGCCAGCACCTGGCCGAGGCGCTGCAGTACCGCCCGGCCACCGAGCCCTGAGCCCCGTAAAGCAGGGAAACACTTGCGCCGCCGGGCCACGCCAGGGCCGATGGCATACTGCGGCCCCACCCGCCAAGCCACCTGGTCCACCTCGATGAACAGCCTGCAAATCGGCCCTGTCGCCCTTTCCGCCTCCCAGGCGCTTTTCTACCTGGGCTTCTTCGCCGCCCTCGGCTGTGGCTGGTGGCTGGGGCGCAAACGAGGCGCAAACCCCGAAGGCGCACTGTTCGCCATGCTGGTCGCCGGGGTGCTGGCGGCGCGTCTCGCCTTCGTCGCTCTCTATTTCACCGAGTACCGCGCCGAGCTCTGGCGCGTGCTGGATATCCGCGACGGCGGCTTCCTCCTCCTGCCCGGCCTGGCGCTGGCGGCACTGGTGGGCATTCTCCATGCCCGTCGCCACCCAGCCGTGCGCCGGCCCTTGGGTATCGCCCTGCTGGTGGGCGCCACGCTCTGGGGCGGAGGCAGCGCGCTGCTGGCAGCCCTGGAGAGCGGCCGCCAACTGCCGGACGTGGCGCTGAGCGACCTCGACGGCAAGCCTGTGGATATCCGTGAGCTGGATGGTCGGCCGTTGGTGATCAACCTCTGGGCCACCTGGTGCCCGCCGTGCCGCCGCGAGATGCCGGCTCTGCAAGCGGCCCAGCAGGCCCGGCCCGACCTGCGCTTCGTGCTGATCAACCAGGGCGAGAACGCCGAGCACGTGAAGCGCTTCCTGCAGGAGCAGGGCCTGGACGTGCAGGACGTGCTGATCGACGGTGGCAACCGCTTCGGCGCCCTGACCGGCTCCTACGGCCTGCCGACCACACTGTTCTACGACGGCCAGGGGCGCATGCTGAAGAGCCACATGGGCGAACTGTCCCGGGCCAGCCTCAGCCGTGAGCTGGAGAGCCTGACCAACGAGTGAGCGCCCAGGCAGAACGCGACCCAAAGAAAAGGCGCCCATCGGGGCGCCTTTTTCATTGCGGCGGAACGGCCGGACTCAGCGGAAGCGCCCCACTTCCTGGCGCAGTTCCTCGGCCAGGCGGTCCAGCTCCTGGGCGGTCTGCGCCAGGTTGGCGACCACTTCGCGCTGCTCGCTGTTGGCCAGGGCGATGCTCTGCAGGTTGCTGCTGAGCAGGGTCGCGGTGCTGCTCTGCTCCTGGGTGGCGGTGGTGATGGCGGCGAACTGCTCACCGGCGGCGGTGCTCTGCTGGGCGATCTGCGCCAGGGCGGCGGCAACCTTGGCGTTGCGCTCCAGGCCGTCCTGCATCAGCACCTTGCCGTGCTCCATGGTGCTGATGGCGCTGGCGGTCTCATCCTGGATGCTGCCGATCATGCTGGAGATCTCGGTGGTCGCCTCGCGGGTGCGGGCCGCCAGGTTGCGCACCTCATCGGCCACCACGGCGAAGCCGCGGCCCTGCTCGCCGGCACGCGCCGCCTCGATGGCGGCGTTGAGCGCCAGCAGGTTGGTCTGGTCGGCGATGGCGGTGATGACCCCGACGATGCCGCCGATTTCCTGGGAGCGCTGGCCGAGGGTATTGATCACTTCGGCGGTGCCGTTGAGGGCTGTGGATATCTGCTCCAGCGCCGCGGAGGCCTCGCCCATGGAGCTCTGGCCGATGCGGGTCTGCTGGGCGTTGTCGCTGGCCATGCGCTCGGTGGCGCGCATGTTGTCGGCGATGTTCAGCGAGGTGGCGCTGAACTCTTCCACCGCGCCGGCCATGCTGCTGATCTCGCCGGACTGCTGCTCCATGCCTTCATAGGCACCGCTGGAGAGACCCGACAGCACCTGGGAGCGGCTGCCAACCTGCTGCGCCGAGCTGCGGATGTGCGCCACCATGGTCGACAGCGCCTCGCCCATCTGGTTGAAGCTGCGCGCCAGCTCGCCGATCTCGTCGTTGCTGGATACATCCAGGCGCACGCTGAGATCGCCCGCGCCCAGCGCCCGGGCCTGCTCCACCAGCTCGCCCAGCGGACGCAGGCGCTTGCGCAGCAGCCAGATCACCGAGGTTACCGCCAGCACCATGGCCAGCAGGCTGCCGAAGGCCAGCTGGCCGCCGACGCTCCAGGTCACCTCGCGGATTTCCGCCTTGGGCATGCTCGCTACCACCTGCCAGGGGCCATCGGCGAAGGACACGGCAACGCTGAAGAAATCCTCTTCGCCATCGCTCCAGAAGCGCCCATGGCCGGGCTCGCGGGCCAACGCGGCGAGGGTGTCGCCGATGGCTTCCGGGCGGCGCACGCCGGCCGGGGTCACCAGCCACTTGCCGGCCTCGTCCATCAGCGCCAGGGAACCGGTCTTGCCGATGCGGAAGCGCTGCAGGTTGGCGAACTGGGCGTTCTGCGCATCGGTGTAGTCGAAGCCGACGAAGAGCACCGCGATGACCTGGCCGCCGTTGTCGCGCACCGGCGTGTACTGGGTCATGTAGTAGCGGTCGAAGAGCAGCGCGCGGCCCACGTAGTTCTGCCCGGACAGCAGGCGCTGGTAGGCGGGGTGGGCGTGGTCGAGCACGGTGCCGATGGCGCGGGTGCCATCCTGCTTGTTCAGCGAGGTGGTGACGCGGACGAAGTCGGCACCATCGCGGACGAACACCGTGGCCACGCCGGCGGTGAGGTGGCGGAACTCGTCCACCAGGGTGAAATCGTTGTTCAGCACCTGGCCGTTGAGGTAGAGGGCCGGCGGGCTCAGCGCGGCGACCGGCACGCGCTCGTCGGCATGCACCGCGAGGCCGCTGGCGAAGCGCTGCTCGAACAGGCTGGCGAGGCGCTGGGTGCTTTCACGCAGGCTGCCGTGGAAGGTGCTGAGCTGGTCGGCGAGCAGGCGCGCCTCGCTGGCCAGGTGCTCTTCGCGGGTGGCCAGGTTGGCCTGGTCCAGGGAGCGCAGGGCGAAGAGCGTGCTGCCGCTGATCAGCAGCACGAGGATCAGGGCGAGGGCGGCGGCGAGCTGCCAGGCGATACGTGACCTGGGCGGGTTCATGGGGTTTCTCCAGTTTTTTTTGCAGGCAGGGCTGACGAGGAACTTCTGGGGCTCCTTCGGCGGGCGGCGAGAATACTTGACCGCTTTACTGAGGTATAGGACGCATCTGCCAAAAGCACCGGAAAAATCTGTAAGCGGAAACCACGCCGCTCTAGCGTTTGAAGCTCACCGGCGGCAAACGCATCGCCGCCACCTCGGCCAGTAGGTAATCCCGCAGGCGACGCAGACGATCCTGGCCGCTGCGTGCCTTCGGCCAGACCAGGTAGTAGCTCTGGCCGCTGGGTACGGCGCTGGGCCAGGGCAGGCCGATGCGCCCTTCCTCCACATCCTCGGCGACCATCACCAGGTCGCCGATGGAGATGCCGTAGCCCCGCGTCGCCGCGACTATGCCCAGCTCCAGGGTGTCGAACACCTGGCCGCCCTTGAGCGGCACGTCCTGCTCCAGCCCCATGGCGTGCAACCAGCGCCGCCAGTCGCGGCGATCCGGCGTGGGGTGCAGCAGCTCGGCGCCACGCAGGCGCGCCAGGTCCCAGGGCCCCTCGGCGGCTGCCGAGGGCGCGCTGACCGGGATCAGCCATTCGGCGAACAGCTCGACACTCTCCCATTCATCGCTGAAGCCGCCGCTGCTCAGCAGCACCGCACAATCGAAGGGCTCGTGGTTGAAGTCGACCTTGTCCACATCCATCCAGGCGCTGGTCAGCTGCACCTCCACGTCCGGGTTCTGCAGGCGGAAGCGCGACAGCCGCGCCAGCAACCAACGCATGGTCAGTGTCGAGGGCGCCTTGAGGCAGAGGATGCTGTCGTCCACCCGCAGCGTGGCGCAGGCGCGCTCCAGGGAATCGAACCCCTCGCGCAGGCCGGGCAGGATCATCCGCGCCGGCTCGGTGAGCTGGAGGCTGCGGCCCTTGCGCTCGAACAGGCGGCAGGCGAAGTGCTCCTCCAGGGTGCGGATATGCCGGCTCACCGCACTCTGGGTGATGGCCAGCTCCTCGGCGGCACGGGTGAAGGAGGCATGGCGCGCCGCGGCTTCGAAGGCACGCAGGGCGTAGAGCGGAGGCAAGCGGCGCGTCATGGTTGAGCCCATTCATGAGTCAGAATCATGGAAGGCATCATTTTTTTCCCTTTGTGGCGCGGATTCAAGCGCTGGAGAATCCATCGTCTCTGGCCCGATGCGTTTTCGGGCCCGCCATGACAAGTGATCCAGACTCATGCCACAGCAGATCCGCTCCGAACTCCTGGCCATCCTCCGCCTCGCCGGCCCGCTGATCGCGGCGCAGCTGGCCAACGTGCTGATGGTGTTCACCGACACGGTGATGATGGGCCTGCTCGGCCCGGCGGAGCTGGCAGCCGGCGGCCTGGGCGCGGCGAGCTATTCCTTCGTGTCGATCTTCTGCGTCGGGGTGATCGCCGCCGTGGGCAACCTGGTCGCCATCCGCCACGGCGCGGGGGACATCGCCGGCGCCGCGCGCCTGACCCAGGCCGGCCTGTGGCTCGGCTGGGGCCTGGCCCTGGGCGCCGGGCTGCTGCTGTGGAACCTCGGCCCGCTGCTGACACTGTTCGGCCAGGAGGCCCACAACATCGAAGGCGGCATGCGCTTCCTCTCCACCCTGGTGTTCGCCCTGCCCGGCTACATGAGCTTCATGGCCCTGCGCGGCTTCACCAGCGCCATCGGCCGGCCCGGCCCGGTGATGGCCATCAGCATCGGCGGCGCGCTGGCCAACTTCGCCCTCAACTACATGCTGATCCACGGCTGGTTCGGCCTGCCTTCGCTGGGCCTGGCCGGCATCGGCCTGGTCACCGCCCTGGTGATGAACGTCATGGCGCTGTTGCTGGCCTGGCATGTCACCCGCCACCCGGCCTACGCCGCCTACTCCCTGCGCCAGGGCCTGTTCCAGCCGCGCCTGGACGACCTGCGCGAGCTGCTGCGCCTGGGTCTGCCCATTGGCGGCACCTATGCGGTGGAGTCCGGCCTCTTCGCCTTCGCCGCACTGTGCATGGGCGCCCTGGGCAGCCTGTCGCTGGCGGCGCACCAGATCGCGATCATGTCGGTGTACGTGGCCTTCATGGTGCCGGTGGGCATCTCCTACGCGGTGACCTTCCGCATCGGCCAGCACTTCGGCGCCGGCCGCCTGGAAGACGCACGCCGCGCCGGGCGCCTGGGCATCGCCGTGGGCGCCGGCTGCATGCTGAGCTTCGCCGCACTGTTCTGGCTGGCGCCGGAATGGGTGGTGGGGCTGTTCCTCGACCGCAACGCCGGCGAGTACCAGGAGGTGGTCGCCCTGGCGGTGAGCCTGCTGGCCATCGCCGCGCTGTTCGAGCTGTTCGACGGCATCCAGACCATCGCCATGGGCGCCATCCGCGGCCTCAAGGACGCCAAGACCACCTTCCTCGTCGGCCTCGGCTGCTACTGGCTGGTGGGCGCGCCCGCCGCCTGGCTGCTGGCCTTCCCCATGGGAATGGGTGCCCAGGGCGTGTGGTGGGGCCTGGCGTCGGGCCTGGCCTGCGCCGCCGTCGGGCTGACCCTGGGGTTCGAGTGGAAGACCTTGCGCATGCTGCGCCCGCAGGCACCGCTCGGCAGCGCCTGCAAGGCGGGCTGAGCGGGAGACGCTAGAGGTTGGGCTGGCTGCTGAACAGCGGCTGGCGCACGCCGAATACCAGGAAGCGCGCCAGGTCGGCCAGGGGCAGCGGCTTGCTGATCCAGTAGCCCTGCACCTGGTCGCAACCGAACTGGCGCAGCAGGGCCAGTTGCTCGGCGGTTTCCACCCCTTCGGCCACCACCTCCAGGTTGAGGTTGTGCGCGAGGTTGATCATCGCGCGTACCAGCTGGCGGTTCTCGGGGCGATCCTGCATGCCGCCGACGAAGCTCTTGTCGATCTTCAGCAGGGTGATGGGCAGGCTGTTGAGGTGGACGAAGGACGAGAAGCCGGTGCCGAAATCGTCCAGGGAGAAGCGCACGCCGACCTTGCCCAGGGCCTGCATGGTCTGCTGCACCTGCTCGCTGCGGCGCATCACCGCCGTCTCGGTCAGCTCGAACTCCAGCCACTGGGCATCGACCCCGCGCTCGCTGATGAGGCGGTTCAGGGTCGGTAGCAGCTGGCTGTCCTGGAACTGGCGGAACGACAGGTTCACCGCCATGTGCAGGGCCGGCAGGCCGCGCCCGCGCAGCCACTGCATGTCGCGCAGGGCCCGGGAGATGACCCAGTAGCCAAGGGGGACGATAAGCCCGCTTTCCTCGGCCAGGGGCACGAATTCATTGGGCGAGAGCAGGCCGCGCTCGGCATGGCGCCAGCGCACCAGCGCTTCGAGGCCGACGATACGCCCGGTGTCCAGGCACAGCCGGGGCTGGTAGTGCAGCTCCAGCTCGTCGCGGCGCAGGGCGCGGCGCAACTCGCTTTCCAGGTCGGCCAGGCTGCGCGCGCTGCGGTTGATGCGTTCGTCGAACACGTGGAAGGTGCAGCCCTGCACGGCCTTGGCCTGCTGCATGGCGATGTGCGCGTGCCACATCAGCGGGTCGGCGCCTTCATCGGAGCGGGCATGGGCGATGCCCAGGCTGCAGCCGATGAGCAGGCTCTCGCCGTCGACCCAGTAAGGCTCGCCGAGGGCTTCGGCGATGCGCTCGGCGACCTTCTCGGCGCGGGATGGGTCGCGACGGGTGTCCAGCAGCAGGGCGAATTCGTCGCTGCCCAGGCGGGCCAGCTGGTCGCCGGCAGCCAGCTCGCCCTTGAGCCGCGCCACCACCTGGAGGATCAGGCGGTCGCCGGCCTGGTAGCCGAGGGCGTCGTTGGCGTGGCGGAAGTTGTCCAGGTCCAGGTGGCCGAGGGCCAGGCCGCGCCCGGCGAATTCGGCCAGGCGCGCTGCCAGCAGGGTCTGGAAGCCCTGGCGGTTGGCGATGCCGGTGAGCGGGTCCTGCTCGGCGAGGCTCTGCAGGGTGTTCTGCAAGGTGCTGCGCTCGCGCATGTAGCGCAGGCTGCGGCGCAGCACGTCGAGGCCCAGTTGGTCACGCACCAGCCAATCGCAGACGCCGGCCGGTGCTTCATCGGGCTCCTGTTCCAGCAGCAGGATGGTGGGCAGGTGGCAACGCCCGGGGGCCGGCAGCAATTGCGGGGTACAAAGCAGCAAGCCGCCCTCGCTGTCATCGAACAGGCTGCTGGCAGCCTCCCAGGAGGGGGCGGTGATCAGGGGTGAAAGGCTGCCCAGCGAGCTGAGCAGCTCGCGTAAGGATTCCGCCCAGCCAGGCGATTCCGCCAGCAGGAGCATGCGCATGGGCTCGGCAAGCGCGGACAAATGACCTCCCCGGGGTCACAAAAACAGTGGGCAACTTGCCCAATTCGCGTCGTGATCGACGTCGTTCTTTTAAGTGCGCTCTTGAGGCGACTTGGCGAACTTTGCGCCAAATGTGAACAGCCATCAACAGTGTGTGTCGGAACAATCGTACTTGATGGCTCGAAATATCCAAGCGCCAAGCTTCACCAAAGGGCGCTACGTCACACTGTTCGGCGCGCATCGGCAGATCGGGGCCGGCCTGTTAGAATGCGCGGCCATTTCCCCGCGAAAAATCGACCCGCATGTCCCGACTCAATCCCCGGCAGCAGGAAGCCGTGAACTATGTCGGCGGCCCGCTCCTGGTGCTCGCCGGTGCCGGCTCCGGCAAGACCAGCGTGATCACCCGCAAGATCGCCTACCTCGTCCAGCAATGCGGCATCCGCGCCCAGTACATCGTCGCCGTGACCTTCACCAACAAGGCCGCCCGCGAGATGAAGGCCCGCGTCGGCACCCTGCTGCACGGCGCCGAAGGTCGTGGGCTGACGGTGTCCACCTTCCACAATCTGGGCCTGAACATCATCCGCAAGGAACACGCGCGGCTGGGCTACAAGCCGGGCTTCTCGATCTTCGACGAGACGGACATCAAGGCGCTGCTGACGGACATCATGCAGAAGGAGTACGCCGGGGACGATGGCGCCGATGAGGTGAAAAACTACATCGGCTCCTGGAAGAACGACCTGATCCTGCCCGAGGAGGCGCTGGCCAACGCGCGCAACCCCAAGGAGCAGACGGCAGCGGTGGTCTACCTGCACTACCAGCGCACTCTAAAGGCCTATAACGCGGTCGATTTCGACGACCTGATCCTGCTGCCGGTGAAGCTGTTCCAGGAAAACCCGGACATCCTCGAAAAATGGCAGCAGCGCGTGCGCTACATGCTGGTGGACGAATACCAGGACACCAACGCCAGCCAGTACCTGCTGGTGAAGATGCTGGTGCAGCACCGCGCGCAGTTCACAGTGGTGGGCGACGACGACCAGTCGATCTACGCCTGGCGGGGCGCGCGGCCGGAGAACCTGATGCAGCTGAAGGAGGACTTCCCTTCGCTGAAGGTGGTGATGCTGGAGCAGAACTACCGCTCCACCAGCCGCATCCTCAAGTGCGCCAACGTGCTGATCGCCAACAACCCCCACGTGTTCGAGAAACAGCTGTGGAGCGAGATGGGCGTCGGCGACCCGATCCGGGTGATCCGCTGCCGCAACGAGGACGCCGAGGCCGAGCGCATCGCCATGGAGATCCTCACGCTGCACCTGAAGACCGAGCGGCCCTACAGCCAGTTCGCCATCCTCTACCGCGGCAACCACCAGGCCAAGCTGATGGAGCTGAAGCTGCAGCACCACCAGGTTCCCTATCGGTTGTCGGGCGGCACCAGCTTCTTCGGCCGCCAGGAAGTGAAGGACCTGATGTCCTACTTCCGCCTGCTGGTGAACCCGGACGACGACAACGCCTTCCTCCGGGTCATCAACGTGCCGCGCCGCGAGATCGGCTCCACCACCCTGGAAAAACTCGGCAACTACGCCACCGAGCGCAAGATCTCGATGTACGCCGCCGCCGACGAGATCGGCCTCGGCGAGCACCTGGACAGCCGCTACACCGAGCGCCTGCAGCGCTTCAAGCGCTTCATGGACAAGGTCCGCCAGGACTGCGCGCAGACCGACCCCATCGCCGCCCTGCGCAGCATGGTGATGGACATCGACTACGAGAACTGGATCCGCCAGAACGCCTCCAGCGACAAGGTCGCCGAGTTCCGCATGGGCAACGTCTGGTTCCTCATCGACGCCCTGAAGAACACCCTGGAGCGCGACGAAGAAGGCGAGATGACCATCGAGGAAGCCATCGCCAAGCTGGTGCTGCGCGACATGCTCGAGCGCCAGCAGGAAGAGGAAGAGGGCGCCGATGGCGTGCAGATGATGACCCTGCACGCGTCCAAAGGCCTGGAATTCCCCTATGTGTTCATCATGGGCGTAGAGGAAGACATCCTGCCGCACCGCTCCAGCATCGAGGCCGACACCATCGAGGAGGAGCGCCGGCTGGCCTATGTCGGCATCACCCGTGCCCGGCAGAACCTGGCCATGACCTTCGCCGCCAAGCGCAAGCAGTACGGCGAGATCATCGATTGCTCGCCGAGCCGCTTCCTCGACGAACTGCCCCAGGAAGACCTGCAATGGGAAGGCATGGAAGACACGCCGGTGGAGGTCAAGGCGGTGCGCGGCAACACGGCGCTGGCGGACATCCGCGCCATGCTCAAGAAGCCCTGAGGCCGCTGTCCAACGGGCAACCGGGGGCCGTGGCGCGATCTGTCAGAAGGGCATCGCGCGATGCCCCCGCGCCGAGGTAGAATGCCGCGCTTCATCAGCGACAGCAGCTTCGCAGGAAGCCCCTCCCGTGAACATTCTCAAAGAAAAGATCCTCTCCGAAGGCATCGTGCTTTCCGACCAGGTGCTGAAGGTAGACGCCTTCCTCAACCACCAGATCGACCCGCAGCTCATGAAGCACATCGGCCATGAATTCGCCGAACGCTTCCGTGGCCAGGGCATCACCAAGATCGTCACCATCGAAGCCTCGGGCATCGCCCCGGCGGTGATGGCCGGCCTTGAGCTGGGCATCCCGGTGATCTTCGCCCGCAAGTTCCAGTCGCTGACGCTGAAGAACGACCTGCTGATCTCCAAGGTGTTCTCCTTCACCAAGCAGACCGAGAGCACCATCGCCATCTCCGCCAAGCACCTGACGGCATCCGACCACGTGCTGGTGATCGATGACTTCCTCGCCAACGGCCACGCCGCCAAGGCGCTGATCGACCTGATCGGCCAGGCAGGCGCGAGCATCGCCGGCATGGGCATCGTCATCGAGAAGTCGTTCCAGGAAGGCCGCACCCTGCTGGAAAGCGAAGGCTACCGGGTCGAGTCCCTGGCGCGGGTCCAATCCCTGGCCAACGGCACC
The DNA here is from genome assembly GCF_025685765.1 of Pseudomonas sp. PDM13. Taxonomy (NCBI): domain Bacteria; kingdom Pseudomonadati; phylum Pseudomonadota; class Gammaproteobacteria; order Pseudomonadales; family Pseudomonadaceae; genus Pseudomonas; species Pseudomonas sp. PDM13. The sequence continues at coordinate 239,272 of NZ_JAOTQU010000002.1, read as the reverse complement.
GTGACCTTTATCGATTGAGTGCCCGGCGCTGCGACAATAAGCCGCAGCAGCCAGACACGAAAAAGCCGCCCGAGGGCGGCTTTTTCGTTGATGCCGGGTCCCTGTTACAGGCCGGACATCTTCTTGATGGTCGCTTTCAGCTCATCATCGGTGCAGTCGGCGCAGGTGCCTTTCGGCGGCATTGCGTTGATACCGGTGATGGCCTTGGCCAGGATGCCGTCGAGGCCGCCCTGGTGGTCGGCACGCTCTTTCCAGGCGGCGGTGTCGCCGATCTTCGGAGCGCCGAGAACGCCGGCGGTGTGGCAAGCGCCACAGTGCTTGGCGATGATGTCGTCCGGCGTCTTGGCGCCGCCGCCTGCGGAGGCTGCTACAGCTTCCACACCCTTGCATTCCTGGCCCTGGACACAGACTTCGCCTACCGGCTTGATACGCTCGGCGATGGCGTCATCGGTCGCGGCCTGGGCGCTAACAGCCCAAAGGGCCAATACGGCAACATGCGCTGCCAGCATCTTATTTATCAGGTTCACCCTTACACCCTCATCCTGGCTAGTGACGCCCGCGGCCACGGTTTCGCGGGCGGGCGCCAGTATAACGGTTAGCCCGCCATGCTGAAACAACCCTACTTGTCGCACGACTAAAGCATGAGCGCCTTGCGACCAGAGGCCGATCAGCCCGAAACCTTCGCTCTCTCCACCACGCGCACATAGGTGCCGAAGACGTGGTCCCAGAGCGGCGAGGAAACCCCGAAGTTCTTCTCCACGCCCTTCTGGTGGTGCAGGTCGTGGTTGAACACCAGCCCGGGGATGAAACGGTAGAACCGATGCCCGGGGCGGTGCATCACGTAGTGCAGCGAGATATAGAGAAAGTAGCCGGCAACCAGCCCGGCGAACAGCGACGCCAGCCCCAGGTAGGCACACAACGGCAGCAGCAGCGCATAGACCGCGCTGGTCTTCCAGCTGGAGATACCGATGAACGCCAGCACGTCGAGATGGTGGGTCCAGTGTTCACGGCGATACAGCGAGTGGAACAGGAAGCGATGCACCCCGTACTCGACGAGCGACCACAGCAACAGGCCGGCCAACAGTTGCCAGGGCAGGATCGGGCCGACGAACAGGGCGATGAGGATGAAGAGCGGAGCGGTGAAGAAGTCCAGGTAATAGGCGAGCGAGGACATCAACCATTTGTTCGAGGCAGCCACGGGACCTTCCTTGTCATGCGCCGTTGCGCTGGGCACGGCCTTGAGTGGATGAGCACGCCGCCTTTGCGGCGACGCGTGCGCAAACCTAGCATGCCGGCGCCGGTCCGATGACCGGCTCGGGTGAAGACCGCGCAGTGGCTCACGAAGCCACGCGCCGGAGGCTGGAACGGACTAGAAGTTGGCCGGTGTGGTCGCGCTGATCAAACGGGCCGGAACATCGAAGGGATTGCTGAAACGGTGCGGCTTGCTGCTTTCGAAGTAGTAGCTGTCGCCCGGCTCGAGGATGAACAGCTCGTTGCCGACGGTGAGCTCGAGACGGCCCTCTACCAGCATCCCGGCCTCTTCGCCCTCATGGGCGTACATCTCGTCACCGGTGTTGGTGCCCGGCGGGTAGGTTTCGTCGAGGAAGGCGATCGCGCGGCTCGGATGGGCCTTGCCCACCAGCTTCATGGTGATCGCACCACTGCAGATATCGGTAAGTTCGGAAGCCCGGTAGACCACCTGGGTCTGGCTGTCCTGTTCCAGATCGAGGGAAAAGAACTCCACCAACGACATGGGGATGCCCCCGAGCACCTTCTTCAGCGAACTGATGGAGGGGCTGACGCTGTTCTTTTCGATCATGGAAATCGTGCTGTTTGTTACGCCTGCACGTTTGGCGAGTTCACGCTGGGAGAGGCCTTTGAGCTTGCGGATGGATTGCAGTCGAACACCGACGTCCAATGGTGGGATCCTCCTTGGGATTCTTGTTGAGGGGGGTGGTCACGGTGGCCGTATGATGCGGCCAGCGTTCAGTATTTACAACACTTCGGCCGTAAATCCTGCGCAAACTTTCACCACCCCGGAAAACCCCGAGGAAAATCAATTATTTGAACCATCATCAGCTGCGTAGATGGCTCTTTAAGAGCCGCTTCAGCGGTAGATCAACGGCACCCGGCGCAGGTTGCAGAAGATCTGGTAGGGAATGGTGCCGGCCTGGATGGCGACATCGCTGGCCAGGACCTGGCTGCCCCAGAACTCGACCCGGCTGCCGAGCCCGGCCTGGGGAAGGTCGGTGAGGTCGACGGTGAGCATGTCCATGGACACCCGGCCGATCAGCCGCGACAGCTGCCCGTCGATGGCCACCGGGGTGCCGGTGGGCGCATGGCGGGGATAGCCGTCGGCATAACCCATGGCGACCACGCCGACGCGGGTCGGGCGCTCGGTGATGAAGCGCGCGCCGTAGCCGACCGGCTGGCCGGCGGGCAGTTCGCGCACGCTGATGACCTTGGACTCCAGGGTCATCACCGGTTTCAGGCGCGAGGCCAGCTCATGGGCCTGCTCGAAGGGCGTTGCGCCGTAGAGCATGATGCCGGGGCGCACCCAGTCGCTCGGCACCTGCGGCCAGCCGAGCACGGCGGGCGAGTTGCGCAGGCTGATCTCGGCGGCGAGGCCGGCACGGGCCTGCTCGAAGACCGCCACCTGCTCGGCGGCGCTGTCGCTGTCCAGTTCGTCGGCACGGGCGAAGTGGCTCATGAGCACGATCTTGCCGACCTTGCCGCTGGCCATCAGGCGCTGGTAACCGTCACGGTATTCCGCCGGGTGCAGGCCCACGCGGTGCATGCCCGAGTCCATCTTCAGCCACACCGTCAGCGGGCGGCTCAGGCTGGCGCGTTCGATGGCCTCGAGTTGCCAGGTGGAATGCACCACGCACCAGAGGTCGTAGCGCTCGATCAGCGACAGCTCATCGGCCTCGAAAAAACCTTCCAACAGCAGGATGGGGCCGACGATGCCGGCATCGCGCAGCTCCAGTGCTTCCTCTATGCAGGCCACGGCGAAACCGTCGGCTTCCGCCTGCAACGCCTGGGCGCAACGCACCGCGCCATGCCCGTAGGCATCCGCCTTGACCACGGCCAGTGCTTTGGCACCGGTGGCTTCGCGGGCGAGACGGTAGTTGTGGCGCAGCGCTTCGAGGTCGATCAGGGCACGGGCGGGACGCATGGCAAAGGCTTCTTCTGGTTATATGAAAAACCCGGCGCGGACGCCGGGCAGAGCAAGGGTTCAGGGCAGGGCGGCGACCACGGTCATTTCCACCAGCACCTCGGGCGAGTACATCTTCGCCTCGACGCAGGCACGGGCCGGGGCGGCGCCCTTGGCGACCCAGGCGTCCCACACGGCGTTCATGCCGGCGTAGTCCGCGTCGATGTCCTTCAGGTAGATGGTCACCGAGAGGATGCGGCTCTTGTCGGTACCGGCCTCGGCGAGCATGCGGTCGACGGCATCCAGGGTTTCGCGGGTCTGGCGCTCGATGCCCGGGTTCAGCGCTTCATCCAGCTGGCCCGCCAGGTAGACGGTGCCGTTGTGGATGACGATTTCGCTGTAGCGGGCTTCAGTGCGCAGGCGCTGTAGTGACATGTTTCTGGCTCTCCTTGGTGTTGCCATAACGGAAGATGTCCAGGCCTTCGGCGCTGATCTGCGGACGCTTGCGCGCCATCAGGTCGGCGAGCAGGCGGCCGGAACCGCAGGCCATGGTCCAGCCAAGGGTACCGTGTCCGGTATTCAGGAACAGGTTGCGGAACGGGGTCGCGCCCACGATCGGCGTGCCGTCCGGGGTCGCCGGGCGCAGGCCGGTCCAGAACTCGGCGCGGGCCAGGTCGCCGCCCTGGGGGTAGAGGTCGGCGGTGATCATTTCCAGGGTTTCGCGGCGACGCGGGTTCAGCGACAGGTCGAAACCGGCGATCTCGGCCATGCCGCCCACGCGGATGCGGTCGTCGAAGCGGGTGATGGCGACCTTGTAGGTCTCGTCGAGGATGGTCGAGGCGGGCGCCATGTCCGGGTTGGTGATGGGCACGGTGAGGGAGTAGCCCTTGAGCGGGTACACCGGCGCCTTGATGCCCAGCGGCTTGAGCAGCTGCGGGCTGTAGCTGCCGAGGGCCAGCACGTAGCGGTCGGCGGTCTCCAGCTTGCCGTCGATCCACACGCCGTTGATGCGATCACCGGCGAAGTCCAGGCGCTGGATGTCCTGGCCGAAGCGGAATTCCACGCCCAGACCACGGGCCATCTCGGCGAGGCGGGTGGTGAACATCTGGCAGTCGCCGGTCTGGTCGTTGGGCAGGCGCAGGGCGCCGGCCAGCTTGTCGGTGACCTTGGCCAGGGCCGGTTCGGCACGGGCGATGCCGGCGCGGTCGAGCACTTCATAGGGCACGCCGGAGCTTTCCAGCACGGCGATGTCCTTGGCGGCGGCGTCGAGCTGGGCCTGGGTGCGGAACAGTTGGGTGGTGCCGAGCTGGCGGCCTTCATAGGCGATGCCGGTTTCGGCACGGAGTTCGTCGAGGCAATCGCGGCTGTACTCGGACAGGCGCACCATGCGCTCCTTGTTCACGGCATAGCGCGAAGCGGTGCAGTTGCGCAGCATCTGCGCCATCCACAGGTACTGGCCGATGTCGCCAGTGGCCTTGATGGCCAGGGGCGCGTGCTTCTGCAGCAGCCACTTGATGGCCTTCAGCGGCACGCCGGGAGCGGCCCAGGGCGAGGCATAGCCAGGGGAGACCTGGCCGGCGTTGGCGAAGGAGGTTTCCATGGCGACGGCGCTCTGCCGATCGACCACCACGACTTCGAAGCCTTCCCGGGCCAGATAGTAGGCACTCGCCGTACCGATCACACCGCTGCCCAGCACCATCACTCGCATGTCTGCCTCCAGCGCAAACGGGGTAACCGCTGCGTTTGTTATTTTGAGCGTAGATGCCGCGCAGTATATGAAGAGCGCCCCAGTGATATTCACTATATAGCCAGCTATATTTGGCGATAATTCTTGGCCAATACGGCTTTTGCGGAGGGGCATCCACCATGCGTACCCAGCATCAATCGCGTCGTGAGTTAGACAAGATAGACCGGAATATTTTACGAATTCTCCAGGAAGACGGACGTATCTCCTTCACCGAGCTGGGCGAACGGGTAGGCCTGTCCACCACCCCCTGCACCGAACGCGTACGTCGCCTGGAGCGCGAGGGGATCATCATGGGCTACAACGCCCGGCTGAACCCGCAGCACCTCAAGGCGAGCCTGCTGGTGTTCGTCGAGATCAGCCTGGACTACAAGTCCGGCGATACGTTCGAGGACTTCCGCCGCGCCGTGCTGAAGCTGCCCCATGTACTCGAATGCCACCTGGTTTCCGGCGATTTCGACTACCTGGTGAAGGCGCGGATCAACGAAATGGCCTCCTACCGCAAGCTGCTCGGCGACATCCTGTTGAAGCTGCCGCACGTGCGCGAGTCGAAGTCCTACATCGTGATGGAAGAGGTCAAGGAATCCCTCAACCTGCCCATTCCCGAATGAACCCGGGAGCGCCGACGCCCCTTGCCGATAGTTGCCTGCGAGGCACAGGGATTTTTCCTGGGCGCCCCTTGGCGGTTGGCGTGCTTCGTGCTTATCCTCCGTCAAATTTTCCAAACATAATAATCAGGATTCCGCACATGAACGCCCGCGTTCGCCATCCGGTCCACAGCGACCAGCACGCCCCCTCCTATTACGCCGCGACCGCCAACCGTCGTATCGAACATCCGCCCCTGGCGGGCGAGGAGGTGGCCGACGTCTGCGTCGTCGGTGGTGGCTTCTCCGGGTTGAACACGGCCATCGAACTGGCCAAGCGCGGCTTCTCGGTGGTGCTGCTGGAAGCGCACAAGGTCGGCTGGGGCGCCAGCGGGCGCAACGGCGGCCAGCTGATCCGCGGCGTCGGCCACGATGTCGAGCACTTCGAATCGGTGGTGGGCAAGGACGGCGTCCGCGCCCTCAAGCTGATGGGCCTGGAGGCGGTGGAGCTGGTTCGCCAGCGGGTGGAAGAGTTCGCCATCGACTGCGACCTGACCTGGGGCTATTGCGACCTGGCCAATACCGCCCGTGACCTCGCCGGCTTCGCCGAAGACCTGGAAGACCTGAAGAGCCTTGGCTACCGCCACGAAATGCGCCTGCTGCAACCGGGCGAGATGCGCAGCGTGGTGGGCTCCGATCGCTACGCCGGCGGCCTGATCGACATGGGTTCCGGCCACCTGCACCCGCTCAACCTGGCCCTGGGCGAAGCCGCCGCCGCCAGCTCGCTGGGCGTGCGCATCTTCGAGCACTCGGCGGTACTGCGCATCGATTACGGCCCGGAAGTGAAGGTGCATACCGCCCAGGGCCAGGTCCGCGCGAAGACCCTGGTGCTCGGCTGCAACGCCTACCTCAACGACCTCAACCCCACACTCGGCGGCAAGGTGCTGCCGGCGGGCAGCTACGTGATCGCCACCGAGCAATTGCCCGAGGCGCTCACCCGGCAGTTGCTGCCGCAGAACATGGCGGTATGCGACCAGCGCGTGGCCCTGGACTACTACCGCCTCTCCGCCGACAACCGCCTGCTGTTCGGCGGCGCCTGCCACTATTCCGGCCGCGACCCCGCGGACATCGCCGCCTATATGCGGCCGAAGATGCTGGACGTCTTCCCCCAACTGGCCGATGTGCGCATCGACTACCAGTGGGGCGGGATGATCGGTATCGGTGCCAACCGCCTGCCGCAGATCGGCCGCCTGCCGGACCAACCCAACGTCTACTTCGCCCAGGCCTACTCGGGCCACGGGGTCAACGCCACCCACCTGGCGGGCAAGCTGCTGGCCGAGGCCATCAGCGGCGAGCAGAGCAACGGTTTCGACGTGTTCGCCAAGGTGCCGCACATCACCTTCCCCGGCGGCAAGCTGCTGCGTTCGCCCTTGCTGGCCCTCGGCATGCTCTGGTATCGGATCAAGGAAAGCGTCGGCAACAGCCTGGCGAAATGACCCTCGGCCCGCGCCAGGCGCGGGCTGCCTGAATCTTCCGGCTGCGCTGGCGTCTGAGCTCAAGGACCCGGCGAGTCGGAGGCCGACGTGCGCATCCCCCTACTATTCATCTGCCTGCTGGCCGCACTCGCCGGCTGCGCCAGCCCGCCCCCGGCACCGCCCAGCCAGGCGATCGCCGCTGCCGAGTCACCCTTCGGCCGGCGCCTGCAGGCACTGGCTGCAGAACACCCGGGGCACTCCGGCTTCCGCCTGCTGCCCGCCAGCAACGAGGCGTACAGCGCCCGCGCCGAGCTGATCCGCTCGGCCCGCAGCAGCCTCGACCTGCAGTACTACATCGTCCATGACGGCCTCTCCACCCGCGCCCTGTTCGACGAACTGCTACGCGCCGCCGACCGTGGCGTGCGTGTGCGCCTGCTGCTCGACGACACCAGCAGCGACGGTCGCGACGCCAGCATCGCGCTGCTGACCGCGCACCCGAATATCCAGGTGCGGCTGTTCAACCCCCTGCACCTCGGCCGCGTCACCGGCGTCACGCGGACCCTCGGCCGGGCGCTGGACCTGGGCCAGCAGCACCGGCGCATGCACAACAAGCTGTGGCTGGCCGACAACGCGGCGGCCATAGTCGGCGGGCGCAACCTGGGGGACGAATACTTCGACGCCGAGCCCAGCCTCCACTTCACCGACATCGACCTGCTGGCCATCGGCCCGGTGGCGGAGCAGCTGGGGCAGAGCTTCGACCAGTACTGGAACAGCGCGCTGAGCAAGCCCATCCAGCAGTTCCTCTGGCGCCAGCCGCAGCGCCAGGAGCTGGACGAGGCGCGCCAGCGCCTGCGGGGCTACCTGGCCGAAGCGCGGGTGCAGCAGAAGACCCTGTACGAGCGGCTGCACACCTACCGCGATGACCCGCGCATCGACCTCTGGCTGCGCGAACTGATCTGGGCACCGGCCAGCGCCCTGTGGGACGCGCCGAGCAAGGTGCTGGCCAGCGGCACGCCCGATCCGCACCTGCTCCTGGCCAACCAGTTGCAACCGGTGCTGGCCGGGGTGAAGCAGGACCTGGTGCTGATCTCGGCCTACTTCGTGCCCGCCCGGGAGGGCATGGACTACCTGGTCGGCAAGGCCGACGCCGGCGTCGACATCCGCCTGCTGACCAACGCCCTGGAGGCCACCGACGTGCCCGCCGTGCATGGCGGCTACGCACCCTATCGCCAGCGGCTGCTGGAGCATGGCGTCCGCTTGTTCGAGCTGCGTCGCCAGGCCGGAGATGGCGCCGGCAGCGGCGAGTACAGCTTCAGCGGCTCCTCCAACTCCAGCCTGCACAGCAAGGCGATGATCCTCGACCAGCGCCACGCCTTCATCGGCTCCTTCAACTTCGACCCGCGCTCGGTGCTGTGGAACACCGAGGTCGGCGTGCTGATCGACAGCCTGGAACTGAGCGCACACCTGCGCCGCCTGGCCCTGGAGGGCATGAGCCCCGGGCGCAGCTACCAGGTGCGCCTGCGGCCGGACGGCGGTATGGAATGGGTGACGGAGGAGGGCGGCCGCCAGCAGGTGCTGCGGCAGGAGCCGGGCAGCCTGTGGCGGCATTTCAATGCCTGGTTCGCCGAGCGCGTGGGCCTGGAGCGGATGCTCTGAATCAGGGGTTGCCGGTCACGGCCGGCTCGCGACCCTCGTCGTCGAACAGCTCGCGGGTCCAGGCCAGCCAGACGAAGCCGGCTGCACCGATGGCCATCATCAACGGCAGTGCATGGCCGCTGATCCACTGGCTGGCGGCACCGGTGACCAGCGGGCCGATCAGGCAGCCGATGCCCCAGAGCTGGGCGACATGGGCGTTGGCGCGGACCAGCTCGTCATCCCGGTAGCGCTCGCCGATAAGGATCAGCGCCAGGGTGAAGAGCCCGCCCGCGCTGGCACCGAATATCACCCAGATCGGCCAGATCAGCGGCGTGTGCAGGAACAGGGGAATACTCAGGCTGGACAGCAGCAGGGCCAGCCCGCAGCCGCGGAACAGCGTGCGCCGCGACATGTGGTCCGCCAGCAGGCCGATGGGCAACTGCAAGGCAGCATCGCCGACCACCACCACGCTGGCCATCAGCAACGCCACTTCCTGGTTGAAGCCCTGGCGCAGGCCGTAGATGGGCAGCAGGGTCAGCATCATCGCCTCGAAGGCGGCGAACAGCACCACCGCCCAGGCGATGGTCGGCAACCGTGCGCAGAAGGTCAGCAGGCCGCGCCCCGAGGCGCTGTGGGCGTCCACGCTGGGCGCGCCGGTGCGCCCCAGCAGCAACAGCGAGCCGCCTACCAGCAGGCCGGTGCCTGTCCAGAAGCCGAGGTCGTTGCCGGTACCCAGCACGCTGAGCAGCAGCGGCCCGGACAGCTGGCTCAGGGCGTAGCCGGTGCCATACAACGCCACCAGGCGCCCGCGCCATTTTTCCACGGCCAACTGGTTGATCCAGCTCTCGCCGAGGATGAACACCACCGTCAGCGCCACGCCGATGAACAGGCGCAGGGCCAGCCAGATGGGGTAGCTCTGCACCAGCGCCAGCATCGCCACCGAGACGGCGCTGACCAGCAGGCACAGCTGCATCAGGGGAGTGGTGCCGAAGCGCGCGGCGAGGCGCCCTGCCAGGGAAGCGCCGAGCAGCACGCCCACCGCCGGGGTGCCGGCCATCACGCCGATGGCGAAGGCGTCATAGCCCCAGCTTTCCAGGCGCAACGAGACCAGGGGCATGGTCACGCCCAGCGCGAGCCCAATGCTGATCACTGCGCCGCAGACGGCGAAGTAGGTCCCCCAACGCATGGCGGTGTCCTCCATTCCATAGGCCAGCATCCCGGGGGATTCTGGCAGGCAGAAAAGCAAAAGCGGCCGGGCTCCTGTGAAGGAAACCCGGCCGCAGGTGTGGCTCCAGGGGAGCCGGCCTCCCGAAGGAAGGCGGACCTTGTCAGGCGGTCATGCCGCCCTTTTTCAGAGCTTGATCCAGGTGGATTTCAGCTCGGTGTACTTGTCGAACGCGTGCAGCGACTTATCGCGGCCGTTGCCCGACTGCTTGAAGCCGCCGAAGGGCGCGGTCATGTCGCCACCGTCGTACTGGTTGACCCAGACGCTGCCGGCGCGCAGCGCCTTGGCGGTCAGGTGGGCCTTGGACAGGTTGCTGGTCCAGACCGCAGCGGCCAGGCCGTAGACGGTGTCGTTGGCGATGGCGATGGCATCCGCCACGTCGTCGAAGGCGATGACCGAAAGCACCGGGCCGAAGATCTCTTCCTTGGCGATGCGCATGGCGTTATCCACGCCGTCGAAGATGGTCGGCTCGACGTAGGTGCCGCCGGTCTCTTCCATCACGCGCTTGCCGCCGGCCACCAGCTTGGCGCCGTCGTCATGGCCGGCCTGGATGTAGGACAGCACGTTGTTCATCTGGGTGGTGTCGACCAGCGCACCGACGTTGGTTTCCGGATCCAGCGGGTTGCCCGGCTTCCAGGTCTTGATCGCCGCGACCACCATGGGCACGAATTTGTCCTTGATCGAACGCTCCACCAGCAGGCGCGAACCAGCGGTGCAGACCTCGCCCTGGTTGAAGGCGATGGCGCCGGCGGCAGCCTCGGCAGCGGCCTGCAGGTCAGGCGCGTCGGCGAAGACGATGTTCGGGCTCTTGCCGCCGGCTTCCAGCCAGACGCGCTTCATGTTGGATTCGCCGGCATAGATCATCAGTTGCTTGGCGATCTTGGTGGAGCCGGTGAACACCAGGGTGTCGACGTCCATGTGCAGAGCCAGGGCCTTGCCCACGGTGTGGCCGAAGCCCGGCAGCACGTTGAACACGCCAGCGGGAATGCCGGCCTCGATGGCCAGCTGGGCGATGCGGATAGCGGTCAGCGGCGACTTCTCGGACGGCTTGAGGACCACCGAGTTGCCGGTGGACAGCGCCGGGCCGAGCTTCCAGCAGGTCATCAGCAGGGGGAAGTTCCAGGGCACGATGGCGGCCACCACGCCCACCGGCTCGCGGGTCACCAGGCCCAGCTCGTTGTGCGGGGTGGCCGCGACTTCGTCGTAGATCTTGTCGATGGCCTCGCCGCTCCAGCGGATGGCACGGGAGGCGCTGGAGACGTCGATGTTCAGCGAGTCGCTGATCGGCTTGCCCATGTCCAGGGTTTCCAGCAGCGCCAGCTCTTCGCCATGGGCGTCGATCAGGTCGGCGAAGCGGATCATCACCTCCTTGCGCGCGGTGGGCGCGAGGCGCGACCAGACACCGGACTCGAAGACGGCGCGTGCGTCCTTCACCGCCAGCTCGGCATCGGCAAGGTCACAGCTGGCAACCTGACCCAGCACGCGCCCATCCACCGGGCTGATGCAGTCGAAGGTCGCGCCGGAAACGGCGTTAGTGTACTCGCCATGGACGAAGGCACGGGTTTCGATCTGCAGGGACTTGGCGCGCTGTTCCCAGTCGGCACGAGTCAGGGTGGTCATGGGGCATTCCTCTTATTAGTAGAAAAGTGCCGGATCCTGGCTCCGGCACTGTCAAGAATTCTGCAAGGCCAGCATGCGGCCGAACCTGATCGCAACCCTAAACCAGAGGGCCCTGGGTTTTCAATATTTTTGACAAAATTCCAGCAAACGCCCTTGTCATGTTCGTTTTATTAAACATAGACTGCGAATCGGATCGCCCTGGCGTTTTCCCTCCCTCCCACGGGCATACGGGAAGCCGCCGACAACCGGGCAGAATAAAAAACAGGTCCGCCGGGCGCGGACCACCCGCCAGCTGCAACGGAACCGCCATGAACATCGAATCCATCGTCGACTTCGCCAACAGCCCAGCCGCCGCCGAACGCTACCGGCCCGCCCCCGAGAAAGTCCTCAAGGGCGACCCGGAGCAGAGCGTGCGCAACCACTACGGCAGCCCCTGCGGGCAGTTCAACGTGGGCATCTGGGAAGGCGCGATCGGCCACTGGACCGTCAGCTACACCGAACACGAATACTGCGAGATCCTCCAGGGCGTTTCCGTACTGCGTGACGCCGACGGCAACGCCAAGACCGTCCGCGCCGGTGACCGCTTCGTCATTCCCGCCGGCTTCTCCGGCACCTGGGAAGTGCTCGAGGCCTGCCGCAAGGTCTACGTGATCTTTGAACAGAGCAAATGATCCACCGCTTCACCTCCAGAAGCTCGTAATCCCCTTGAGCCCGCGCAAGCGGGCTTTTTTATGGGTGCGACCAAGGCCGGCGGTAAATCGCAGGCATGAAAAAGCCCGCCATGTAGGCGGGCTTCTTCGACAAGGGCCGGATCAATTACTTGATCTTGGCTTCCTTGTAGATCACGTGCTTACGCACGACCGGATCGAATTTCTTGATTTCGATCTTGTCGGGAGTAGTGCGCTTGTTCTTGTCGGTGGTGTAGAAGTGGCCGGTACCGGCGCTGGACACCAAACGGATCAGTTCACGCATGATTAGCTCCTTATACCTTCTCGCCGCGAGCACGCAGCTCGGACAGGACTACGTCGATACCACGCTTGTCGATGATGCGCATGCCCTTGGCGGAAACGCGCAGACGCACGAAGCGCTTCTCGGACTCGACCCAGAAGCGGTGGTGCTGCAGGTTCGGCAGGAAACGACGACGGGTTTTGTTGTTAGCGTGGGAAACGTTGTTCCCGGTAACCGGACCCTTACCGGTTACTTGACAGACTCTAGACATGCCTCAGCCCTCTAAACCTCATGCCCAACCCGGCATGGGTTGGCCGCTTGAACTCTCACTTGTGGGCGTTTTAGCGCCCGTCTCGTCAGGGTCTTACCGGCCACACACAGACTGCGAAAGACCGGGCCCCTAGAAAAGAGCGCTGCTTTATATCAGAAACCCCCTAGTGCAGCAAGGACTGCACCACTTTGCCGAAAGCATTGCCCAACCGCGAGGGGCCTGCAACCGCAGCGACGCGGGCTGCGCAGAAAATAACCGCTCGTCGCCAGAAGCGCATTGCCCCGCTCCTGGCCATGGTCTAGCGTAGGGCCTCCGCCCGCCGCCACCGGCCAGGGCCACCGCAAATGGAGCCTGCCCATGCGATTCGCCGCCCTTCCCCTGCTGCTCGCCCCGCTGTTCGCCCAGGCGGCCAGCCTGAGTGTGTGCACCGAGGCCAGCCCCGAAGGTTTCGACGTGGTGCAGTACAACTCGCTGACCACCACCAACGCGTCCGCCGATGTGCTGATGAACCGCCTGGTGGAGTTCGATGCCCAGCGCAGCGAACTGGTGCCCGGGCTGGCGCAGAGCTGGGAGGTCTCGCCCGACGGCCTGGCCTACACCTTCACCCTGCGCCCCGGCGTACGCTTCCATGCCACCGAGTACTTCAAGCCCGGCCGCGAACTGGATGCCGATGATGTGCTGTTCAGCTTCCAGCGCATGCTCGATGCGACCAACCCCTGGCACAAGGTCGCCCAGAGCGGCTTCCCCCACGCCCAGTCGATGCAGCTGCCGCAACTGATCAAGTCCATCGACAAGGTCGCGCCGCTGCAGGTGCGCTTCACCCTGAACAAGCCCGACGCCACCTTTCTCGCCACCCTGAGCATGGGTTTCGCCTCCATCTATTCGGCCGAATACGCCGACCAGTTGATGAAGGCCGGCACACCGGAGAAGCTCAACGCCCAGCCGATCGGCACCGGCCCCTTCGTCTTCAAGCGTTTCCAGAAGGACGCCGCGGTGCGCTACACCGCCAACCCGGACTATTTCGCCGGCAAGCCGGCGGTGGACGGCCTGATCTTCGCCATCACGCCGGACGCCAATGTGCGCCTGCAGAAGCTGCGTCGCGGTGAATGCCAGATCGCCCTGTCGCCCAAGCCGCTGGATGTCCAGGCCGCAAGCAAGGACGCCACGCTCAAGGTGGTGCAGACACCGGCCTTCATGACCGCCTTCATCGGCATCAACAGCCAGCACCCGCCGCTGGACCAGGCCAAGGTGCGCCAGGCCATCAACCTGGCCTTCGACAAGCAGAGCTACCTCAAGGCCGTGTTCGAAGGCAGCGCCAGCGCCGCCCACGGCCCCTATCCGCCCAATACCTGGAGCTATGCCAAGGACCTGCCCGGCTACGCCCATGAGCCGGAGAAGGCCCGCGCGCTGCTGGCCGAGGCCGGCTTCAAGGATGGATTCAAGACCACGATCTGGACCCGTCCTTCCGGTAGCCTGCTGAACCCCAACCCCAGCCTCGGCGCCCAGCTGCTGCAGGCGGACCTGGGCAAGGTGGGCATCCAGGCGGAGATCCGCGTGATCGAATGGGGCGAGCTGATCCGCCGCGCCAAGGCCGGCGAGCATGATCTGCTGTTCATGGGCTGGGCCGGCGACAACGGCGACCCGGACAACTTCCTCACCCCGCAGTTTTCCTGCGCCTCGGTGCAGCCGGGGCTCAACTTCGCACGCTATTGCGACACCGAGCTGGACAAGCTGATCAGCGACGGCAAGGGCCTCGCCGACCAGGCCGAACGCACAGCCCTCTATATAAAGGCGCAGCGCGTCATCCAGGAACAGGCCCTGTGGCTGCCACTGGCTCATCCCACCGCCTTCGCCCTGACCCGCGCCGGCGTCGAGGGCTACCAGGCCAATCCCTTCGGTCGCCAGGACTTTTCCCACGTCAGCGTGAAACCCTGATGGAGCTGAGCCAGCGCTACCTGCCGCAGTTCCAGTTCGTCGAGCGGCACCAGCTGCCACTGCGGGCAACGCCACGCCAGGCACTGGATGCGGTCGGAGAACTCGCCGTGCATGACGACCCGCTGGTGCGCACCCTGCTGTATATCCGTGAAGCGCCGGCACGCCTGGCCGGCGCGCTCGGGCTTAACAACAACCTCAAGGACCGCGCGACCTTTGGCCTGCACGAATTCACCCTGCTGGAACGAGACGCCGATCGGGCCCTGGCCTATGGGCTCATCGGGCGCTTCTGGCGCAGCGACTTCGGCCTGCAGTCGGTCAGCGACGCCAGCGCCTTCGACGCCTACGCCGAGCCCGGCGTCGCCAAGCTGGTTCTGAGTTTTCACTGCAGCCCCGGCGCGGATGGCCGCACGACCCTGCACACCGAAACCCGGGTCTATTGCCCGGACCGCCGCAGCCGCCTGCTGTTCACGCCCTACTGGCTGGCCATACGCCCGGCCAGCGGGCTGATCCGCCGGCGCCTGCTGGCCGCCATCCAGCGCCGGGTCGACGACACGCGCTAGAGCCAGCCGTACTCGGCCATCGACAACGGCTCGCCATCCCCCACCACGAAGTGGTCGAGCACCCGCACCTCGACCAATGCCAGGGCCTCCTGCAGACGCTGGGTCAGCAGGCGGTCCGCCTGGCTGGGTTCGGCAACCCCGGAAGGGTGGTTGTGGGTGAGGATCAGCGCAGCCGCGTTGTGCGCCAGGGCCCGCTTGACCACCTGGCGCGGATAGACGCTGGCACCGTCTATGGAGCCATGGAACAGCACCTCGAAGGCCAGCACCCGGTGCTTCGAGTCGAGGAACAGGCAACCGAACAGCTCATGGGGCTCATGGCGCAGCTGCGCCTTCAGGTAATCGCGCACCGTCTGCGGACTTTCCAACACCGAATTGCGGCGCAGCCCTTCGGCCAGGTGCCGACGCGACATCTCCAGCACCGCCTGCAACTGGGCGTATTTGGCCGGCCCGAGGCCGGGGCGGCTGCAGAAGGAATCGATGTCCGCTTCCAGCAGCAGGCGCAGGCCACCGAAGTCGTTGAGCAGATGGCGGGCGAGGTCCACCGCGCTCTGCCCAGCCACCCCGATACGCAGGAATATGGCGAGGAGTTCGGCGTCGGTAAGGGCCGCCGCGCCCTGCTCTAGAAGCTTCTCCCGCGGCCGCTCCGCCGCAGGCCAGTGACGAATGCTCATGGCACCTCCGTGGTTGAGCGCACCGCTGTTCCCATGCGGTCGCTGTGCTATCTTAATCCACCTTTTTTGCGCGGCGATTGGCCTGGGGAGGCGTCGTCGCCGCAGCGCAAATCTAAACATCCATAAGGCAGGCCTATGCAGCGGCTCTATCGGAAACGCATCGTACTGGGCGTGGGCGGCGGCATTGCGGCCTACAAGAGCGCGGAGCTGGTTCGCCGCCTGCGCGACCAGGGCGCGGAAGTACGGGTCGTGATGACCCATGGCGGGCGCGAATTCATCACCCCGCTGACCCTACAGGCCCTGTCCGGCCACCCGGTGCACCTCGACCTGCTCGACACCGCTGCCGAAGCGGCCATGGGTCATATCGAGCTGGCACGCTGGGCCGACCTGGTGCTCATCGCCCCTGCCACCGCCGACCTCATGGCCCGCCTGACCCAGGGGGTGGCCGACGACCTGCTGACCACACTGGTGCTGGCCACCGACGCACCGGTTGCCCTGGCCCCGGCGATGAACCAGGCCATGTGGCGCGACCCGGCGACCCAGGCCAACGCCGAAGCCCTCGCCAAGCGTGGCCTGCACCTGTTCGGGCCGGCATCCGGCAGCCAGGCCTGCGGCGACGTCGGCCTCGGCCGCATGCTCGAAGCCGACCAGCTCGCCCAGCTGGCCGCCGACCTGTTCCAGCACAAGGCCCTGACCGGCCGCCACGTGCTGATCACCGCCGGCCCGACCCAGGAAAACATCGACCCGGTGCGCTACATCACCAACCACAGCTCCGGGAAGATGGGCTTCGCCCTCGCCGAAGCCGCGGTGGAGGCGGGCGCCAAGGTCACCCTGATCACCGGCCCCGTGCACCTGCCGACGCCGGACCGGGTCAACCGCATCGATGTGGTCAGTGCCCGCGACATGCTCGCGGCCTGCGAAGCGGCGATGCCCTGCGACCTGCTGATCGCCGCAGCCGCCGTGGCCGACTACCGCCCGGAAGTGGTGGCGGCGCACAAAATGAAGAAGGACCCCACCAGCGGCGAAGGCCTGCTGCTGCAACTGGTGCGCAACCCGGATATCCTCGCGACCCTCGCCGGGCGCGCCGATCGCCCCTTCAGCGTCGGCTTCGCCGCCGAGACCGAGAACCTGCTCGAGTACGCCTCGCGCAAGCTCAAGGACAAGAACCTCGACCTGATCGTCGCCAACGATGTGGCCAACCCCAGCATCGGCTTCAACAGCGAGGAAAACGCGATCACCATCATCGATCGCGCGCTGCACCAGAACAGCTTCGCCCAGACCAGCAAGGGCAAGATCGCCCGCCAGCTGATCGCCTTCATCGCCGATCGCCTCAACCAGGCCTGAGACCCCATGCACTCATTGCAAGCCAAGATCCTCGACCCCCGCATCGGCCGCGACTTCCCGCTGCCCCAGTACGCCACGCCGGGCTCCGCCGGCCTCGACCTGCGCGCCATGCTCAAGGAAGACCTGACCCTGGAACCGGGCCAGACCGTGCTGATCCCCACTGGCCTGTCCATCTACATCGCCGACCCGGGCCTCGCCGCGCTGATCCTTCCGCGCTCGGGCCTGGGCCACAAGCACGGCATCGTGCTGGGCAACCTGGTCGGCCTGATCGACTCCGACTACCAGGGCGAGCTGATGGTCTCCTGCTGGAACCGTGGCCAGAGCGCCTTCACCATCGCCATCGGCGAGCGCATCGCTCAGCTAGTCTTGGTGCCAGTCGTGCAGGCGCACTTCGAGCTGGTCGACCAGTTCGACGAGAGCCAGCGCGGCGCGGGCGGCTTCGGGCACTCCGGCAGCCACTGATCCGGAACGACTTCAGGATGATCCGCGGGGGAGACCTTCAGTGAAACTCTTCAAGCGCAGCGCCAAGGATGCCGACACCGAGATCCTGGCCAGCCCTGCCGAAAAGAACAAACCGGCCCGTGACAAGGGCCTGGGCGACCTGTTGCCCGGCGCCATCGCCGCGGCACTGGGCGTAGCCGCCGCCGGCGTGCTGCTCTGGGCCGCACTGATCAACGGTGCCCAGCAGACCCAACGCAACCAGCTCAGCCAGGCCTGGGGTGAAAGCCAGGCCAGCGCATTGCGCCAGGCCCTGGCGCAACTGGTCGCCGACACCGCCGCCGCCGCCCGCAACCCGGCGCTAGCGGAAGCGCTCAACAGCGCCGACACCGCCCAGGTGCAGGCGGCCGAGCGCGGCCTCGGCTACTGGAACGCCGTAGTCGACGCCCACCTCAACCTGCCCGGCCAGGCCCAGCAGAACAGCCAGCGCGCGGCACCGATGAACTTCGCCGCCCTGGACATGCTGCGCCGTGTCGAAGCCGGCCAGAAGCCTGCGCCGGAAGCCTACCGGGTCGGCCAGCGCTGGCTGGTCTACAGCGCCGCACCGCTGCGCCTGACCGACAGCTCGCCGATCCAGGGCACCCTGCTGCTGGTGGTCGACCTCGACCGCCTGCTCGGCGCCCTCGCACCGCTGCCCGAAGGTGTCGGCCAGCTGCAGTTCACCCAGCAGTTCGGCAACGCCCCGGCCCAGACCCTGACCCTGCGGGGTGCCCAGGCCGAAGGCGCGCCCATCGCCCTGAACACCGGCAACCCCAACTGGAAACTGTCGTTCACCCCTGGCCCGCAACTGAGCGATTCGGGCATGTCCCCCATCCTGCTGGCAATGGCTGCGCTCCTGGCCCTGGCCGGCGCCCTGATTGGCCTGTATCTGCTGCGTGGCGGCTTCAATCGCAAGCTGCACGCGGACGTGATCCAGCTCAACCAACTGGTGCAAGAACTCTCCAGCGGCAAAAGCGTCAAAGCCTTCAGTCTGCGCCTGTCGGCGCTTGACGCCCTGGCCCAGTCGCTCGCCCGACAGTCACGGCGCAAGCCGGAGCCGGCGGCGGGCAGCGCTAACGGCGATCGGCAACCCGGCTCGGCGGTTACCCCCGCCCCGGCCAAGATGATCGAGCCACCCGTGTTGGCCGATCCGCTTTTCCAAGATACCGACATCCTCGATATCGACATCCTCGACGAAGACCAGGACCTCCTGGGATTGGAGCAAGCCCCCGTCATGAGCACCCCGCAAGCCGCACCCAACCTGCCCGCCAGCATCTTCCGCGCCTACGACATCCGTGGCGTGGTCGGCGACACCCTGACCGCCGAAACCGCCTACTGGGTAGGCCGTGCCATTGGCTCCGAAAGCCTCGCCCGCGGCGAGCCGGCCGTATCGGTCGGCCGTGACGGCCGCCTGTCCGGCCCCGAACTGGTGCAGGCACTGATCCAGGGCCTGCTGGACTGCGGCTGCCAGGTCACCGACGTCGGCATGGTGCCGACCCCGGTGCTCTACTACGCCGCCAACGTGCTGGCCGGCAAATCCGGCGTGATGCTCACCGGCAGCCACAACCCGCCGGACTACAACGGCTTCAAGATCGTCGTCGCCGGCGAGACCCTGGCCAACGAGCAGATCACCGCGCTGCACACCCGCATCAAGGAAAACGACCTGGCCAGCGGCGTCGGCAGTGTCGAGCAGGTCGAGATACTCGACCGCTACTTCAAGCAGATCCGCGACGACATCGCCATGGCCAAGCCCATGAAGGTGGTAGTGGACTGCGGCAACGGCGTGGCCGGCGTGATCGCCCCGCAGCTGATCGAAGCCCTGGGCTGCACCGTCATCCCGCTCTATTGCGACGTGGACGGCACCTTCCCCAACCACCACCCGGACCCGGGCAAGCCCGAGAACCTGGTCGACCTGATCGCCAAGGTGAAGGAAGAGAAGGCCGACCTGGGCCTGGCCTTCGACGGCGACGGCGACCGTGTCGGCGTGGTGACCAACCAGGGCACCATCATCTACCCCGACCGCCTGCTGATGCTCTTCGCCAAGGACGTGGTTTCGCGCAATCCCGGCGCCGACATCATCTTCGACGTCAAATGCACCCGTCGCCTGACCGCCCTGATCAGTGGCTACGGCGGCCGCCCGGTGATGTGGAAGACCGGCCATTCGCTGATCAAGAAGAAGATGAAGGAAACCGGCGCACTGCTGGCTGGCGAGATGAGCGGCCACATCTTCTTCAAGGAGCGCTGGTTCGGCTTCGACGACGGTATCTACAGTGCCGCCCGCCTGCTGGAGATCCTCAGCCAGGACAAGCGCGACGCCGAGCACGTGTTCTCCGCCTTCCCCAGCGACATCTCGACGCCGGAGATCAACATCACCGTTACCGACGAGAACAAGTTCCGCCTGATCGAGCGCCTGCAGCGCGACGGCACCTGGGGCGACGCCAACCTCACCACCCTGGACGGCGTGCGCGTCGACTATCCCAAGGGCTGGGGCCTGGTGCGCGCCTCCAACACCACACCGGTGCTGGTACTGCGCTTCGAAGCGGATACCGAGGATGAGCTCGAGCGCATCAAGGAAGTGTTCCGCGCCCAGCTCTACACCGTAGCCCCCGACCTCAACCTGCCGTTCTGATCCGCCCGTGGAGCCCTGCATGACCCTCAGCCGTGACGCCGCATCCCAAGTCGCCCAGGTCCTGTCCGAAGCACTGCCCTATATCCGCCGCTTCGTCGGCAAGACCCTGGTCGTCAAGTACGGCGGCAACGCCATGGAAAGCGACGAGCTGAAAGCCGGCTTCGCCCGCGACATGGTCCTGATGAAGGCCGTGGGCATCAACCCGGTGGTCGTGCATGGCGGCGGGCCGCAGATCGGCGATCTGCTCAAGCGCCTGTCCATCGAGAGCCACTTCATCGACGGCATGCGCGTCACCGACGCGCAAACCATGGACGTGGTGGAAATGGTCCTCGGCGGCCAGGTGAACAAGGACATCGTCAACCTGATCAACCGCCACGGCGGCAGCGCCATCGGCCTGACCGGCAAGGACGCGGAGCTGATCCGCGCCAAGAAGCTAACCGTCAGCCGCAAGACGCCGGAGATGACCCAGCCGGAAATCATCGACATCGGCCATGTGGGCGAGGTCACCGGGGTCAACATCGAGCTGTTGAACATGCTGGTGAAGGGCAACTTCATCCCGGTCATCGCCCCCATCGGCGTTGGCCCGGAGGGCGAGTCCTACAACATCAACGCCGACCTGGTGGCCGGCAAGGTGGCGGAAGCGCTGAAAGCCGAGAAGCTGATGCTGTTGACCAACATCGCCGGCCTGATGGACAAGCAGGGCCAGGTGCTCACCGGGCTCTCCACCGAACAGGTCAACGAGCTGATCGCCGACGGCACCATCTACGGTGGCATGCTGCCGAAGATCCGCTGCGCCCTCGAAGCGGTGCAGGGTGGCGTGACCAGCGCGCACATCATCGATGGCCGCGTGCCCAACGCGGTGCTGCTGGAGATCTTCACCGACAGCGGCGTCGGCACCCTGATCAGCAACCGCAAGCGTCACTGAGCCTTCAGCAGGCCCAGGCGGTACCCGAATAAGCCGGAGCGATCCGGCTTATTCACATCCGCGATCCAGCCATCCCGCTCTTGCCGGCCCGCCTCCTTGCGCAGAAGCTGACCGCTCACTGCAAGGAGCACGAGATGGCCGCAACCCCCTCCCCGAACGACTTCACCTTCTTCATGCCGCTGCGCGTGCGCTGGGCCGAAGTGGACCCGCAAGGCATCGTCTTCAACGGCCACTACCTGACCTACGCCGACGTCGGCATCACCGAATACTTCCGCGCCCTGGGCGTGCGCTACCCGGAGGACCTGGCGCAAGACGGTGGCGACTTCTTCGCCGTGCGCACGCTGCTGGAATACCTGGCCCCGGCACGCTTCGACGACGAGCTGTCCATCGGCGTAAGGGTAGGGCGGCTGGGCGGCTCGAGCCTCACCTTCAATATCGGCATCTGGCACGGCGAAGCGGCGCTGACGGCCGGCGAGATCGTTTACGTCCACGCGGATGGCACGAGCCGCAGCAGCAAGCGGCTGCCGGACTGGCTGCGGGAGAAGGTCAGGGCATTCGAGCGGCACGCCGCCGAGGAATGAGGCTCAGCGCTGCAGCAGCTGGGCCAGGCGGGCGCGGTCGGCGGCAAAGCCGGCCTGGGCTTTCTTGCGATCCTGCTGGTAGCGGGCGATGTCCTGCTCCAGGCGCTGCTGCTCGGCACGCAGGTCGCTGATCTGCGCCACCAGCTGGTCGGGAACCTGGCGGCCGGCACGCTCGTTGTCGGCGGCCTGGGCCTGCAGGTTGGCCTGCTGGGTACGCAGGGACTGCTGGTTGCCACGGGCGACGCTGATCACCCCGTCGAGCTCCGCCAGCTTGCGCTGCAGGGCGCGGTCGACATCTTCGACGCTGGTGTACAGGCGCAGCAACTGGGCATCGGAGCCGGCACGGGCCTTCTCCTCCTGCATGCGCTTGCGCTCTTCCAGGGTGGGTGCCGGCGGCACCGTCTTGGTCACCCGGCCCTGGTCGTTGAGGACTTCATAGCCCTTGTCGATGTACTGCGAGGGCACGCCGAGGCGATCGAGCACAATCACGCCCTTGTCATTGGTGTAGCGATAGAGCTCGGCTTGCGCCAGAGCAGGCATCAGCACACCCATGAGCAAGGCAAAACGGACTGCACCCGATTTCGGCATGAAGACACCCTGTCGTTGTTGGCGAATCAGATTCCGTAGTTCGCGCGGTAGCTTTCCACTGCCGGCAAGTACTTCTTCAGTTCAGCATCACCTGCGAGATATTCCAGCACCTGTTCCAGGGAAACGATGCTCACCACCGGCATGCCGAAGTCGCGCTCGACTTCCTGGATCGCCGACAGCTCGCCCTTGCCGCGCTCCTGGCGGTTCAGCGCGATGAGCACGCCGGCGGCCTGGGCCTGCTGGCCCTGGATGATCTGCATGACTTCACGGATGGCGGTACCGGCGGTGATCACGTCGTCGATGATCAGCACACGGCCGGCCAGCGGCGCGCCCACCAGGGTGCCGCCCTCGCCATGGTCCTTGGCTTCCTTGCGGTTGAAGCACCAGGGGATATCGATCGCGTGATGTTCGGCCAGCGCCACGGCCGTGGCCGCAGCCAGCGGGATGCCTTTGTAGGCGGGCCCGAAGAGCACATCGAAGGGAATGCCGCTGTCGACTACCGCCGCCGCATAGAAACGGCCCAGCTGGGACAGCGCGAGCCCGCTGTTGAACAGGCCGGCATTGAAGAAATAAGGGCTGGTACGCCCGGATTTGAGAGTGAACTCACCGAAACGCAGCACACCGCGTTCGATGGCGAAGCGAATGAAATCGCGTTGATACGCCTGCATGTAAAAGCCCCGGACGGCACGGATTTAGCTAAATAGAAAGAGCTCGGGTATCATACACGCACGAGTTTTTGGGGGCCATTTATGCGGATCATCAGTGTGAACGTGAATGGTATTCATGCCGCAGCCGAACGAGGACTCCTCAGTTGGTTGCAAGCACAGAATGCCGACGTGATCTGCCTGCAAGACACCCGTGCCTCTGCCTTTGATCTGGACGACCCAGCCTTCCAACTGGACGGCTATTTCCTCTATGCCAGCGATGCTGAAGTGCCAAGCCAAGGCGGCGTGGCGCTTTATTCGCGTTTGCAACCCAAGGCAGTGATCTGGGGTCTCGGTTTCGAGACCTGTGATCGTTATGGGCGCTACCTGCAGGCGGATTTCGACAAAGTGAGTATCGCTACCCTGCTGCTGCCTTCGGGCCAGGGCGGCGATGAGAACCTGAACCACAAGTTCAAGTTCATGGACGATTTCACCCACTATCTGAACAAGCAGCGCCGCAAGCGCCGCGAGTACATCTATTGTGGTTCGCTTTACCTCGCCCATCAGAAGCTGGACGTGAAGAACTGGCGCGACTGCCAGCAGCTGCCCGGTTTCCTCGCGCCCGAGCGCGCCTGGATGGACGAAGTGTTCGGCACCATGGGTTACGTGGACGCGCTGCGCGAAGTCAGCCGCGAGGGCGACCAGTACAGCTGGTGGCCCGACAGTGAACAGGCCGACATGCTCAACCTCGGCTGGCGTTTCGACTACCACATCCTCACGCCGGGCATGCGTCGCTCCGTGCGCAGCGCTCGCCTGCCGCGTCAGCCGCGCTTCTCCCAGCACGCGCCGCTGATCGTCGACTACGACTGGCTGCTGAGCATCTGAGAAGTCGCACCCGTAAAAAAGCCGGCTGATGCCGGCTTTTTCGTTTCTCGCGTTCCTACTTCACCGGACGCCAGGTGAAGGGATAGCGATAGGCCTGGCCTTCGTTGGCCTTGATACCGCCGATGATGGTCAGCACCAGCGCTACCAGGCCCACCAGGGGCAGCAGCACGAAACCGATCAGCACCAGCATCAGCAGCATGCACACCAGGCCGGCGAGGGTGACGGTGATCTGGAAGTTCAGCGCTTCCTTGCCCTGCTGGTCGATGAAGGGATCGACATCCTTCTTCACCTGCCAGAGGATCAGCGGGCCCAGCAGGTTGCCGAAGGGCAGCACCACACCGAGGAAAGCGGCGAAATGGCAGAACATCGCCCATTGCCTAACTTCCTGGTTTGGCTGTGGAACTTGGGTTGGCTCATTCATGCGGGTTTCCTCGGATGGGTGATCAGTCGACCAGCGCCGCGCGCTGCAACTCGAACAGCTCGGTAACGCCTTTCTTGGCCAGGGCCAGCATGGCGTTCAGTTCTTCCGGCTGGAAGGGCGCGCCTTCGGCAGTGCCCTGTACCTCGATGAAGCCACCGGCATCGGTCATGACCACGTTCAGGTCGGTCTCGGCAGCGGAGTCTTCCAGGTAATCGAGGTCCAGGACCGGCTCGCCCTGGTAGATACCAACGGATACGGCGGCGACCATCTGTTTCAGCGGCTCGCCCTTCAGCGCGCCACGCTTCTTCAGGACCTTCAGCGCATCCATCAGGGCCACCATGGCGCCGGTGATGGAGGCGGTGCGGGTGCCACCGTCGGCCTGGATCACATCGCAATCCAGGTAGATGGTGTTCTCGCCCAGCTTGCTCATGTCCAGCGCCGCGCGCAGCGAACGGCCGATCAGGCGCTGGATCTCCAGGGTGCGACCACCCTGCTTGCCACGGCTGGCCTCGCGCTGGTTACGCTCGCCGGTGGCGCGCGGCAGCATGCCGTACTCGGCGGTCAACCAACCCTGGCCCTGGCCCTTGAGGAAACGCGGGACTCCGGACTCGACGCTGGCGGTGCAGATCACCTTGGTATCCCCGAATTCGACCAGCACCGAGCCTTCGGCATGCTTGGTGTAGTTGCGGGTGATGCGGATCGAACGCAGCTGGTCAGCCACTCGGCCACTGGGACGTTTCATCTGGGTATACCTGTCAGGGGGGAAAACTGCCGGGCATTATAGAGGGCCGCCGGCCACTGGGACATCGCCGCGTTGGGAGGGCCGCCGCTCTGGGCTACAATCGCCCTCTTCGAACCTGCCATCACCGAGAGGAAACCCCATGGTGCACAGCATGACCGCCTTTGCCCGCGTCGAGCAGGCCGGCACCCACGGCACCCTGAGCTGGGAACTGCGCTCGGTCAACCACCGCTACCTCGAGCCCCACCTGCGCCTGCCCGAATCCTTCCGCGACCTCGAAGGCGCGGTGCGCGAAGCCCTGCGCCAGGGCCTCTCCCGCGGCAAGGTGGAGTGCACCCTGCGCTTCGCCGAAGAGAACGCCGGCAAATCCCTGCAGGTCGATCGCGAACGCGCCGCCCAGCTGGTCGAAGCCGCCGAAGCCGTCGCCGCACTGGTCAAGCAGCCGGCACCGCTCAACCCCCTGGAAATCCTCGCCTGGCCCGGCGTGCTGGTGGCCGATGCGGCCGACCCGCAAGCACTGAACGCCGCCGCCCTGGAGGTCTTCGCCAAGGCCCTCGACGAACTGCGCAACGGCCGTGCCCGCGAAGGCGCCGACCTGGCCCGCCTGCTCAACGAGCGGCTCGACGGCATCCTCGAAGAGGTCGAAGCCCTGCGCAAGCTGGTGCCGCAGATGCTCACCACCCAGCGCCAGAAGATCCTCGACCGCTTCGGCGAGATGAAGGCCGAGCTGGACCCGCAACGCCTGGAGCAGGAACTGGTGCTGCTGGCACAGAAGAGCGACGTCGCCGAAGAGCTGGATCGCCTCAGCACCCACGTCAGCGAAGTCCGTCGCGTACTCAAGGCCGGCGGTGCGGCGGGCCGTCGCCTGGACTTCCTGATGCAGGAACTCAACCGCGAAGCCAACACCCTGGGCTCCAAGGCCTTCGACTCGCGCTCCACCCAGGCGGCGGTCAACCTCAAGGTGTTGATCGAGCAGATGCGCGAACAAGTGCAGAACATCGAGTAAGAGACAGACAAATGAGCGTCACTCCCGGCACCCTCTACATCGTTTCCGCGCCCTCCGGCGCCGGCAAGACCAGCCTGGTCAAGGCCCTGATCGACGCCGAGCCGCAGATCCGCGTCTCGGTCTCCCACACCACCCGCGGCATGCGCCCGGGCGAGGTGGACAGCGTCAACTACCACTTCGTCAGCCGCGAGCAGTTCGTGCAGATGCTCGAGCACGGTGACTTCCTCGAGCACGCCGAAGTCTTCGGCAACCTCTATGGCACCTCCCAGCGCTGGCTGCAGAAGACCCTCGCCGAAGGCTCCGACCTGATCCTCGAGATCGACTGGCAGGGCGCCCAGCAGGTGCGCCGCCTGATGCCCCAGGCCAAGTCCGTGTTCATCCTCCCGCCGAGCCAGGAAGCCCTGCGCCAGCGCCTGGACAACCGCGGCCAGGACAGCGCCGAGATCATCGACCAGCGCATGCGCGAAGCCGTTAGCGAGATGAGCCACTACGTCGAGTACGACTACCTGGTGATCAACGACGACTTCACCGTGGCCCTGGAAGACCTCAAGGCGATCTTCCGCGCCAACCGCCTGCAGCAGTCGCAGCAGCAACTGGCCCACGGCACGCTGCTGGCGCAGCTGCTGGACTGACCGCCTGGAAGCGCTGTTAAATCAGCGCTTCCATAAATGCTGGTGATTTTTTAGACTATCCAGTCCGCTCGCCCACTCGGGCAAAAGCGTCCGCATCCAAATCTAGTGCTACGAGGAACACCATGGCCCGCGTTACCGTTGAAGACTGCCTGGACAACGTCGATAACCGCTTCGAGCTGGTCATGCTCGCGACCAAGCGTTCCCGTCAGCTCGCTACCGGCGGCAAAGAGCCTCGCGTAGCCTGGGAAAACGACAAGCCCACCGTTGTGGCCCTGCGTGAAATCGCTGCCGGCCTGGTGGACTACGACGTGATCGCCCAGGACGACATCGTCGAGGACGAGCCGCTGTTCGCTGCATTCGATGACGAGGCCAACGAGGCCCTCTAAGTCCATGCCGGGTCGACGTCGTACGGCGCAGGGCCGCAATAGCTGGGAAGGAGTATCGCCTTGCCGAGCATAGACGCCCTCGCCGAACGCCTTTCGACCTACCTCGGCAATGACCAGGTCAACCTGGTCCGCCGAGCGTATTTCTACGCCGAGCAAGCCCATGACGGGCAGCGCCGCCGCAGCGGCGAGGCCTACGTCACCCACCCGCTTGCCGTCGCCAACATCCTCGCCGACATGCACATGGACCATCAGAGCCTGATGGCCGCGATGCTGCACGACGTGATCGAGGACACCGGCATCGCCAAGGAAGCGCTCACCGCGCAATTCGGCGACACAGTCGCCGAGCTCGTGGACGGGGTCAGCAAGCTGACCCAGATGAATTTCGAGACCAAGGCCGAGGCCCAGGCCGAGAACTTCCAGAAGATGGCCATGGCCATGGCGCGCGACATCCGCGTGATCCTGGTCAAGCTGGCCGACCGCCTGCACAACATGCGCACCCTGGAAGTGCTGTCCGGCGAGAAGCGCCGGCGCATCGCCAAGGAAACCCTCGAGATCTACGCCCCTATCGCCAACCGCCTGGGCATGCACAGCATGCGCATCGAGTTCGAGGACCTGGGCTTCAAGGCGATGCACCCGATGCGCTCCGAACGCATCCGTGCCGCGGTCCGCCGCGCCCGTGGCAACCGCAAGGAAATCGTCAACAAGATCGAGGAATCGCTGACCCACTGCCTGGCCCGCGAAGGCATGGAAGGCGAGGTCATCGGCCGCGAGAAGCACCTCTACAGCATCTACAAGAAGATGCGCGGCAAGCGTCGGGCCTTCAACGAGATCATGGACGTCTACGCGTTCCGCATCATCGTCGACAAGGTCGATACCTGCTACCGCGTGCTCGGCGCCGTGCACAACCTGTACAAGCCGCTGCCCGGCCGCTTCAAGGATTACATCGCGATCCCCAAGGCCAACGGCTACCAGTCGTTGCACACCACGCTGTTCGGCATGCACGGCGTGCCCATCGAGATCCAGATCCGCACCCGTGAGATGGAAGAGATGGCCAACAACGGCATCGCCGCCCACTGGTTGTACAAGTCCGCCGAGGACGACCAGCCCAAGGGCACCCACGCCCGCGCCCGCCAGTGGGTGAAAGGCGTGCTGGAGCTGCAGCAACGCGCCGGCAACTCCCTGGAATTCATCGAGAGCGTGAAGATCGACCTGTTCCCGGACGAGGTCTACATCTTCACCCCCAAGGGCCGCATCATGGAGCTGCCCAAGGGCTCCACGGCCGTCGACTTCGCCTACGCGGTGCACACCGACGTTGGCAACACCTGCATCGCCTGCCGCATCAACCGCCGCCTGGCGCCGCTGTCCGAACCACTGCAGAGCGGCGAGACGGTGGAGATCGTCACCGCCCCCGGCGCGCGCCCGAACCCGGCCTGGCTCAACTTCGTGGTCACCGGCAAGGCCCGCACCCACATCCGCCATGCCCTCAAGCTGCAGCGCCGTTCCGAATCCATCAGCCTCGGCGAACGCCTGCTGAACAAGGTGCTGGCCGGCTTCGAGAGCGGCCTCGACCGCATCGCCCCGGAACGGGTGCAGGCAGTGCTCGCCGAGTACCGCCTCGACGTGATCGAGGACCTGCTGGAAGACATCGGCCTGGGCAACCGCATGGCCTATGTGGTCGCCCGGCGCATGCTGGCCAGCGAAGGCGAGCAGCTGCCCAGCCCCGAAGGCCCGCTGGCCATCCGCGGCACCGAGGGCCTGGTGCTCAGCTACGCCAAGTGCTGCACGCCGATCCCCGGCGACCCCATCGTCGGCCACCTGTCCGCCGGCAAGGGCATGGTCGTGCACCTGGAAAGCTGCAAGAACATCGGCGACATCCGCCATAACCCGGAGAAGTGCATCCAGCTCTCCTGGGCCAAGGATGTCGCAGGCGAATTCAACGTCGAACTGCGCGTCGAGCTGGAACACCAGCGCGGCCTGATCGCCCTGCTGGCCAGCAGCGTCAACGCCGCCGACGGCAACATCGAGAAGATCAGCATGGACGAGCGCGACGGCCGCATCAGCGTCGTCCAGCTGGTGGTCAGCGTGCACGACCGCGTGCATCTGGCCCGCGTGATCAAGAAGCTGCGCGCGCTGAAGGGGGTGATCCGCATCACCCGGGTGCGCGCGTAGCAGAACCCTCAGGACCAAGGAGTTCCGCATGAGCAAGACCGTGATCAACAGCGACAAGGCCCCTGCCGCCATCGGCACCTACTCCCAGGCGATCAAGGCCGGCAACACCGTCTACATGTCCGGGCAGATCCCCCTCGACCCCAAGACCATGGAACTGGTGGAAGGCTTCGAAGCCCAGACCGTCCAGGTCTTCGAGAACCTGAAAGCCGTGGCCGAAGCCGCAGGCGGCTCCTTCAAGGACATCGTCAAGCTCAACATCTTCCTCACCGACCTGTCGCACTTCGCCAAGGTCAACGAAGTGATGGGCCGCTATTTCGAACAGCCCTATCCTGCCCGCGCCGCCATCGGCGTCGCCGCCCTGCCGCGCGGCTCGCAGGTGGAAATGGACGCCATCCTGGTGATCGAATAACGATCACCCGTGCGGGGCTCCGGCCCCGCCGCTCCACCGTTTCATGAAGGAACCCGTCATGCGCTCGACCCTCGCCCTGCTGATCGCCGCGGCCGTACTCGCCGGCTGCTCCAGCGCCCCCTCCGATCCCAGCGGCGTCTGGATCAACCAGGCCGCCATCGATGAAGCGGCGAAGGAAGGCAAGCTGCGCGAATCCCTTCTCGCCTACGGCCCCAACCTGGAATGGCAGATCGATGCCAAGGCCGGCACCGCCAACTACAGCAACGGTTTCGAGCTGGGCGAAGGCCGCCTGGTCAGCCAGGGCAAGGCGAACTGGCGCGTCGATTTCTACGGCGATGAATTCCACGAACAACTCGGCCTCGACGGCAAGGAGCTGGTGCAGAAATCCAGCGAGAACCTGCCCGAGCAGCGCTTCATCCACCCGGCCAAGCCCGCCGCAGCCGATGCCCCCGAAGGCAGCAGCTTCGAATACGCCCTCTACGAGGCCTACCTCGGCGGCACCTGGAAGATTCTCGAAGGCACGGGCCAGGGCGGCCTGGTGCTGTTCCACCCCGACGGCAGCCTCGAAGGCCTGCCCGGCGCCGACCGCTTCGCCCTGTGCCTGGCCGGCGATTGCGCGGCCATGAGCGGCGAAAACGACAGCATCTGGCTGCAACTCGGCGCCCAGGGCAGCCCGTGGATCTTCGTCCACGACGGCAATCGCCTGGAGATCCTCGAAGCCGGCAACCGCGCGCAGATCGACGAGATGCCCGAGTACGCCCCCGGCAAGCGCGCCTGGTTGCTGGAACGCCAGTAACCGGCCGACTCAGAAGGCGCCAACCAGCAGCCAGGCGCCCAGCGCCGCCAGCAAGGCCCCGCAGACCCTGTCCAGCAACGCCACCCGGCGTTGCAGCCAGAGTCGCCAGCGCGAGTACCCCAGCAGGCGCACCAACCCCATGTCCCAGCCCAGCACCACCAGGGTCATCCACAGCATGGACAACCCCAGCCCCCACGTGGGCATGGCCGAGTTGCGCAGCACGCCGAACAGCCCCGCATAGAAGATCGGCAGCTTGGGATTCAGGCTGCTCGCCGCCAGCCCCTCCAGCAGCCCCTGCCGCCAGGAACCCTCGTGCCCGGCTTCGCCGCCTTCCGGCAATTGCAGGCGTCGGTGCGCCATCAGGGCCTGCCCGCCGAGCCAGAGGAAATAGGCACCGCCCAGCACCTGCAGGGCTCGCCACAGCCAGCTGCCATCGGCCGGCAGCAGACTCAACGCCAGCAGCACCAGCAGCATGCTCGCCAGATTGGCCAGGGCGATGCCCGCTGCACAGCCATCGGCATGGCGGCGGCCACGGGTCAGCGCCGCACGCAGCAGCAGGAAGAAATCCGGGCCCGGGGAAAGCAACGCGGCGAAGTGGGTGCCGGCAACCAGCAGGAACAGGGCGAACATCGACAGGCCTCCAGGGAACGAGGCGCCAGTGTCGGGGCCCGGTAGCGGCCCGGTCTTGGAGAAAGCTCAGGTGCGCGCGGCGCGGCGGAACTGCCCCGGGGTCACGCCGGTGAAGCGCTTGAAGGTGCCGGAGAAGTGCGCCTGGTCGTAAAAACCGAGGCCGAGCGCCACCTCCAGGGGCGACTGGTCACCCAGCAGCAGGCGCTTGGCCTCGCGCACCCGACGTTGCAGCAGGTAGGTATGGGGCGGCACGCCATAGGCACGGCGGAAGGCTTCGATCAGGTGGCGCGGGTGGCGCTGCACCAGGGCCGCCAACTGCTCCAGGCTCACCGCCTCGGCATGGTGGGCCTCCAGGTAGTCCCGCAGGAAGGCGGTCATGCCGCCATCCCGGCTTGCCGGCGCTGCCGCACGCAGCCCGCCATGGCGCACGAAGACCCGCTCCAGCAGCGCCAGCAGCTCGCTCTCCAGGGCCAGCGGGTCATTGCGCCCGAACTCCTCGGCCAGGCGCGCCAACCCTGCTGCCACGGCACCATCGTCCACTGGGTTGAGCGCGGTGAAACCGGTGGGCAGGCGCTTGCGCCCCAGCAACGCCGGCAACCGGGACTCTTCGATGTAGAGCATGCGGTAGACCAGGCGCTCGCTGATGGCGTGCCCGGTGTGGGGCTCCTCGGGGTTCATCAGCGACAGCGTGCCGGCGGCCAACGCATGGCGAGCGCCCCGGCACTGATAGCCTCCCACGCCCTCAAGAATGGCGCCGATGGCGAAGGCATCATGGCTGTGGCGACCGAAGGGCTGCCCGGAAAAATCCGCATGGAACAACTCCACCCCTGGCAGCCAGGGGCGGGCGAGCATGCGGTTGGCGTCCAGCCTCAGGCGCCTTTCAGCACGGCGGCATAGCCTTCGCGGTAGCTGGGGTAGAGCGGCTCCCAGCCGAGGGCGCGGGCGCGGGCATTGCTGCAACGCTTGCTGCCGGAGCGGCGCACGGTGGATTCCTCCGCCCATTCGGTGACGCCCAAGGTCTCGCGCAGCCAGCCCACCACTTCGTGCAGCGGTGCCGGTGCGTCGTCGACGCCCAGGTAGTCCTCGGCCAGTTCGACGCCACGGGCATCGGCCTGGAGCAGGAAAGCCAGCAGGCCGGCGGCGTCCTCGGCGTGGATGCGGTTGGCGAACAGCGGTGGCTCGCTGACCACGCGGTAGCCCATGCGCACCTGCTTCAGCAGCCACTCGCGGCCGGGGCCGTAGATACCGGTCAGGCGCACCACAGTGGCCGGAATGCCGCTCTCGCGAGCCAGGCGCTCGGCATCCAGCATGATGCGACCGGAATAGCCCTCGGCCTCGGCCGGCGAGGTCTCGTCGATCCACTCGCCATCCATCTGCGCGTACACGCCGCTGCTGGAGACGAAGAACAGGCGGCGCGGGCGCTGGCCGGACTGCTCCAGCCAGGCCAGCACATGGCGCAGGCCCTCGACGTAGGCGGAGCGGTAGCCAGCCTCATCGTGCTGGGTGGCGGCGGCGCAGTACACCAGATAATCCAGCTGACCCTCGGGCCAGGCGGCCGGGCGCTCGTGCGCTTCCAGGTCGCCGGCCACCGGCAGCACGCCTGCAGGCAGCGCCGAGGCATTTCGTCGCAGCCCATGGACCGGCCAGCCGGCCTCGAGCATCCGCAGGGCGAGACGACTGCCAACATCGCCGCAACCGGCGATCAGCAAGGAGGGAGAAGCGGACATAGGGGGCGGACTCCAGTGAAAAGTGCAGAGCATAGGGGTCGGCGGACCAATCGCCAAACCCCTGCCGCCCGGCCGAATAAAGGTAATAAAGTTACATTGTCACTTTTATAAACAAGAATTACTTGCAATAATGTTCGCCCTTTTGTCCGTGCCACCTCTATCGAATACGGACGAAACCGCAATTTTCTTGTCAGGTCCGGCCATGAAACCTATTGCATCCCTCGCCCAGCCCACCATCGTCTCCCGCTTTTCCCGCCCCGTCGCGGCACTGATGATCAGCCTGATGCTGTTCCCGGCTGGCGCGGCGTTCGCAGAGGAGCCAACTGCACCGGCACCGGCAACTGCCGAAGCCCAGGCCCCTGCAGCGGCGCCCGCCGCCCCGGTGGCTGGCGAACCGGTTGCCGCCCCCGAGTCCGTCGGCCTGACCGCCCTGCGTGAGTCGATCGACACCCTGGGCCCGCAGGCCACTCCGGAGCAGATCCGCGAAGCGACGCGCCAGAAGATGCAGGAACGTGGCGCTTCCCCCGAGGAAATCACCACCACCATGGACCGCCTCACCGAAGGCGAGAAGCTCGGCCAGGACCTGGCCGCCGCCCTGAGCGGTGGTGCCCTGGACGGTGCGCTGGCCGGCGAGGAAGCCGACAATGGCCTGGGCCACGACCTGTCTCCCTGGGGCATGTACCAGAACGCCGACATGGTGGTTAAGGGCGTGATGATCGGCCTGGCACTGGCCTCGGTCCTCACCTGGACCGTATGGATCGCCAAGGGCATCGAACTGCTGGGCGCCAAGCGTCGCCTGCGCCAGGAGCTGGCCAACCTGAAGGCCGCCCGCAACCTGCCGGAGGCCGCCGAAAGCGCCAGCCGCGAGGGCAGCCTGTCGCGCATCCTGGTACACGACGCCCTGGAAGAAATGAAACTCTCGGCCAACACCCGCGAGAAGGAAGGCATCAAGGAGCGCGTCAGCTTCCGCCTGGAGCGCCTGGTCGCTGCCAGCGGCCGACAGATGAGCCAGGGCACCGGCGTACTCGCAACCATCGGCTCCACCGCGCCCTTCGTCGGCCTGTTCGGTACCGTGTGGGGCATCATGAACAGCTTCATCGGCATCGCCAAATCCCAGACCACCAACCTCGCCGTGGTCGCCCCCGGTATCGCCGAGGCCCTGCTGGCCACCGCCATGGGCCTGGTCGCGGCCATCCCCGCGGTCGTCATCTACAACGTCTTCGCCCGCTCCATCGCCGGCTACAAGGCCCAGGTGGCCGACGCTTCCGCCCAGGTCCTGCTGCTGGTCAGCCGCGACCTCGACCACCTGCCTGCCGACCGCAGCCAGGCCCCGCACATGGTCAAGGTGAGCTGATCCGATGGGCCTGCATCTGAACGAAGGCGGTGACGATCTCCAGGAAACCCACGAGATCAACGTCACCCCATTCATCGACGTCATGCTGGTGCTGCTGATCATCTTCATGGTCGCGGCGCCCCTGGCCACGGTCGACATCAAGGTCGACCTGCCGGCCTCCACCGCCAAACCCGCGCCCCGTCCGGACAAGCCGATCTACCTGAGCATCAAGGAAGACCAGAGCCTGTACTTGGACAACATCCAGGTCCCGCAGGAAAAACTGGGCGCCGAACTGGACAGACTGACCAACGCCGACAAGGACAAGACCATCTTCGTCCGCGGCGACAAGTCGGTTGATTACGGCAAGCTGATGGAAGTGATGGACGCCATGCGTGGCGCCGGTTACCTGAAAATCGGCCTCGTGGGACTCGAGACGGTCGGGAAGTAAATGAGCCAGGCAAAGCGAAACCTGTCTTGGGCCATCAGCTTGCTGGTTGTGCTCGGCCTCCACGTTGCCCTGCTCTGCTGGGCCCTGTTCTGGAAGGTCAGCGCCGAGCCCATTGAACTACCCCCTGCTGCCATGCTGGTGCAACTCGAACCGCTGCCAGCGCCCACGCCACCGCCGGCCCCGCCGCCGCCCCAAGTGGAGCCGGAACCCGATCCCTTGCCAAAGCTGGCCGAAGCGCCCAAGCCGACCATAGCCATCGCGCCCAAGCCCAAATCCAAACCCAAGCCGCCGATGCCCAAACCCCCGGAGCCCAAGCCCGAGCAGAAGCCCCAGGAGCAGGAGTCGCCCAAAGAGCAGATCGCTGCCCCCACGACGCCTGCACCGCCGAGCGACGCCGAACCCGCAGCCCCGCAGGAGAGCATGGCCAGCGCCATGACCCAGGCACGCGAGACCTGGATGAGCAAGGTGTCGGCACGTCTGGCACAGTACAAGCGCTATCCGGAGGATGCCCGCCGTCGCAACATTACGGGTTCCACCATGATGGAGTTCACGGTCGACGCCGAAGGAAAAATCCTGACCCATACCTTGGTCAGCAAGTCCGGCAGCGCCTCTCTGGACCGCGCCACACTGGAGGCCATCCGACGCGCCCAACCGCTGCCTCCTCCGCCGCCGGAAATACTGGTCAACGGCTCAGTACAGGTGAGAGCTCCTTTCAACTTCAACCTTACCGGCCTACGCCGCTAAGCGATCGCCGCCCCACCCGGGGCGGCTTGCTGTTGGTTCCATTGAGAGCAGCCGCTATGCTTGGGCCACTCCAATGGAA
Organism: Pseudomonas sp. PDM13; assembly: GCF_025685765.1. NCBI lineage: Bacteria > Pseudomonadati > Pseudomonadota > Gammaproteobacteria > Pseudomonadales > Pseudomonadaceae > Pseudomonas > Pseudomonas sp. PDM13. Next base: position 203,858 of record NZ_JAOTQU010000002.1, on the reverse strand, counting down.
TAAGACTATGACCCTCACCGAACTGCGCTACATCGTCACCCTCGCCCAGGAACAGCACTTCGGCCGCGCAGCGGAACGCTGCCACGTCAGCCAGCCGACCCTGTCGGTGGGTGTGAAGAAGCTCGAGGACGAGCTGGGCGTGCTGATCTTCGAGCGCAGCAAGAGCGCCGTGCGCCTCACCCCGGTCGGCGAGGGCATAGTCACCCAGGCGCAGAAGGTCCTCGAACAGGCCCAGGGCATCCGCGAACTGGCCCAGGCCGGCAAGAACCAACTCACCGCACCGCTCAAGGTCGGCGCCATCTATACCGTCGGCCCTTACCTGTTCCCGCACCTGATTCCCCAGCTGCACCGCGTCGCACCGCAGATGCCGCTGTACATCGAAGAAAACTTCACCCACGTGCTGCGCGACAAGCTGCGCACCGGTGAGCTGGACGCCATCATCATCGCGCTGCCCTTCGCCGAAGCCGACGTGCTGACCAAGCCGCTCTACGACGAACCCTTCTACGTGCTGCTGCCGGCCAACCACCCCTGGACGGCCAAGAAGACCATCGACAGCGAGCTGCTCAACGACAAGAGCCTGCTGCTGCTCGGCGAAGGCCACTGCTTCCGCGACCAGGTGCTGGAAGCCTGCCCCACCCTGCGCAAGGGCGGCGAGGACAGCGCCAAGCACACGACGGTCGAATCCAGCTCCCTGGAAACCATCCGCCACATGGTCGCCTCCGGCCTCGGCGTATCGATCCTGCCGTTCTCCGCCGTCGACAGCCACCACTACGCCCCCGGCGTGATCGAGATCCGCCCGCTGACGCCGCCGGTGCCGTTCCGCACCGTCGCCATCGCCTGGCGCGCCAGCTTCCCGCGCCCGCGCGCCATCGAAGTACTGGCCGACTCCATCCGCCTTTGCTCGGTCGCACGTCCGGAGCAGGCACAGGCCGAACCGCAACCGGCATGACCGAGCTCGCGCAAGTCCCCGTCACCGTGCTCAAGGGCGTCGGTGACGCCCTGGCGGAAAAGCTCGCCAAGGTCGGCCTGGAAAACCTTCAGGACATCCTCTTCCACCTCCCGCTGCGCTACCAGGACCGCACCCGCGTGGTGCCCATCGGCGCCCTGCGCCCGGGCCAGGACGCGGTGGTCGAAGGCACCGTCACCGGCGCCGACGTGGTCATGGGCAAGCGCCGCAGCCTGCTGGTGCGTCTGCACGACGGCACCGGCGCGCTCAGCCTGCGCTTCTACCACTTCAGCAATGCGCAGAAGGAAGGCCTCAAGCGCGGCACCCAGCTGCGCTGCTACGGCGAAGCCCGCCCCGGCGCCTCGGGCCTGGAGATCTACCACCCCGAATACCGCGCGCTGAATGGCGAGGAACCGGCCCCGGTGGAGCAGACCCTGACGCCCATCTACCCGACCACCGAAGGCCTGACCCAGCAGCGCCTGCGCCAGCTCAGCCAGCTGGCCCTGGCACGCCTGGGGCCGCAGAGCCTGCCGGACTGGCTGCCGGAGGAGCTGGCCCGCGACTACCGCCTCGGCCCCCTGGACGAAGCCATCCGCTACCTGCACCGGCCGCCGCCGGATGCCGACCTCGACGAACTCGCCGAAGGCCAGCACTGGGCCCAGCACCGCCTGGCCTTCGAAGAGCTGCTCACCCACCAGCTCTCCCTGCAGCGCCTGCGGGAAACCCAGCGCGCCCAGCAGGCACCACAGCTGCCGCCCGCAAAGAAACTGCCGCAGCGCTACCTGGCCAACCTCGGCTTCACACCTACCGGTGCCCAGCAACGGGTCAGCGCCGAAATCGCCTACGACCTCGCCCAGCCCGAACCCATGCTGCGCCTGGTGCAAGGCGACGTCGGCGCCGGCAAGACGGTGGTCGCGGCCCTGGCCGCCCTGCAGGCCCTGGAGGCCGGCTACCAGGTCGCCCTGATGGCGCCCACCGAGATCCTCGCCGAGCAGCACTTCCTCAACTTCAGCAAGTGGCTGCAGCCGCTGGGCATCGAAGTCGCCTGGCTCGCCGGCAAGCTCAAGGGCAAGGCCCGCGCCGCCGCGCTGGAACAGATCGCCGCCGGCACCCCCATGGTGGTCGGCACCCACGCGCTGTTCCAGGACGAGGTGCAGTTCAAGCGCCTGGCCCTGGTGATCATCGACGAACAGCACCGCTTCGGTGTGCAGCAGCGCCTGGCCCTGCGCAAGAAGGGCATCGACGGCCGCCTCAGCCCGCACCAGCTGATCATGACCGCCACGCCCATCCCGCGGACCCTGGCCATGAGCGCCTACGCCGACCTCGACACCTCGATCCTCGACGAACTGCCCCCCGGGCGTACGCCGGTGAACACCGTGCTGGTGGCCGACAACCGTCGCATCGAAGTGATCGAACGCGTTCGCGCCGCCTGCCAGGAAGGCCGCCAGGCCTACTGGGTCTGCACCCTGATCGAAGAATCCGAAGAACTCACCTGCCAGGCGGCGGAAACCACCTTCGAAGAACTGTCTTCCGCCCTCGGCGAGCTGCGCGTGGGGCTGATCCACGGCCGCATGAAGGCACCGGAAAAAGCGGCGGTGATGAACGAGTTCAAGGAAGGCAAGCTGCAACTGCTGGTCGCCACCACCGTCATCGAGGTCGGCGTCGACGTGCCCAACTCCAGCCTGATGATCATCGAGAACCCCGAACGCCTCGGCCTCGCCCAGCTGCACCAGCTGCGCGGGCGTGTCGGGCGGGGCAGCGCCGCCAGCCACTGCGTGCTGCTCTATCACCCGCCGCTGTCACAGCTCGGACGCGAGCGCCTGGGCATCATGCGTGAAACCAGCGATGGCTTCGTCATCGCCGAGAAGGACCTGGAACTGCGCGGCCCCGGCGAAATGCTCGGCACCCGGCAGACCGGGCTGCTGCAGTTCAAGGTCGCCGACCTGATGCGCGACGCCGACCTGCTGCCGGCCGTGCGCGACGCCGCGCAAGCCTTGATGGAACGCTGGCCGCAGCATGTGAGTCCCTTATTGGAGCGCTGGTTGCGACACGGCCAGCAATACGGTCAAGTGTGACGCAGCGCACATTGCGCTGGTCGCCTGACCCATCAGTCCCCCAGGCCGCTCGTTATACTCCGGGCAGTCGTTTTTTCGCTGGATGCTACCCATGACCGAAGTCGCTCTCGCTCCAGATACAGAACCCCAAGCCCCGTCGGTGATCCTGCAATTGCTGGACAAGCTGGGCCTGCCCTACCAGATACGCCTCGAAGAGCCCTCCCTGGAGCCGGCCCGCCGCGTACAGGCAGTTCTGCTGGAAGACGCCGTCGGCACCCTGCTGGTGTTCTACCCGCGCAACCAGTTGCTGGACCTCAACCGCCTCGCCGAACTGACCGGGCGCAAGCTGGTGGCCGTAAAGCCGGAGCGCTTCGACCGCATGCTCGGCAAGCACGACCTCAACACCCTGCCGGCCCTGCCGCCGCTGACCAGCTCGCCCTGCCTGTATGACGAGCGCCTGCTGCAGGAGTCGCTGCTGCTGATCGAATCCGGCCACGCCGGCGTGTTGCTGGAACTGGCCGCCGAAGACTTCCGCCAGCTGCTCAACAAGGCCAGCGCCGCCCGTTTCGGCGTGCCGCTGAGCAGCATCCGCCTCAACCTCGATCGCCCTGACGACGACCGCGCCGAAATCACCCAGGCGGTCCAGGCCTTCACCGCCCGCCGCATCCAGCAGCGCCTCGAGGAAACCATCGAGATTCCGCCGCTGCCGGAAACCGCGCAGAAGATCATCAAGCTGCGGGTCGATCCCAACGCCACCGTCGACGACATCACCGGCGTGGTCGAAACCGACCCGGCCTTGGCCGCACAGGTGGTGAGCTGGGCCGCGTCGCCCTACTACGCGGCCCCCGGCAAGATCCGCTCGGTGGAAGACGCCATCGTCCGTGTGCTGGGCTTCGACCTGGTGATCAACCTGGCCCTCGGCCTGGCACTGGGCAAGACCCTCAGCCTGCCGCGCGAACAGCCGCAGCACGCCACGCCCTACTGGCACCAGGCGATCTACACCGCTGCAGTGATCGAAGGCCTGACCCGCGCCATTCCCCGCGCCCAGCGTCCCGAAGCCGGCCTGACCTACCTAGGCGGCCTGCTGCACAACTTCGGCTACCTGGTGCTGGCCCACGTCTTCCCGCCGCACTTCTCGCTGATCTGCCGTCACCTGGAGGTCAACCCGCACCTGGCCCATGGCTATGTCGAGCAGCACCTGCTGGGCATCACCCGCGAGCAGATCGGCAGCTGGCTGATGCGCTTCTGGGACATGCCCGAAGAACTGGCCACCAGCCTGCGCTTCCAGCACGACCCGCACTACGACGGCGACCATGCCGCCTACCCGAACCTGGTGTGCCTGGCGGTCAGCCTGCTGCGCTCCCGTGGCATCGGCACCGGCCCGGTGGTGGAAATCCCTGACGAGCTGTTCGAGCGCCTGGGCCTGACCCGCGACAAGGCCGAGGAATCGGTGAGCAAGGTGCTGGAAGCCGAAGCCGCACTGCGCGAACTGGCTTCCCAGTTCACGCCCCACTGAGTGGCGTGAAGCGCTTGTAGAAAAGGGGCCTCGCGGCCCCTTTTTCATGGGTTCATTTCCTTGGCTGCACCCGCAGCCCGTCCCGCACTACTTCAACAACGCCCGGCGCTTGGCGAAGACCCCGGGGAAGGCCTCCAGGCTCAAGGCCAGCAGCTGCTTGACCGCCGGGCGCTCGTAGAGCTCCGCATAAGCCTGTACCTGGTCGCTGGGCATCTGCCGGTAGGCATAGAGCATGAAGGACTCCACCGCCTGCTCGCTGCTGGCGCGGATGCCTTCGGCCTGCTTGGCGGTCTGCTCGGCCAGGGCTTTCTCGCTGATCTTCTCGCCGCGTTGGCGCAGGGTCAGCATGGCCAGGGTCTTGCCCACCTCATAGCGCAGCAAGGACGCCAGGTCGGTGGTCCGTGCGGCCTTGTCGAGCCGGCGCACCAGCCCCAGCCGGTCGGCCCGGGGTGGCTTGTCGGCCAGTTGGGTGCGGTAGGCGGCCAGGCCTTCACCCACATCGCGCTCTGCGGCGGTGAAGCGCTGCGCCAGGGGGCTGTCGAGGGCCGCCTCCACCTGGGCGAGCTGCTCGGCACTCACCTTCGGCGCAATGGCGCTGGCCAGGTCACGGCACATGGCATCGGCCTCGAAGGCCTTGTTCAGCTGCTTCAGGTAACGCTCCGGTGCGCTGCGCTGCAACAGCGGCCCGCTCTGCTCGCAGAGCAGGCGCACGCCGGCCAGTTCGAAGGCCTTGGTCAGATCGTCAGGTTTCGGGGCCGCAAAGGCGGCGAGGCTGCCAAGCAGCAGCGGAAGAGCGAGAAGGGCGCGCATGGACTGGATTCCGTCAGGACGAGCGCCCTCGACAGAGAAGGGCGCACACGGATCAGCCTAGCGAAAGGGCCGCGCGCCGACCAGCAGCGCAGCGACCGAATGCGGATCAGGCAGCCTTTTTGGCGGCGGCTTTCTTCTTCGGCACCAGGTACTTGGTCAGGCCCTGGAACCAGATCACCAGCGCAGGGTTGCCCTGGATCTGGATGTCCTTGTTCTGGATGCCCTGCATGAAGGCCAGCTGCTTGTTCTTGGCGTTCATGGTGGCGAAACCGTAGGCACCATCCTTGAAGCCGATGGCGAAGGCCGGAGCCTCGGCGGTGCCGCGCTTGCTGGTCACGCGCTGGTCCTTGACGATGAAATGCCGCGCGACCTTGCCGTCCAGGGTATGCAACTGGAACACCAGGTCCTTGCCGGCGAGCTGCTCCTGAAAAGCGGCGTTGTCACGGCTGGCCTTGGCCATCAGGCGGCCCAGCATCCAGAGGAGAAGACGGAATTTCATGCGCACGAGCCTCGGCTGAAAATGGAACGGCGGCGCATTGTAGCGGTTTGCGAGCAGGACTACAGCCAGACTTGGGATGGGTGGAAAGGGCTGTCAGATCACGCCCGGAGCCTGGCGGCCCCGGGCGTCCATGGCCTTAGTTGACCGCGTCCTTCAGGGACTTGCCCGGTTTGAAGGCAACGGTGTTGCTGGCCTTGATCTTGACCGGTTGACCGGTCTGGGGGTTCTTGCCAGTGCGAGCACCGCGATGGCGCTGCAGGAAGGTGCCGAAACCGACCAGGGTCACACTGTCCTTGCGGTTCAGCGCGCTGGTGATTTCTTCGAGAACGGCGTTGAGTACACGATTGGCCTGATCCTTGGTGAGATCGGCCTTTTCGGCGATGGCGGCGGCGAGTTCCGGTTTACGCATAGATGCCTCTTTGACGGTTTGTTGTTTTTGTGTCCGTGCTGTTCATCCAGAACAGCGCCCAAGGCGCCGCAACAGCTCTGCGCTGCGGCAGACCAGAGGGAGGATGGCATGCTGCAAAGGGCCGCGCCAGTGTTGTCCGACAGTTTTGGGCGCGAACCCGAGGGCTAATCCGACAGAAGGACGGCGATTCACGCCAGCAGGGGAGGCAGTTCACGGTTCAGGGCCAGCTTCTCCTGCACCGCCGCGCCGGTCAGGGCGTAGCCCAGCAGGCGGCCGCCGGCATCGCGGCACAGCGCCTTGATGTCGGCGCCAGAGCCTTCCACGCTCCAGGCCCCCTCCGAGCCACGGGGCGGCGGCGATACCACCAGCGGGCAGGCCGGGGTCTTCACCGTCACCGGCATCGGCCCGTAGCTCACCGCCGTGGCATTGCCCGCCAGGGTCTGCGCCAGGGCACGGGCACAGGCCATCAGCGGCATCACGTAGAGCAGATTGATGCCATCCACTTCGGCGCAATCGCCCAGGGCGTAGATGTTGGCGTGGGAGGTCTTCAGGTGGCGGTCCACCATCACCCCGCGATTCACATCCAGCCCGGCTGCGGCGGCCAGGGCGATGCGCGGGCGCAGGCCCACCGCCGAGATCACCAGGTCACAGGCGATGCGGGTGCCATCGGACAGGTGCGCGTCCAGGCCGTCGCCGGCGTGGTTGAGGCTGGCCAGCACCGGGCCCAGGTGGAAGCGCGTGCCCAGGCCTTCGAGGCCGACCTGTACCGCCGCCGCAGCCGCCGGGTGCAGCAGGCCGGGCATGACCTGCTCGCAGGGCGCCACGAGTTCCACTTCGAAGCCGCCCAGGGTCAGGTCGTTGGCGAACTCGCAACCGATCAGGCCGGCACCGAGGATCAGCACGCGCTTCTTGCCCGCCGCCGCCACGCGGAAGCGGGCGTAGTCTTCGAGGTCGTTGATCGGGAACACCGCGTCTTCGGCGTCGCCTTCCACCGGCACGCGGATCACCTCGGCGCCCCAGGCCAGCACCAGGTCGCGGTATTCCACCGCTTCCTCGCCTATCCACAGGCGACGGTGGCCCGCGTCGATGCCGGTGATGCGGGTGTGGGTGCGGATCTCGGCCTTCAGCTGGTCGGCCATGGCACCGGCTTCGGCCATGGCCAGGCCGTCGGCGTCCTTGTTCTTGCCGAAGCCGGTGGACAGCATCGGCTTGGAGTAGGAGCGACCGTCGTCGGCGCTGATCAGCAACAGCGGGGTCTCGCTGTCCAGCTTGCGGAACTCCTTGGCCAGGTTGTAGCCGGCCAGGCCGGTCCCGACTATCACCACGGGTGCACTCATCACTCACTCCTCAGCTGCAAAACGACGCGACGGCCCACGGGCCGTCGCTGAATATCGGGGGTTGTCGCGGATCAGGCGATCTCGATCATCTCGAAGTCGACCTTGCCCACGCCGCAATCGGGGCAGACCCAGTCCGGGGGGATGTCTTCCCAGCGCGTGCCCGGGGCAATGCCCTCTTCCGGCAGGCCCTGGGCCTCGTCGTAGATGAAGCCGCAAACCACGCATTGCCACTTGCGCATAAGCACCCCCGCCCGGCGGAAAAACCGTTGAGACCCTACTCCAATTGCGAACACCTCGCCAAGGCTTGGCGCGGCCCGCCCGACGGAGGTTGGGCTCGGGTGGCGGTGAGAAAGGAGACACCATGGGCGTCGATGAACCCGGGGGCTTCGTGGTGGGCAAACAGGGCGAGGGCCTTGAGCGCTTCCTCGGCCACGCGGGCCGGAAGCAGGGGATACGGGCCCGCCACAGGACGTGGGGGGCCCGGGATGGATCAGCCGATTTCGATCATCTCGAAGTCCAGCTTGCCGACGCCGCAGTCGGGGCACAGCCAGTCGGCCGGCACGTCTTCCCAGCGGGTACCCGCGGCGATGCCGTCATCCGGCCAGCCCTGGGATTCGTCATAGATCAGACCACAGACCACGCATTGCCACTTTTTCATTATCGTCCTCGGCGGAACTCACGGTTTGGCGCGCAACCTATACCAAACGCGGCACAGCGCCAAGACGCCGGGCGACGGGATGAAGCCCGCCTGCGGCAACCCGCCACCCCACGAAACGCCCCTGGCACCGTGTTAGACTCCCGCGCCGCCCCGAACCGCCAGGACCATCGTGCCAGACGCCGCCCTCGCCCATCCGCCCCGCTGGCTCAGCGCCACGCAACTGCATCCCGCGCCCGCCGCCGGCCTGCGTGACTGGCTGTTCGACCAGGGCTCGCTGACCCGCCGCCTCACCGCCCTCTCGGCCGACGCCTTCAGCGTCACCCCGCTGGTGGAGAGCTGGCAGATCCTGCGCAACGACGAATGCACCGCCCTCGGCGTGCCGATGGGCAGCCAGGGCTGGGTCCGCGAGGTCTACCTGCGCGGCCACGGCGAAGCCTGGGTATTTGCCCGCAGCGTGGCGGCCCGCAGCGCCCTGGAAGGCTCCGGCCTGGCCCTGGGTGAGTTGGGCAGCCGCTCCCTGGGCGAGCTGCTGTTCAGTGACCGCGCCTTCACCCGCGGCACCATCGAAGTCACCCGCTATCCCGCTGCCTGGTTGCCCGCCGAGGTGCGCGCCGAACGCCTGTGGGGGCGTCGCTCCTGCTTCCGCCGTGGCGAACTGGCGGTGCTGGTGGCCGAGATATTCCTGCCAACCCTGTGGCAGCACGCCGGCATCGAAACCTTATAATCCGCCCACGCCCAGCGGAGACCGCCGATGTACCTCAAGCTCCTGCAATCGCTCAACCGCCTGCACCCCCGCGCCTGGGACTTCATCCAGCTGACGCGCATGGACAAGCCCATCGGCATCTACCTGCTGCTCTGGCCCACCCTCTGGGCGCTGTGGGTCGCCGGTGAGGGCCGTCCGAGCCTGAAGAACGTGCTGGTATTCGTCGTTGGCGTGGTGCTGATGCGCGCCGCCGGCTGCGTGATCAACGACTACGCCGACCGCAACTTCGACGGCCACGTCAACCGCACCAAGGCCCGGCCCCTGGCCAGCGGCGCGATCAAGCCGCGCGAGGCGCTGATGTTCTTCGCCGTGCTGGTGGCCCTCAGCTTCGGCCTGGTGCTGCTGACCAACGCCACCACCATCTGGCTGTCCTTCGGCGGCCTGGCCCTGGCCGCCTGCTACCCCTTCATGAAGCGCTACACCTTCTACCCCCAGGTGGTGCTCGGCGCGGCCTTCTCCTGGGGCATGCCCATGGCCTTCACCGCCGAGACCGGCGAGCTGCCGGCAGCGGCCTGGCTGCTGTACATCGCCAACCTGCTGTGGACCGTGGCCTACGACACCTACTACGCGATGACCGACCGCGAGGACGACCTGAAGATCGGGGTGAAATCCACCGCCATCCTCTTCGGCGACGCCGACCGCATCATCATCGCCACCCTCCAGGGCCTGGCGCTGCTGTGCCTGCTCCTGGCCGGCAGCCGTTTCGAGCTGGGCCTGTGGTTCCACCTCGGCCTGCTCGGCGCCGCCGCCTGCTTCGCCTGGGAATCCTGGAGCACGCGCACGCGGGACCCGCAGGCCTGCTTCAATGCCTTCCTGCACAACCACTGGGCGGGGATGGCGATCTTCATCGGCCTGGTGGCCGACTACGCGCTGCGCTGAACCAGCGCAACGCGGGTCGCGGGTCACGGGGGCAGGAGCGGGCTCAGGGCTTGGCCAGGTGCCAGACCTGCATCTTGCCGTCGCCGGTCTTGTCACCGGCCTTCTTGTCCATGATGAAGGTGTAGAGCGGCTTGCCGTCATAGGCCCACTGGCTGGTGCCGTCATCGCGCTTGACCAGGCTCCACTTGCCCTCGGCCTTGGCACCGGCCTCGGCCATCAGCGGCGGCCAGTTCTTCGCGCATTCGCCGCTGCAGTGGGACATGCCCATGGCGTCCTTGTCGAAGGTGTACAGCGTCATGCCGTGGTGATCCACCAGCACGCCATCCTTCTCCATCGCCGGCTCCGCCGCCAGCAGCGGCCAGGACAGCAACGCCCCGGCCAGCAGGGCCAGCGCCTGTGGATAAGTTCTGCTCATCGCATTTCTCCTCGCAAGGGTCCGCTTCGGCCCGGCAACCGCCGGCCCGGGACGGGGTGCGGCGGGCAGGCAGCCGGCACCCTCGCAGGGTGCCGCGTCAGGCCGGCTCCGGCTGTGTGCCGGTGGCCCGTTGAGCATAGTCGAGGCCATCGAGCCGCCCGTCGCTGCCCGGGCGAGGCCATCCCGCTACATGCCGGTGTCATATAGCTGCAATAATTCCGTTATCTAATGCGCGCAAACCAGCTGAACAAGCGACCCGAGGCGGATACATGGTTGGCAAGAACATCCTGATAGTCGACGACGAAGCGCCCATCCGCGAAATGATCGCGGTGGCCCTGGAAATGGCCGGCTACGAGTGCCTGGAAGCGGAGAACACCCAACAGGCGCACGCCATCATCGTCGACCGCAAACCCGACCTGATCCTCCTCGACTGGATGCTTCCAGGCACCTCCGGCATCGAGCTGGCCCGGCGCCTGAAGCGCGATGAGCTGACCGGCGACATCCCGATCATCATGCTCACCGCCAAGGGCGAAGAGGACAACAAGATCCAGGGCCTGGAAGTCGGCGCCGACGACTACATCACCAAGCCCTTCTCGCCCCGCGAGCTGGTGGCCCGCCTCAAGGCCGTGCTACGCCGCGCCGGCCCCACCGACAGCGAAGCGCCGATCGAAATCCGCGGCCTGCTGCTGGACCCCATCAGCCACCGCGTGACCATCGACGGCAAGCCCGCCGAGATGGGCCCCACCGAGTACCGCCTGCTGCAGTTCTTCATGACCCACCAGGAGCGCGCCTACACCCGTGGCCAGCTGCTGGACCAGGTCTGGGGCGGCAACGTCTATGTCGAGGAGCGCACCGTCGACGTGCACATCCGCCGCCTGCGCAAGGCGCTGGGCGACGCCTACGAAAACCTGGTGCAGACGGTACGCGGCACCGGCTATCGTTTCTCCACCAAAGGCTGACCCCGCACAAGGACGCACCCGTTGAACCAGGACTGGCGTCGCGCCGTAATTCGCCGTTTGCTCCTCCTCCTCGTCGCGTGCCTGCTCGGCGGTTTCATCACCGGCGAGTACGGCTGGGCCCTGGCCGTCGGCCTCGGTGGCTACCTCGGCTGGACCCTCAGCCAGCTCCTGCGCCTGCACAAATGGCTCAAGGAACACAAACCCGACGAGCCGCCGCCGGATGGCTACGGCCTCTGGGGCGAAGTGTTCGACAGCATCTATCACCTGCAGCGCCGTGATCAGCGCGTACGCGGCCGCCTGCAAGCGGTGATCGACCGCGTGCAGGAATCCACCGCCGCCCTCAAGGACGCCGTGGTCATGCTCGACAGCGAGGGCAACCTCGACTGGTGGAACCGCGCCGCGGAAAACCTGCTGGGCCTGAAGACGCCCCAGGACAGCGGCCAGCCGGTGACCAACCTGATCCGCCACCCGCGCTTCAAGGAATACTTCGAGCAGGAAAACTACCGCGAGTCCCTCGACCTGCCGTCGCCGGTCAACGACCGCCTGCGCCTGCAGTTCCACATCACCCAGTACGGCAACCGCGAACACCTGATGCTGGTGCGCGACGTCACCCGCATCCACCAGCTGGAACAGATGCGCAAGGACTTCGTCGCCAACGTCTCCCACGAGCTGCGCACCCCGCTGACGGTGATCGCCGGCTACCTGGAAACCCTGCTGGACAACGTCGAAGACGTGAACCCCCGCTGGACCCGCGCCCTGCAGCAGATGAACTCCCAGGCCGGGCGCATGCAGAACCTGCTCAACGACCTGCTGCTGCTGGCCAAGCTGGAAGCCACCGACTACCCCTCGGACAACCAGCCCATCGCCGTCGACACCCTGCTGCAGAGCATCCGCAACGATGCCGTCGCCCTGTCCGGCAGCCGCCAGCACAGGATCACCCTCGAAGCCGACGCCAGCTACCAGTTGCGCGGCAGCGAGGCCGAGTTGCGCAGCGCCTTCTCCAACCTGGTGTTCAACGCCGTCAAGTACACCCCCGATGGCGGCGACGTGCGCATCCGCTGGTGGGGCGACGAACTGGGCGCGCACCTGGCGGTGCAGGATTCCGGCATCGGCATCGAGAGCAAGCACCTGCCGCGCCTCACCGAGCGCTTCTACCGGGTCGACTCCAGCCGCGCCAGCAACACCGGCGGCACCGGCCTGGGCCTGGCCATCGTCAAGCACGTGCTGATCCGCCACCGCGGCCGCCTCGACATCAGCTCGGTGCTCAACCACGGCAGCACCTTCACCTGCCATTTCCCGCCCGCCCAGGTGGTACAGCGCGCCTGAGCGCGCCACGCAGCACCGGGCCGCGACGTGGCCCGGCGTCTTGCAAACTCCGGGTCGAGCCTTCACCCTTAGCCGATCATTCGCCAGCCAAAGCCCCCAATGGACCCTTCCCCCGCTAGTTCACTCTCTTCCTATTTCGCCGACTTCGGCCTCGTTCTGTTCGCCCTGTTCCTCGTCGTGCTCAACGGTTTCTTCGTGGCCGCCGAGTTCGCCATGGTCAAGCTGCGCGCCACCCGCGTGGAAGCCATCGCCGACAAGCACGGCTGGCGCGGCAGCATCCTGCGCACCGTGCACAACCAGCTGGACGCCTACCTCTCGGCCTGCCAGCTGGGCATCACCCTCGCCTCCCTCGGCCTCGGCTGGGTTGGCGAACCGGCCTTCGCCCACCTGCTCGGCCCGCTGCTCAGCGCCTTCGGCATCGAGTCGGAGAAGCTGGCCCACGGCATCTCCTTCTTCACCGCCTTCTTCATCATTTCCTACCTGCACATCGTGGTCGGCGAGCTGGCGCCCAAGTCCTGGGCCATCCGCAAACCCGAGCTGCTGTCGCTGTGGACGGCGGTGCCGCTGTACCTCTTCTACTGGCTGATGTACCCGGCCATCTGGCTGCTCAACGCCAGCGCCAACGCCATCCTGCGCATCGCCGGCCAGGGCGAGCCCGGCCCGCACCACGAGCACCACTACAGCCGCGACGAGCTCAAGCTGATCCTCCACTCCAGCCGCGCCCGTGACCCCAGCGACCAGGACATGCGCGTACTCGCCTCCGCCGTGGAGATGGGCGAACTGGAAGTGGTCGACTGGGCCAACTCCCGCGAAGACCTGATCTACCTGGAGCACGATGCCCCGCTGGCCGACATCCTCAGCGTGATCCGTCGCCACAAGTACAGCCGCTACCCGGTGCACAACGCCCAGACCGGCGAGTTCATCGGCGTGCTGCACATCAAGGACCTGCTCCTGGCCCTCTCTGCCCTGGACAGCCTCCCCGAGTCCTTCGACCTGGGAGAGCTGACCCGTCCGGTGGAGCGCGTCACCAAGCACATGCCGCTGTCGCGCCTGCTGGAGCAGTTCCGCCAGGGTGGCGCGCACTTCGCCCTGGTCGAAGAGGCCGACGGCAAGGTGGTCGGCTTCCTGACCATGGAAGACGTGCTCGAAGTGCTGGTCGGCGACATCCAGGACGAACACCGCAAGACCGAACGCGGCATCCTCGCCTACCAGCCCGGCAAGCTGCTGGTGCGTGGCGACACCCCGCTGTTCAAGATGGAGCGCCTGCTGGGCATCGACCTCGACCACGTCGAGGCGGACACCCTCGCCGGCCTGATCTACGAAACCCTCAACCGCGTCCCCGAGGAAGAGGAAGTGCTGGAGACCGAAGGCCTGCGCATCATCGTCAAGAAGATGAAGGGCCCGAAGATCGTCCTCGCCAAGGTGGTCAGCATCGACTGACCCGCCACTCGCTACGAAAAACGGGGCCCACGGGCCCCGTTCTCGTTCCCGCCTGGGCACAGGATGGGCGTAGGTGCGGCGTAGGGTGGGCCGGGCGGCGCTCCGCTTCAGCCCACCGCTCTCCATCGATCCCCCGCCTCAACCTCCCCCTGACCGCACATCCCTGATCTAGAGTTCACCTGCACCCGCCGTTTCGCTTGCGCCTGGTCCCCGGCGCTGGCGTGCGATGCCGTCGGCCTCCCGTGCTGAACCCCCTCATCAACGCTGCGGTGTCTCACGGGTTCCGGTCTCGGCCACACATCGCCGGGCCGTGGCCGGCCCCTCGCCGCAAGGAACGCGGAGTCGCTCATGATCATCATCAGTTCACGCAAGGACTTCTCCAACCCGGACCAGCTCTCCGAGACCGGCCACCTGATACGCGAGATGGACCTGGCCAACGACACGGTCACGGCGGTGCTGGACTTCAAGGACCTGCTGCACCTGGTAAAGGGCAAGCGCCTGCTCCTGCTGGTGCACGGCTACAACAACGAACAGTTCGAGGTGTTCGACTCCTACCAGGTGATCGAGCAGCAGGCCATGGTCCACCTCGCCAATGCCTACGACATGGTGCTCGGCTACTCCTGGCCCGGCGGCGACCAGAAGCTCGACTGGTGGCAGGCGAAGAAGCGCGCCAACGCCGTGGCGCGGATGTTCCGCTTCCTGCTGGACAACCTCTATGGGAATGCCACCGCCGTCGACGTGATGTCCCACAGCCTCGGCGCACGGGTCACCCTCAAGGCCCTCAAGGGCTCGCCCGGGCGCATCGTGCGCAACTACTTCTGCACGGCGCCTGCTGTGGATAACGAATGCTTCGAAAGCGACGAGGAGTTCGCCGACGCCATCCCCTCCTGCGAGCGGGTGTACATCTTCCACTCCTCGCGGGACGAGGTGCTGCGCTTCGCCTACGCCTCCTCCGAGCATGACCTGGCCCTGGGCCTCTACGGCCCTGAAGACAAGACCTACATCGAAGTGGCCACCAGCACGGTGTTCGTCGCCAACTGCAAGAAGGTGGTCTCCAACCATGGCGGCTACAAGCGCGCGGGGGCGGTGTACAGCTACATCCAGGCCAGCTTCGCCGGCGGCCTGCAGCGCTTCGTCACCCTGTGAGGGAGACCCGTTAGAACAGGTCCAGCTGCCCACCCGCCGGAGGTGCGGGTGGTGCGGCGGGTGGCGGCGCCATGACGGGTGCCAGCTCCGCACTGGCCAGGCGCGCGGCCAACCCGGCCGCGCGCTCGGCGCGGGTATTCACCGCCTCGCCCAGGCGCTGCGGCAGGCCCCAGATCTCCACCCGCTGCTTGGCGCGGGTGATGCCGGTGTAGAACAGCGAGCGGCTGAGCAGCGGGCTCGGCTGTTCCGGCAGCGCCAGCAGCACCTCGCGGAACTCCGAGCCCTGGCTCTTGTGCACCGTCATGGCGAAGGCGCTGTCGTGGCTGGGCAGGCGCGCCGGGGCGAAGGGCCGGTGGCCGCCTTCCCCCTCGAAGAACACCCGCAGGCCGTTGGGCGTGGGCAGGCAGATGCCGATGTCGCCGTTGAACAGGCCCAGGGCGTAGTCGTTCTGTCGCACCATCACCGCGCGGCCCGGGTACCAGCGCTCGCGGCTGGCGATGCCCAGGCGCCGCTTGATGCGCGCCTCCAGCGCCTCGTTGATGCCGTTCACCCCCCAGGGCCCCTCGCGCTGGGCGGTGAGGGCGCGGAAGTCGGCGAAGGCGGCGAAAGCGGCCTCGGCATCACCGGTGCGCGCGGCGACGATAAAGGGCGCGTAGCCGGAGTCCAGGCGTTCCAGCAACGGGCCCTGCAGCGGGCCGGGGTTCCAGCCGAGATCGGGCCGCGCCTCGCGCAGCAACTCCAGGGTGCCCCGCGCGTCGCCCGCGTTGATGCGCCGCGCCAGCTCGCCGATGCCGCTGTCGCCAGCGAAGCGGTGGCTGTGGGTCAGCAGCACCACGGCGTCACCGAGGCGCGAGCGCGGCTGCTCCACCGGCACGCGCTGGCCGGTGATGCGCTCCAGGTCGGCACTGGCGGTGGCATCCAGGCCACGGCCCTCGCAGAGCTCGGCAAACACCGCGCCGGCCTCCACCGCCGAAAGCTGGTCCTTGTCGCCCAGCAGCACCAGGCGCGCGCCGGGGGGCAGGGCGTCGAGCAGCTTGGCCATCAGCGCCAGGTCCACCATCGAGGCTTCGTCCACCACCAGCACGTCCAGCGGCAGCGGGTTGTCGGCGTGGTGGCGCACCTGCGGGCTGTCGCCGCGACTGCCCAGCAGGCGGTGCAGGGTGCGCGCCTCCTCGGGCAGCAGGGCCTTGATCGCATCGTCCACTGGCAGCTCGGCCTTGGCATTGCGGATGGCCTCGGCCATGCGCGCGGCGGCCTTGCCGGTGGGTGCGGCGAGGCCGATGGCCAGGCGCTCGCCACCGGGTTGTTCCAGCAGCGCGGCGAGCAGGCGGACCACGGTGGTGGTCTTGCCGGTGCCGGGGCCGCCGGAGATCACCGCCAGGTTGCGCCGTACCGCTTGGGCAGCGGCCAGGCGCTGCCAGTCCGGCTGCTGGGTATTGCGGGCGAACAGCCGCGCCAGGGATTCCGCCAGCCGCGCTTCATCCACCGGCGGGCGGGCGCCGGCCATGGCCAGCAGGCTCGCCGCCAGGCGCGTTTCGTAGGCGTGGTAACGGCTGAGGTAGAGGCGCTCGCCGTCCAGGGTCAGCGGCGCATAACCGCCAGGCTCCGCCACCAGAGGGGAAGCACGCAGGGCGGCGAGCCAGGTGGGCAGGGCCGGCAGGTCGAGCCCGGCGGCGCCTTCGTCGAACACCCGCTGCCCGGCCAGGCGCGCCAGGGGCAGGCACACGTCGCCATTGGCCAGGGCCTGGCAGCACAGCGCGGCGGCGGCGGTGACCGCCTCGCCGGCATCCGGGTCGAGGCGCAGCAGGCTCTCGGCGAAGAAACGCTCCAGCGGGCCCAGGGGCCATTCGGCAAGCCTCATGGGCGGCCCTCCTCGAACAGGCGGTCCAGGGCGTCGAGCAGCGCGTCGTCGGGCCGGTGGAAGTACACGCCGGCCTCCGGCATGCCACGCAGGAACAGGTAGTAGGCGCCGCCCAGCCCCTCGCTGGCGAAACCGTCCAGGCGCAGGCGCAGGAAGCGTCGCAGCGCCACCAGGTAGATCAGGTACTGCAGGTGGTAGTGCTCGGTGGCGATGGCCTGCTCCAGGCGTTCGCCGCCGTAGTAGCTGGCGTCCGGACCGAGCCAGTTGGACTTGTAGTCGGCGATGTACCAGCGCCCCTGGTGCTCGAAGGTCAGGTCGATGAAGCCCTTCATGAAGCCATTCAACTGATCGAATTCCAGGCGCTCGGCGGCCAGGCGCATGGGCTCCGGCAGGCCGTGGGCGGGGTCGGCCAGCACCGCGCGCAGGCCCTGGATATCCAGCTGCGCCACAGGGAAGGTGAAGCCCAGCTCCGGCAGGCGCCGGCTCGGTTCGAGGGCAGCCAGGCTCAGGCCCTGGCCGTCGAGGTCGGAATCCAGCACCTTGCGCAGATGCTCGATGGCGATCGCCGCCCAGTCCTCGGGCAGGCCGTGGCCCAGCAGGTGCAGCGGCACCAGGGCCTCCAGCTCGCCCTCGCCGCGCACCCAGTCTTCGAGGATGGCGTGCAGGCAGGTACCGGCACGGGCGCCCCGGGGGAAGCCGTAGAAGCCGGCTCCCGGATCGGTGGCCGGGGGCACGAAGAAGGCGTCGCGGTCCGGCGCCTCCATGTGCATGCCGGCGGCCAGGCCGGAGAAGCTGCCCACCCGCCAGGCACTGTGCAAACCACGCTGCAGGTGCGACAGGGCGGCCGGCGGCGCAGCGCGGGTCTCGCCCTGGGCGCTGGCCTCGGCGTCGCGACAGGCCACCAGGGCGATGGTGCCTCCGCTGGCATCGGCCAGGCCCTGCAACTCGCGGCGCAGCCCGGCGCCATCCAGCGCGGCGAGGTGGCTGCCCAGCTCGCTGAGCAGGGCATCGCCGGGCAGTTCGCGGCCGTGCAGCAGCCAGGCGAGGGCGCTGCTATGCAGGCCGTCCTCGGGCAGCTCGCCGTCCTTCTTCGCCTTGGGCAGGGCCACCGGGCCCCAGTGCAGCCACAGGCGATCCCGGGCGCGGGTCAGCGCCACGTAGGCCAGGCGCAGGCGCTCGGCGAAGCGTTCACGGCGGGCGCGCTCGCGGTTGTCGTCGTAGTCGGCGCCGCCCAGGTCCAGCAGCGGCGTGCCGTCCTCGGCGTGGCAGGTGATGTCTTCGTCGCGGCGCAGCAGCGCACCGTCCCAGAGGTAGGGGCAGAACACCAGCGGGTATTCCAGGCCCTTGCTGGTGTGCACGGTGACGATCTGCACCCGCTCGGCATCGCTTTCCAGGCGCAGCAGGGCGTCGTCGCCGTGGCTCTCCGCCGCGCGCTGGGCGTTGAACCAGGCCAGCAGCGGTTCCAGGCCGGGGCGCTGGAGGCTCTCGGCCTGCAGCAGCTCGGCGAGGTGCAGGAGGTTGGTCAGGCGGCGCTCGCCGTCGGGCAGGGCGATCAGCCGTTCGGCCACGCGCTGCTCGTCGAGCCAGGCGCGGAAGGCGCGCATGAAGCCCTGCTGCTGCCAGAACTGGTGGTAGCGCTCGGCGTCCTCGCGCTCCTGGTCCCAGGCGTGCTCGTCGTCCTGGCAGCGCGCCAGGGCCTGGGCGTCGCGGCCCAGCAGGCGGGTGGCCAGGGCGTAGCGCAGCACGCCTTCGCGGCCGGGCTCTGCATAGGCGGCGAGCACGGCGGCCAGCTCCTCGGCCTCGGCGCTGTGCCAGACGCTGTCACGCCCACGGCGCACGCTGGGCACGCCGCGCGCGGCCAGCTGCTCGGCCACATCGCCAGCCTGTCGGTGGCTGGCCACCAGCACGGCGATGTCGCCGCCGCGCAGGGGCGCACGCACGCCGGCCTCGTCGAAATAGGCCTCGCCCCGGCCACTGGCGGCCAGCAGGGCGGCGATACGTCGGGCGGTGTCGATGGCCACGGCGTTACCGGCCTCGCCCTTGCCCAAGGGTTCGTCGCCCAGCCACACCAGCTCCAGCGGCGCCCCCGCTTCAGGCAGTACCAGCTGGGCGCGGGCCTTGTCGCTGGCGCCCACGGGCGGGTAGGTCAGCCCCGGCTCGGCAAAGGGCAGGGGTCGGTCGAACACCTGATTGAGCGCAGCGATCAGCGCCGGCACCGAGCGGTGGTTGGTGTTCAGGCTGTACTGCCGCGCCGCCTCGTCACGGGCCTTGAGGTAGGTAGCCAGATCGGCGCCACGGAAGGCGTAGATCGCCTGCTTGGGGTCGCCGACGAAGCACAGGTCGCCGCCTTGCTCGCCGCCCGGGTAGATGCAGCGGAAGATGGCGTACTGCACCGGGTCGGTGTCCTGGAATTCGTCGATCAGCGCCACCGGGTAGCGCTCGCGCAGGGCGGCGGCCAGCGTTTCGCCGGCGGGGCCCTGCAGCGACTGGTCGAGGCGGTTGAGCAGGTCGTCGAAGGCCAGCATGCGCTGCGCCGCCTTGCGCGCCGGCAGCTCGCGGTTGAGGGTGTCGAGCAGGCGCACCTGCAGGTCGATCAGCCGCGCCTCACCGGCGGGCTTGGCCTCTTCCAATGCATCGAACAGCCCCTGCAGCGCAGCGCAGAGGGCGTGCTCGGGCAGCTCGAAGCCCTTCTTGCAGGCCTTTAGCAGCGCCTCACGGCCGAGCTTTTCCAGGCCTGTGGGCGCCGCGAACAGCGCCGCCGGGTCGGCGAAATAGGCGTCCAGCTCACCCTGCCAGAGGGCGAACTTGGCGGCGTCGTAGCTGCGCTTGTTGAGCCCGTCGAAGGCCGCCAGGTCGGCGAGGCAGGCCTGGGCATCGCGCAGCCAGGTATCCCGGGCGTGGTTCCAGGCCTCGCCGGCCGCGCCCAGGTCGCCCAGCTCGGTTTCCCGAGGTTCGATACGCAGGTAGGGCTTGCCCAGGTGCGAACGCAGGCGCTGGCGCAGGACCTGCGGGGTGAGGCGCTTCTGCGCGAGGAAGCGCGCCCAGGCCGGCTCGGCCGCCGCCAGCTCAGCACGCCAGAGGTCGGCGAGCAGGCCGTCGAGCACCTCGCGGTCGTCTGCCGTCAGCTCACTGTCGAAATCGCCACCGGCTTCGAACGCCGCGTCCTGCAGGGCGCGCTGGCAGAAGCCGTGGATGGTGAAGATGGCCGCCTCGTCGAAGCCATGCACTGCCAGCAGCAGGCGGCGGTGGGCATCCTCGCCCGGGTACTGCGCATGCAGGCCGGCCAGCACCGGGTCGGGCGCCGGTGCGCCTTCGTACATGGCCAGCAACGCCGCCAGCCGCGCGCGGATGCGTTCGCGCAGCTCGGCCGTGGCCGCGGTGGTGTAGGTCACCACCAGGATCTGCCCCACCCCCAGCTTGCGCTCCAGCAGCAGCCGCGCGTAGAGCGCGGTCAGGGTCCAGGTCTTGCCGGTGCCGGCGCTGGCCTCGATCAGGCTGCGCCCGGTGAAGGGGTCGTTGAGCAGGTCGAGGCTCATGCTCCATCCCTCAGATCGTCGCCGGTGAGTACCGCGTTGAGCGCCAGATTGCTGTAGTAGTTGGAGCGGCCGATTCGGCGCTTCTCAAGGAAACCGCTATCGGCGAGTTCCTGCAGGTAACGAGTGGCGGTGAGGCGAGAGACCCCAAGGTCGCGCATGACGAACTCGATCTTGGTGTACGGATGAGTGAACAGGTTGTTGATCAGGTCCTGGCTGTAGAACCTGTGCTGCGCCCTTATCCGATGCTTGTAATCGAGCAATGCCGCCTTGATCGCCTCAATGGTGCCGATTGTCTGGCGCGCGGTTTCCTCGACGGCAGCCAGCATGAACAGCACCCAGTCCTCCCATTGCTCCTCATCACGCACCGCCTGCAGCAAGCGGTAGTACTCGGCCTTGTGGCGAACGATGTAGCGGCTCAGGTAGAGCACCGGTATGTCGAGCATTTTGCACTTGAGCAGGTAGAGCACATTGACGATGCGACCTGCCCTGCCATTGCCATCGTAGAAAGGATGGATGCTTTCGAACTGGTGATGGATAAGCGCCATCTTCACCAGCGGATCGGCGTCGAACAGCTCGTCGTCGTTGATGAAACGCTCCAAGTCCCGCATCAATTCGATGACACGCTCGGCATCTTGCGGCGGCGTATAGACCACTCTTCCCAGTCCGTCCTTCAGCGTGGTCCCAGGGAGGCGACGCAGCCCTGCGTTGTTACGCTCCAGCTCAGCCTGGATATCGATGATCTGGTTGGTCGTCAGCAGCCCGCTATCGCGCACGGACGCATAGCCGACATGGAGGGCCTGTCGATAGCGCAGGACCTCCTTGGCAGCGGGGCTGTTGGAGGCATCCGGAAATGCATCGTCCCGGAAAAGATCGTCGTGGGTAGTGACGATGTTCTCGATGGCCGAGCTGTCCTTCGCTTCCTGCATGCCCAGCGTATTGATGAGGATGCCTTGGTGGGGAATGGAAGAGGCGACCCCCTTGAGCTCGGCCAACGCTCGGCTGGCCGTGGTCAGCTTGCGAAGTATCGACCGAGACTCGAAACGGAGCGGATCGAGTTCGTGCAACCCGCGCAGATCAGTCATGACGACCGACTCCCTTCATGCATAGGAAGTCGCGATTTTCCGACATATCAATACACATACGTATAGAAAAGGGCCGATTCCTATACATGTCGCGTCTGACCTGCATAGGGATATGCACAAACGCATCACTGTCGCCACGGTTCACGCGTCGTCCTCCTCGTCATCTGCCAGGGCGTCCAGCGCCGGGCCGAGGAGGGTTTCGGCGAGGCGCTCGAAGCGTTCGTCCAGCGGGTCACGGTCGCGGAAGGCGAGGGCGTACCAGGGGTCGCGGGATTCGCCCACGGGACCGAAGTCGATGCCGTCCCAGGCGATGCGCGCCTTGCTGCGGGCGGCGTCGATAGGCTCCTTGCGCCCGGGCTTGCGCCAGCCGGAGGCGAAGCCGTGGCTGGCCTTGGTCAGCAGCGGCAGGGGTTCGCACAGGGCGTCGCGGTAGGCATGCAGCCAGGGCTCCAGCAACGCGGCGGCATTGGCCAGGGGGCCGGCCTGCCAGTCGCCGACGGGCGAGAGCAGGCGGCTTTCACGGGCGATGCCGGGGGTGGCCGAAAGGTTGAGCAGCAGGTGGCGCAGCCAGAAGGGCGCCAGCTCCCATTCGCCGAGGCGGTTGAGGCGCCAGCCGAACAGACCGTCCTCGGTGACGCCGTCCAGCCAGCCGTGGATGCGCACGCCGGCCAGGCTGATGTCCACCAGCAGCGGCTGCGGCGCGCTGTCCGGGCGCGCCTCGAACAGGCGCGGGGCGAAGGCGCGCACCGGACCGCGCAGCTGGCCCCAGAGCGCATGGCCCAGCTCGCCGGTGGGCAGCCAGCCGGCAGCACGGGCGATGCGGCGTTCGTCCAGCTCCGACCAGCCGCGCTCCACCGCGTCCAGGGCCAGCTGGCGCAGGCCGCGCCAGGCAGGGCCTTCCAGGGCGAAGGGCTCGTCGCTGGCCAGGGCCTCCTCGGCTTCGGCCAAACGCAGGCCCAGGCGCTGTTCGAGGAGGAAGCGCGCCGGGTGGCGGAAGCACTGGATCAGTTGCGCCGGCTCCAGGGTCAGCCAGTCGGCGTCCGGTTCCGGCAAGGGCAGGGCGAAGGGTGCATCCGGCTCCCGGGGCACCTCCGCCAGGCGCTGGGCGGCACGGAACCAGGGGGCGGAGAAACCGGCGTGGCGCCCGCCGGCGAAGTTGCCGGAGGCGAAGGGCTGCAGCGGGTGGCTGATGAGCACCCGCTGGCTGGCCTTGGTCTCACCGGCGGTGGCGGTGAGGTCGATGGTTTCCAGCAGTTCGCTGATCAGCACCGAGGGCGGGAGGTGCGCGTTGTCGCGCGGGTCGCGGCCAACGTAGCTGAGGTAGAGGCCATCGCGCGCCGATTGCAGGGTTTCCAGCAACAGGTAGCGGTCGTCGAGGCGCCGCGCGCGGTCACCCCGGCGCGGCTTGCGGGTGATCAGGTCGAAGCCGGCGGCCGGGGTGCGGCGGGGGAAGGCGCCGTCGTCCAGGCCCAGCAGGCACACCAGGCGGAACGGCAGGCTGCGCATGGGCACCATGGTGCAGAAGGTCACCGCGCCGGTGAGGAAGCCCGAGGCGCCGCTGCCGGCGTCCAGCGCGGCCACCAGTTGCTGGCGCACCAGGCTCATGTCGATGGGCCGTTCGATGCCCGCCGCCTCGGCCTGCTTGCGCAGATCGCCGCAGACCTGGGACAGCAACAGCAGGGTGTCGCCGGCTTCCCGCTCGTCGAACAGCTGGTCGATCAGGCCCTGCAGGGTCTCGGCCCAGTCCGCCAGCGGGCGCGGGCGGGCCAGGTCGTCGGCGAGATGGCCGAGGCGCTGGATGAAACCGGCCAGGCGCCCGAGCAGTTGAGCACGGGCGCCTTCCAGCGCATCCAGCGGCCAGCTGTCGCCGAGCAGCGGCGGGGCATCGCCGGCCAGCCGCGGCGGTGCGGCGAAGCCCAGCACCAGGCGCTCAAGGCCCTGGCGCCAGCTGAAGGCGTCCTCTTCCGGCAGGCCCAGGCGGGCGCGGTGGCGACCATCGCGGCCCCAGCGCACGCCGGCCTCACGCAGCCAGTCGCGCACCAGCGGCAGATCCTCGGCCTCGATGCCGGCACGCACGGCCAGGGCCGGCTGCTCCAGCCAGCCGAGCAGCTCCTCGGCGGCGAAGCGGCTCTGGGCCAGGTCGAGCAGGGCGAGGAAGGCCTCTACCAGCGGCAGCTCGGCGCGCAGGCTGCGGTCGG
Organism: Pseudomonas sp. PDM13; assembly: GCF_025685765.1. NCBI lineage: Bacteria > Pseudomonadati > Pseudomonadota > Gammaproteobacteria > Pseudomonadales > Pseudomonadaceae > Pseudomonas > Pseudomonas sp. PDM13. The sequence goes on along the minus strand of NZ_JAOTQU010000002.1, from coordinate 180,024 downwards.
CCAGGCTGAAGGGGATGCGCGGCACGCCCTCGCGGGGGGCGAACACCGCTTCGATGTAGGGGGCGTAGCGCTCGATGTCGGGGGTCAGTACCACCACCTGGTCGGGGGTCAGCCCGGGGTTGGCGGCGAAGCGCGCCAGCAACTGGTCGTGCAGCACCTCCACTTCGCGCAGGGGCGAGTGGCAGACGTGCACTTCCAGGGAGCGGTCGTCCTCACGCAGGGCCAGGCGCTCGTCGGCGTGGCGGGTGCGCAGGCGCAGGATGTCGTTCTGGATGGCCTGCAGCAGGCTGCCGTCGGCCAGGTCTTCGTTCTCGGCGTAGATGCCGACTTCCTGGCCGCCGAGGGTGAACAGGGCGTCGAAGAAGTCGCGCCCCTGCTTGCCCAGGCTGGCCAGCAGCGGGTGGCCGACGTCGAGGTACCAGTCGTCGATGCCGGGCTCCGGCAGGGCGGCCAGTTCGCGGATGTCGCGGATATCGCCCCAGGCCTCACGGCAGGGGTTGAGGGCGAAGAGGATGACCTCGCAATGCCGCGCCAGCCCTTCTAGCACGCGCATATGGTGCGGCGGCAGGCTGCTGATGCCGAAGACGATGAGGCGCTCCGGCAGGCCGTCGATGGGCGCGTCGTCGCGCAGCCGCGCCAGCAGGTCGCCCAGCAGGCGCGCGCGGTGCGGGTGGCCGTCGGCGGTCAGCTCACGCCAGAGCAGCGCCTGCCACTGTTCGTCGTTGCCCAGGCCGAGCAGCTCGCCACGTTCCCAGGCGGCCAGCCAGTCGTCGCGGTACAACAGGTACTGGTCGAGCACGTCGGCGATGCGCGCCGCCAGGGTCAGGCGCCGGCGCTCGTCGCCGCCCTCCAGGTATTGGGCAAGACGCGGGGTACGTTCGAGGTTGTCCGGCTCGCACAGCCAGTCGTAGAGGCGCCAGGTCAGGGTCACCGGGTTGAAGGCGGACTGCGGCGGCAGCTCGCCGAGGGCCTGGCGGGTGAGGTCCCAGATGAAGCGCGCCGGCAGCTGGATATCGAGCTGCATGGCGATGCCCTGGCGTCGCGCCAGTTGCAGCGTCAGCCAGCGCCCCATGCCCTGGCTCGGCACCACCACGCGGGACGGCGCCAGCGGGTCGCGCTGGGGCTGCACGAGCAGGCTGCAGGCCAGCTCGCCGAGGCTTTCCAGGTCATTGGCGTGGTAGAGGTTGAGCATCGAGAGGTCGCGTCCGCCGGGTCGGTACAGGTTATCAGTTCGACGAGGCTACCGGCACCGCGCGACAAGGCCTGTCGCCGTCGATGAACAAGGCAGGGCGGCGGTTTTACGACTTAACTTGCAAGTAGAAAAGGTGACGGGCACGGGTGAACGGGACGCGGGCCGGCAAGTCAGAATATGACGATCATGTTACAACCCCACCCCCAAATAGCCGCTCCACCTCCAGGAGCGGCTCATGTCGTTACCTTAAGGAGGGAACCGATGCTGACACTGCTCAACCTGCTCTCCGCCGTGGCCTTGCTCGTGTGGGGCACCAATATCGTCCGCACCGGCATTCTCCGGGTCTTCGGCAGCGACCTGCGCCGCTGGCTCAGCCACAGCATGAAGCGCGCGCCCATGGCCTTCGCCGCCGGCATCGGCGTCACCGCCCTGGTGCAGAGCAGCAACGCCACGGCGCTGCTGGTCACCTCCTTCGTCGCCCAGGGGCTGATGGGGCTGTCCTCGGGCCTGGCGATCATGCTCGGCGCCGACGTCGGCACGGCGCTGATGGCGCGGGTGCTGACCTTCGACCTGTCGTGGCTGTCGCCGCTGCTGATCTTCTTCGGGGTGGTGTTCTTCCTCTCGCGCAAACAGACCCGCGTGGGCCAGCTCGGCCGCGTGGCCATCGGCCTGGGGCTGATCATCCTCGCGCTGCAGCTGATCGTCGCCGCCGCCGAGCCCATCACCACCGCCAAGGGCGTGAAGGTGCTGTTCTCCTCGCTCACGGGCGACGTGATGCTGGACGCCCTGACCGGCGCGCTGTTCGCCATGGTCACTTACTCCAGCCTGGCCGCCGTGCTGCTCAGCGCGACCCTGGCCGCGGCCAAGGTGATCCCGCTCAAGGTCGCCCTGTGCCTGGTGATCGGCGCCAACGTCGGCAGCGGCATCCTCGCCATGATCAGTGCCACCTCGCAGAACGCCGCCGGCCGCCGGGTGGCCCTCGGCAGCCTGCTGTTCAAGCTGGTGGGCTGCCTGCTGGTGCTGCCGGTGGTGGGGCCGGCGGCGGAGTGGCTGGACAGCTGGAGCTTCTCCACCGCCGAGCTGGTGATCGCCTTCCACGTTCTCTACAACAGCGGGCGCTGCCTGCTGATGCTGCCGCTCACGCCCTACATGGCGCGCTTCTGCGACTGGCTGCTGCCGGACCGCGAGCAGGCCACCGACGTGGCCAAACCCCGCCACCTGGACAAGAGCGCCCTGGACACACCCAGCCTGGCCCTGGCCAACGCCGTGCGCGAGACCCTGCGCCTGGGCGATATCGTCGAGCAGATGCTGCACAACCTGCTCAAGCTGATGCGCGGCGGCGACGCCCTGCTGGGCAAGGAGATCCACCGCCTCGACGACGATATCGACGCCCTCTACACCGCCATCAAGCTGTACCTGGCGCGCATGCCGCGGGAAGACCTGAGCGAGCGCGACAGCCGCCGCTGGGCCGAGATCATCGAGCTGACCATCAACCTGGAGCAGGCCGGCGACCTGATCGAACGCATGGTCGGCGACGTGCAGCACAAGAAGACCTCCCAGCAGCGCTCCTTCTCCGAAGCCGGCCTGGCCGATATCGCCGAGCTGCACCAGCAACTGGTGAACAACCTGCGCCTGAGCCTCTCGGTGTTCCTCAACGGTGACCTGGAGAACGCCAAGCGCCTGCGTCGTGCCAAGCAGCGCTTCCGCATCCTCGAACGGCGCCTGTCCCACGCCCACGTCGAGCGCCTGCATCACCAGGTGGTGCAGAGCATCGAGACCAGCGCCCTGCACCTGGGCCTGATCAGCGACATGAAGCGCCTCAACTCGCTGTTCTGCGCCATCTCCTATGCGGTGCTGGACAACCCCGACGCGCCGCCGGTGGCCCTGGAGGACGGTGGCGTCGAGCCGCTGGTGGAGGACGATGTGGACTATCAGCCGGATGTCGGCTCCCATCGCTGAACAGGGCCCTTCCTGAGTCACGGCGGCTTGGGCAGAATCCCCCCATGAGCCCAACCGCCGCAGCACCCGACCAGGCCTCGGTCAGCGCCAGCCTGACCCAGGCCATCCTCCACGCCGCCGAGAGCCTTGGCCTGCCACGCGCCGAGCTGCTGGCCGCCAGCCGCCTGGACGACGCCCAGCTGCGCGACCCCGACGCGCGCATCCCCTTTCCCGCCCAGGAAGCGCTGTGGAGCGCCATCGAATCGCGCCTCGCCCATCCCGAACCCGGCCTGGTTCTGGGCCAGGCCCTGGCGCCCGGCCAGTTCAGCGTGCTCGGCTACCTGCTGCAGAGCAGCCCGACCCTGGGCGACGCCCTGGAGGCCGAGCTGCGCTACCAGCGCCTGGTGGGCGAGGGCGGCACCCTGGCGGTGGAGAACCGTGGCGACGAACTCTGGACCCTCTACCGCCCGCTGCACCCGCAGCTGCCCGCCACCCGCGCGCGGGTGCTGGCGTTGATGGCCTTCTGGATGCGCCTGATGCAACCGCTGCTGGATGACTTCCGCCTGCTGCGCGCCTGCTTCATCCATTCGCAACCTGAAAGCCTGGCCGCCTATGAGGACTGCTTCGCCTGCCCGCTGGAGTTCGACGCCGCCGACTACGCCCTGGTGCTGCCGCTGAAACTGCGCGGCGCCGCCCTGCGCCAGGCCAACCCGCCCCTCCAGGCACTGCTGCGCCAGCACGCCGAAGCCCTGCTCGCGCGACTGCCCAGCGAAGGCCTGCGGGCCCGCGTGGTGGCCCTGCTGAGCGCCCAGCTGGCCCATGGCGAGCCGGACCGCGGCGCCCTCGCCTCCGGCCTCGGCCTCAGCGAGCGCACTCTGCAACGGCGACTGGCCGAAGAGGGCAGCAGCTACCAGCAGCTGCTCAGCGACACCCGCCTGCAACTGGCCGAGCGCCACCTGCAGGAGGGCAGCCTGCCCATCGCCGAAATCGCCGTGCTGCTGGGCTATTCCGAACCCAGCGTGTTCTTCCGCGCCTTCCGCCAGTGGACCGGCAAGACGCCGGGGGAATATCGCCAGGGCCTGCAGCCCCGCTAGCGCCCCGAAGAAGCGGGCGCGACCCAGTTCTCCACGAGCCCCGGCACACGGAGGAATTCACGCTCGTTGTTGGTGATCAGCACCCAGCCCCTGGAGCAGGCATGGGCGGCGACCTCCGGCAGGAACTCGACGCGTATCAGGCTGGTAAGCCTTTCCAGCTTCTTGATCAAAGCGCTTCTCGATCCTGGATCGGTAGCTCCTCGCGGCCTTCCCCGAGGAAATCCCGGGACAACTCGGCCAGGGTGTCGAAGATCACGGTGGCATCCTCCGGCACCTCGCGCAGGATGATCTCGTTGCCACGGCGGAAGATCTCGACCCTGTCCACCTCCAGGCGGAACTCCTTGGGCAGGCGAACCGCCTGGCTGTTGCCTGACTGGAATACCCGTGCGAATGCCATGGCTGGCCCTCCCTGAAAATATATAGGTCGAGCATATACGCCTGGAGAAGGCTCACAGGGCGGGGTTAGGCCTTGGTCGCCACACCCCGCGCATCGAGGAACGCCAGGAAGGCTTCGCGGCTGGAGTACTGCGGCTGGTAGCCGAACTCCTCCTTCAGGCGGCGGTTGTCGAGCACCGGGCGGTAGCGCAGGAAATCCAGTTGCTCGGGGCCGTAGCGGGTCAGGCCGAGGGGCTTGAGCAGCGCCAGGGTGGCGAGGATCAGCGTCGCCGGCAGTGGCCGGTAGGGCTTGCCGAGGATGGCGGCGATCTCGGCCATGCTCAGCGCACCGTCGCCGGCCAGGTTGTAGATGCCTTCGGCACCGCGCTCCAGGCCCTGGAGGATGATCGCCACCACGTCCTGGTCCCAGATGAACACGAAGCGGCTGTCATGGCCGCGCACGCCCATCACCGAAGGTTTGTCGAAGAGCGCGGTGATCTGGTTGTCCACCCGCCGGCCGAGGATGGTGCCAGGGCGCAGCACCAGCTGGCGCAGCTGCGGGTGGCGTTCCCGTGCCTCGGCTAGCAGCTCCTCCACCTCGCGCTTGTGGCGGGCATAGGCGAAGGCGTCATGGCCGCGCAGCGGGTCGGCCTCGTCGATCCACTCGGCGTTTTCCGGGTAGTAGCCGTAGGCGGCGCCGGAGCTGGTCACCACCAGTTGCCCAACGCCATGGGCGGCGGCGGCCGTGACCACCGCGCGGGTGCCTTCGACGTCGATGGCGTGCAGGGTCGCCTCGCTCATCCCCGGCGGCGGCGTCACCACCGAGGCCAGGTGGACGATGGCCTGGGGCTGCCAGTGGGCGATGCAGGCGTCCACCGCCTCGGGCTGGGCGATGTCCAGCTGCACCTCCTCGACGTTCGCCGCGCGGGCGGACGCCGGCAGCGGGCGGATGTCCGCGGCCACCAGGCTCCAGTCGGGATGCCGGGCAGCCAGCGCCTCCAGCAGTTGATGGCCGATGTAGCCGGCGGCGCCGGTGATCAGGACGCGCATGGCACACCCCCCTCGGCGACTGGCAATGGCCGGTTGCGCCAGAAGGCCACCAGCAGCAGGCCGCTGACCAGGTGCCAGGTACCCCAGAAGGCCGCCACCAGGGCCATGTTCGGCTCACCGCCGAACTGGGCGAAGATCAGACCGAGGGCCAGGCCGGAGTTGTGCATGCTGATCTCGATGACCATGGCCCGCAGGTTGGCGCCGCGCTGGCGGGCGAGCTTCGCCATGGCCCAGCCGAGGACGATGGCGCTGGCGTTGTGCAGCACCACGATGAAGAACACCAGGCCGAGGTTGTCGACGAACATGCGCCAGTTGCCGGCCACCGCGCCGCCGACGAAGACCACGAAGGCCACCAGCGAGAAGCGCTTGAACCAGGGCATCACCCGCTCGGCCAGGCGCGGCCACAGGTTGCCCACCAGCATCCCCGCCAGCAGCGGCAGGCCCAGCAGCAGGACCACGCTGACGAGGATGCTGCCGCGGTCCATCTGCAAGGCGCTGAGGCGTCCGGCCAGGTAGGCGGAGGCTTCCGGGTTGAGGCCGCTGGTGAGGGCGAAGTTGAGCGGCAGCAGCACCAGCGCCAGCAGGCTGGACAGCGCCGTCATGCTCATCGACAGCGCGGTGTTGCCACGCGCCAGGTGGGTCATCACGTTGGACAGGTTGCCCCCCGGGCAGCAGGCCACCAGCAGCAGGCCCAGCTCCAGCCCGGGATGCAGGTCCACCAGCAGGGTCACCGCCAGGGTGGCCCAGGGCAGGATCAGGCACTGCCCGAGCATGCCGGCGAGCACCGGCTGCGGCTGGCGCAGCACGGCGAAGAACTGGCCGATGCGCAGTTCCAGGGAAACACCGAAGATCATTACCGCCAGCACCAGCCCGAGGATGAGCTGCTGGTTCGCGTCGTAGTTCATGGCAAGGCGCCCGTGGTTCTTGTTATGGCCGCCACTTTAGCGGTAGCCACGGCGCACCGGCAGTGGCCGAGCCCGCCAGGCGGCGTGGCGATTCGCGACAGACTGACGCCGGTCAATGCCCGCCAACCGGGCGATGGCTAGAGTTCATAGCCAATTGCCATCAGCCGTAGCCCCGACCATGGACAGCTCCGATCCGCCGATCGCCGCCATCACCGATCCTGCGCTCGCCTGCCTGCTGCGCGAGATGCTGCCCGCCATGGGCGTCGTCTGCGAAGTGCTCACCGAGACCGGCCAATGCCAGCGGGCGCCCCTGTGCCGATGGCTCAAGGACGCTCCCCTCAGCGAGACGACCCGATTGCGCATGCTCCTCGACGAGACAGTGACGGTACTCGACCGCACCCGCCACGCCTTCAAGTCCCGGGAACTCGGGCGCTTGCGCCGACGCCTGGAACAGGCGCTGGAAGAGTTGTCGGGCCCGGCCTGACTGGTGTACAACCTCGCGCTGCAAGGTTCCGCCAAGGGCGGGAACCGGCTTTGCCGGGCAGGACGCAAGGGCCTGCAAGACAAGGCGCCACGCGTGGCAGTTCACCCAGAACTGCCACCCGTGGCGCCTTTTTTATTGCCTGCAGGTTTTCACGAGGGACGAGGGATGGGGCTGGAAACACAACTCAAAGGGATGCTCGGCAGGATCGGCCTCGGCCGCCGCGAGATCGACCAGCGCTGCCGCTACCTGGACTGGCAGGCGCTCGACGCCGCACGCCTGAACCGCCAGGCGGAAGCGGTGGAAGCCCTGCACAAGGTGTTCGTCGAGAGCCTCTATGCGCACCTCGACAACTTCGAGCCGACCGCCAGCATCCTCCGCGACCCGGCCACCCTGGCGCGCCTCAAGGCCAGCCAGCTGGACTACTACCAGCGCCTGTGGAAAGGCCCCTACAACCGCGACTACGTCATGCACCGCCTGCAGGTCGGCCTGGTGCACCAGCGCGTGGGCGTAGAGCTGAAGTGGTACCTGGGCGCCTACCGCCTGTACCTCGACCAGATGCTCACCGGCCTGCTGGGAGACAGCGAAACCACCCGCACCCTGGGCAGCCTGATGAAGGCGGTGTTCTTCGACATCGCCCTGGCCATCGACACCTACAGTGCCGCCCAGCGCCAGGCCCTGGAGGACAGCGAGGCGCGCTTCGCCCGGGCCCTGCGCGGCGCCAACGACGGCCTCTGGGACTGGGACCTGGAGCACGACCGGCTGTACATCTCCGAGCGCTGGGCGAGCATGCTCGGCCGCTCCCGCGATGCCTTCGGCGAGAGCAGCGCCGGCTGGTTCGCCCGCGTCCACCCCGACGACCTGCCGGCCCTGCGCCAGGCCATCGACACCCACCTGCGGGGCGACAGCCCCTGGCTCAGCCACGAGTACCGCATGCGCCAGCAGGACGGCAGCTACCTCTGGGTGCTGGTGCGCGGCGTCGCCGAAGGCAAGCGCATGGCCGGCTCGCAGACCGACATCAGCCAGCGCAAGGCCACCGAGCACCAGCTCAACCACGCGGCGCGCCACGACCCGCTCACCGGCCTGGCCAACCGCCTGCGCCTCGACGAGCTGCTGCAGCACGCCCTGCAGCGCCAGCTCAAGCCCGGCGCGCGCCAGGCGGCGCTGCTGTTCATCGACCTCGACCGCTTCAAGCTGATCAACGACAGCCTCGGCCACGCCGTCGGCGACCGCGTGCTGGTGGAAGTGGCCCACCGCCTGGAACGCTGCCTGCGCCCGGGCGACCACCTGGCGCGCTTCGGCGGCGACGAGTTCGTCGTGCTGCTGGACGACCTCGCCTGCCTGGGCGATGCCGAAGTGGTCGCCCAGCGCATGCTCGACAGCCTGCACCAGCCCCTGCACCTCGACGAGCGCACCCTGGTGGTCAGCGCCAGCATCGGCATCACCGGCCTCCAGGCCGAGGGCCAGACCATCGATGCCCTGCAGGCCGCCGACCTCGCCCTGTACCGCGCCAAGGAAGCCGGCAAGGCGCAGATCGCCCGCTACAGCAGCGAGCTGCAGGCCGCCGCGAAGAACCGCCTCGACCTGGAAAGCGCCCTGGCCCAGGCCCTGGCCCGCGACGAGTTCGAGCTGCATTACCAGCCCATCTGCCGCATCGACCAGGGCCCGCCGCTGCTGGTGGGCGTCGAAGCCCTGCTGCGCTGGCGCCAGGGCGACCGCCTGGTGCAGCCGGCGCAGTTCATCCCGGCGCTGGAGGAATCCGGCGAGATCATCGCCGTCGGCGACTGGGTGCTGCGCGAGGCCTGCCGCCAGACCCGCGCCTGGCAGCTGGACGGCCAGCAGCACCTGCGCTGCTCGGTCAACCTCTCCAGCCGCCAGCTGCACCAGCCGGGGTTCGCCGGGCGGCTCAAGGCGATACTCCAGGAATCCGGCCTGGCGCCGTCCAGCCTGGTGCTGGAGATCACCGAAAGCCTGCTCATGCAGGACGGCGCCGACACCCTCGCCTGCCTGCGCGAGCTGGCCTGCCAGGGCGTGCGCCTGGCGCTGGACGACTTCGGCACCGGCTACTCGTCCCTGGGCTACCTCAAGCGCTTCCCGCTGCACATCCTCAAGGTCGACCGCAGCTTCATCGACGGCGCCCCCGAAGACCCCGAGCTGCGCGCCATCTCCCGCGCCATCATCGGCCTGGGCGCCAGCCTCGGCCTGGAAGTGATCGCCGAAGGCGTCGAGCGCCCCGAACACCTGGACTTCCTCGCCACCGAGGACTGCCACTACGCCCAGGGCTACTGGTTCAGCCGGCCGCGCCCGCCCCAGGCCCTGGAACGCCTGTTCAACGGCGAAGAATGTTTCGACGGGCACTGGTGCCTGCTGCCCGAAGCCACCACGAGAGCGACCTCATGAAACGCAACCTGCCGGTCAGCGGCCGCGCCATCGCCTTCGCCGCCAACGCCAACATCCTCTCCACCACCGACCTCAAGGGCGTGATCACCCACGTCAACCAGGACTTCGTCGACGTCAGCGGCTTCAGCCGCCCGGAGCTGATCGGCCACAGCCACAACCTGGTGCGCCACCCGGACATGCCCGCCGCCGCCTTCGCCCACCTGTGGCAGACGCTCAAGGCCGGGCGCAGCTGGATGGGCCTGGTGAAGAACCGCTGCAAGAACGGCGACCACTACTGGGTCAGCGCCTTCGTCACCCCGGTGGTGCGCGACGGCCAGGTGCTGGAATACCAATCCGTGCGCACCAGCCCCAACGCCGAGCAGATCCACCGCGCCGAACAGCTCTACGGGCAACTGGAGGCCGGCCGCACGCCCCTCCGCCTGCGCGCGCCGCAATTGCCGCTGCACCTGCGCCTGCTCGCCGGGCCCGCCCTGGGCAGTGCGCTGGGCCTGTTCCTGTACCCGGCGCTGGCCCCTTGGGGCGCCTTCGCAGGCCCCGCGTCCTGGGCCATCGCCCTGGGCTGCGCGGGCCTGTTCCTGCACCGCCAGCTGCGCCCCCTGCGCGACCTGCTGCGCCACGCCCGGGCCATCGCCGACAACCCGCTGAGCCAGGCCGTGTACGGGCAGCGCAGCGACGAGTTCGGCCAGCTGGGCTTCTGCCTGCAGATGCTGGAGATGGAAACCGGCGCGCTGGTCGGGCGCATCGCCGAGTCCTCGCGCCAGCTCGCCGAGCACGCCGAGGAACTGGCCGCCGCCGTCGCCCACGGCAGCGCCGGCAGCCATCGCCAGCAGCTGGAAACCGACCAGGTGGCCACCGCCGTCGGGCAGATGGCCGGCAGCGTCCAGGAAGTGGCGCGCAACGCCCAGCAGAGCGCCTGCGCCGCCGACCAGACCGACGACGCCGCGCGCATCGGCCAGCACGAGGTGGGCGCCACCCGCGCGCGCATCGCCGAGCTGGACGAGGAAGTGCGCAACGCCACCCGCGTGGTGCGCGAGCTGCAAGACCACAGCAGCGAGATCGGCCAGGTGCTGGACGTGATCCAGGGCGTGGCCGAGCAGACCAACCTGCTGGCCCTCAACGCCGCCATCGAGGCCGCACGGGCCGGTGACGCCGGGCGTGGCTTCGCCGTGGTCGCCGACGAGGTGCGCGCCCTGGCCGGGCGTACCCAGCAGTCCACCGCGCAGATCAACCAGATGATCAACAGCCTGCAGAGCGGCGCCGAGCAGGCCGTTGCGGCCATGCAGCGCAGCTGCGTGCAGGCCGAAAGCAGCCTGGCCCAGGCCCAGCGCGCGGCCGAGTCCCTGGAGCGGATCAACCAGCAGGTGGGCGCCATCAACGGCATGAGCCTGCAGATCGCCAGCGCGGTGGAGCAGCAGAGCGCCGCCAGCGAGGAGATCCAGCGCAGCCTGGCGACCATCCGCCGCGCCGCCGACGACAATGCCGCCAGCGGCCAGTGCAGCCAGCGCAGCGCGGGCGAGGTGGCCGGCCTGGCCGCCGACCTGCGCCAGCTGGCCCTGCAGTTCTGGAGCAGCCGCCGCGGCCTGGGGTGATTGCGCAAGGGCGGGGGCGATCCGCTATGCTCGGCGCTTCCTCCCAGCCAGACCCTCGCCATGCGCTACCTGCTCTGCCTGCTGCTTTTGCTCGGTGCCTCGGCACAGGCGTTCGACCGCGACCGGGTCGAGGGCTACGACCTGCAGAACGGCTTGCAGGTGATCCTCAAGCCCACCCCCGAGCGCGGCCATGTCGCCATCCGCCTGGTGGTGGGTGTCGGTTTCGACGATTTCGCCTGCCCCGACAAGGAGCTGCCGCACCTGCTGGAACACCTGTTCTTCAGTGGCCTGGGCGGCGCCGGCGAGGCGGACCTGGAAGCGCGCATGCAGGCCCTGGGCGGCGAATGGAACGCCTTCACCAGCGCCAGCGACACCGCCTTCGTCATCGAGGCGCCGGCACAGAACCAGCGCAAGGTGCTCGACCTGCTGCTGCAGGTGCTCGGCGACACCCAGCTGACCGACGCCCGCATCGCCACCGCCAAGCAGGTGGTGCAACGCGAGGGCGGCGGCCACTACTCGCACCTGGAACGCCTGCTGGACCGCCAGGACCTCGGCCGCGAAGCCCACGACCAGCTCGCCGTCGAACTGGGCCTGGCCTGCGCCGAGCGCCCCCAGGTGGAGCACCTGCAGCGCGAGGCCCTGGAAGCCCTGCGCCGCGACTGGTACGCCCCCAACAACATGAGCCTGATCGTGGTCGGCGACCTCGACCGCCTGCTGCCGGCCTTCATCGAGCGGCGCTTCGGCGCCCTGGCTCCGGTGGAGGTGCGCGAGCACCCGGCCCTGCCGGAAAGCAACGACAACGCCGCCGAGCGCCGCACCCTGCGCCGCGGCCTGGTGGGCCAGAGCGCCACGCTGCACTGGATCTACCGCGAGCCGGAGGTGGACGGCGCCGACTACGCGGCCTGGGAGCTGCTCAAGGACTACCTGGACTGGGAGCTCTACCAGCAGCTGCGCATCCAGAACGGCCTCTCCTACGGGCCCTGGACCGAGCGCCGCGCCTTCGGCGGCGAAACCTTCCTCAGCCTCAACGCCGACCTGGAGCGCAGCGACGTGGAACCGGCGCTGCAGGTGCTGGGCAAACTCACCACGCGCCTGCGCGACCAGGGGCTGGACCGCGACAGCTTCGAGCGCCTGAAAAACCTCGCCATCAGCCGCCAGGCCTGGTCGGCACAGGGCAACTCGGCGCTGGCCGACTACTACTGGAACTCCCTGGGCGATTACCAGGAAGGCCGCTTCGGCAACGAAGCCGACGCCCTGCGTGCGGTGACCCTGCAGCAGGTCAACGCCATCGCCCGCGAGCTGTTCCACGAACCGGGCTACATCCGCGTCGAGCAACCGCTGCTGGGCTACGACCAGCTGGCCTGGCTGCTGCCGGCCCTGCTGGGCCTGGCCCTGCTCGCCGCCCTGCTGTGGCGCGGCCGGCGCCCGGGCACGCGCCCCGCGCCCGCCTGATGCACTGGCCGTCGGCTGCGGCGCCGTGCGCCTTCTCAGTCCGGCGAGCGGGCAGTATCCTGCGGCCCCCGCAGCTTTCGCCGACCTGCCCATGTCGATCTGGAAAAACCGCCTGCTCGCCCTGATCGCGCTGATCCAGCGCCACCCGCGGCTTATCGCGCTCTACGGCTTCTGCTCGGGCGTCGGCAGCTTCCTGCTGGTGGATCGCGGCGCGCGCCTGGCCAAGGTGATCGCCATCGTCATGCTGGTGAGCTGGGTCTGGCTGCTGCTGGAGAACCTGTTCCGCAGCAGCATCGAGCGCCTGTTCAAGATCGAGCTGCCACCGCCGCTGACGCGCTTCCTGACCCAGCTGATCCACCAGGAAAGCCTGTTCTTCGTGCTGCCCTTCTTCCTCATCACCACCAGCTGGAACAGCGGCCAGTCGCTGTTCACCGGGCTGCTGGCGGTGGCGGCGGTGATCTCCATCGTCGACCCGCTGTACAACCGCTTCCTCGCGCCGCACCGCTGGCTGTTCCTCGCCTACCACACCCTGACCCTGTTCGCGGTGCTGCTCACGGCGCTGCCGATCATCCTCCACCTGACCACCGCGCAAAGCTTCGAGTGGTCCCTCGGCATCGCCGTGCTGCTGTCCTTCCTCAGCCTCTACAGCACCATCCGCGTGCAGCGCTGGTGGCGGGGCCTGGCCCTGGTCGGCCTGACCCTGGCCCTGGGCGCCACCGGCTGGCTGACCCGGGTGATGGTGCCGCCGGCCACCCTGTGGCTGACCGAAGTGGCGGTGACCCCGGAGCTGGACGACCACCAGCGCACCCCGGGCAAGGGCGTGGAAACCGTGACCGCCGCCGAGCTGCGCAGCGATGGCCTCTACGCCTACACCGCGATCAACGCGCCGCGGGGGCTGAACGAGCGCATCTACCACCTGTGGCGTTTCGAGGGGAAGGAAGTGGACCGCATCGCCCTGGACATCCACGGCGGCCGCGACAAGGGCTACCGCGCCTGGACCCACAAGCAGAACTTCCCCGCCAACCCGGTGGGCAGCTGGCAGGTGCGTGTGGTCACCGAAGCCGGGCAGATGATCGGCACCCTGCGCTTCGAGGTCACCGATGACCCGCTGCCGCCCAAGCCGAATTGACCGTAGGAGCGAGCTCTGCTCGCGAAGCCTTTGGCGGTGCTGCGCACCGCTTGGCGACTGAAGTCGCCCCTACAGGTGCCTCGACGCACCGATGCAAAAGCGTCGCGAATGAACTCTCCCACGGGCTCAGTGCCTGTAGATTGCGGACGCTCAACCCCCTCAAGGAAGAACCATGGCCATCATCAACAACTGGGCGAAGTCCATCGCCCGGGTGCTGGAAAGCAGCTTCAACGTCAGCAGCAGCATCGCCAATCACTCCACCGTACTCGGCGATGCACGCGAGAGTTTCATCCGCGATGTCCTCAAGCGCTTCCTGCCGAGCAACATCAGCATCGGCTCGGGGCAGATCGTCGACAACGAAGGCGGCATCTCCAAGCAGATCGACCTGATCATCTACCGCAACGACTTCCCCACCCTGCGCACCTTCGGCTCGGCGGACGTGTACCTGATCGAAGGCGTGGTCGCCACGGTGGAGGTCAAGTCGCAGCTCAACGACAAGTCCCTGGTCGAAGCCCTGGAAAACGGCAGGTCGGTGCGCAACCTGCGGCCGTCGTTGCTCAAGGCCTCGCTGGATGACTACAGCACCTGCGTTTTCGGCAAGCCGCACACGGAGCTTTCCATCCCCCAGTACAACTCGCTCATGGGCCTGGTGCTGCCGCCGACCTACATCTATGGCTACCGCGGCTATACCGAGAACAGCCTGGAGGACCTGCGCAGGAGCCTGAACCGCTGGCACAACGTGCCCAACAGCGCCGGCGAGCTGGACGTCACGCTGATGCCGGAGGTGATCGCTACCCAGGGCTGCGTGAGCCTGAAGAACCTCAGCAACTTCCTGCAGCTGCCCCATGCGGGCGCGGAAGACCTCGAGACCTGCCGCCAGTCGTTCAACCAGGCGATGAACACCGACCTCGGCAAGCAGGCGTTCTATGCGAACTTCCGGGCCAACGAAAACGCGCGCTTCGACTATGGCCTGGCCCTGAAGACCTCCGACACGCCGCTGCAGTACCTGATCTCCAGCCTGCTGGAGACGGTCATCTCGCGCATCGGCCACCAGCAGCTGGGCGGTACCGCCATCCAGTACAACCTGCTGCGCTACCACATGACCGAGGAGATGGAGGGCGGCTGGTCCGGTGCGGCGGTGAACGTCACCAACGTGCGCGACCCGAAGCTGGATTTCGCCAAGGCCAACGGGTTCTGAGCCCGGGCGGTGCCGGGCGAATGAATCCGCCCCTACAGGGTTGGACGCAGGCCGTAGGGCGGGTGCAACCCGCCGCCCCGATCACGAATGAATTGGCGCCCACGGGGTGAGCTGTAGCCCGGGCTTCAGCCCGGGAGCCGGGTCAGCCGAAGAACCAGTAGCACACCAGGATCGAGGCGACGACGCCGGCGAGGTCGGCCAGCAGGGCGCAGCCCACCGCGTGGCGGGCGCGCTGGATGCCGACGGCGCCGAAGTACACCGCCAGCACGTAGAAGGTGGTTTCGGTGCTGCCCTGCATGGTGGCGGCCACCAGGGCGGGGAAGCTGTCCACACCCTGGGTGTTCATGGTTTCGATGAGCATGGCGCGGGCGGCGCTGCCGGAGAACGGCTTGACCAGCCCGGTGGGCAGCGCCTCGACGAAGCGCGAATCCCAGCCCAGGCCCTCGACGCACCAGCGGATGCCGTCCAGCAGCACCTCCAGCGCCCCCGAGGCGCGCAGCACGCCCACCGCGCAGAGCATGGCCACCAGGTAGGGCAGCAGGTTCTTGGCCACGTCGAAGCCTTCCTTCGCCCCTTCGACGAAGGTTTCGTAGACCGGCACCTTCTTCAGCGCGCCCATCAGCAGGAAGGTGAGGATCAGGCCGAACAGGGTGAGGTTGCCCAGCAGCGACGACAGCGCCGTGAGCGCGGTGGCCGAGAGCCCGGCGAGCAGCGCCATGAAGCCGCCCAGCAGCAACGCGCCGGTGCCGAACCAGGCCAGCAGCACCGGGTCGTTGAGGCGGATGCGCTGCATCACCGCGACGCTGACCAGGGCAGTGAGGGTGGAGATGCTGTTGGCCAGCAGGATGGGCAGGAACACCAGCGCCGGGTCCTGGGCACCGGCCTGGGTGCGGTACATGAAGATGGACACCGGCAGCAGCACGAAGGAGGAGGCGTTCATCACCATGAACAACACCTGGGCGTTGGTCGCGGTGGTGGGGCTGGGGTTGAGCTCCTGCAACGCCTTCATGGCCTTGAGGCCGATGGGGGTGGCGGCGTTGTCCAGGCCCAGGCCGTTGGCGGTGAAGCTGAGGGTCACCAGGCCGAGGGCCGGGTGGCCACGGGGCACCTCGGGCATCAGCCGCGCGAACAGCGGGCCCAGCAGGCGCGCCAGCACGTCCACCAGCCCGGCCTTCTCGGCGATGCGCAGCAGGCCCAGCCACAGGGTCAGGGTGCCGAACAGCAGCACCATCACCTCGACCGAAAGCTTGGCCATGGCGAACAGGCTTTCCACCATGGCGGCCCAGACACCCGGGTCACCGCCGATCCAGCGCACCAGCGCCGCGGTCGCGGCCACCACGAAGAAGCCGAGCCAAAGGCCGTTGAGCATGAACAATCCCCCGAAAACGATGGGCGGATGATAGCGGCGGGGGCACGGCGCGCGCCAGGAAGCCACCCCGGCAATGTCATGAAAGCCATCTAGGCTGAACCGGGTCGGTCGATGACGACCTCTGTCCTGGGAGATGACGATGAAGAAGGTCCTGGTGCTCTACTACTCCATGTATGGCCATATCGAACGCCTGGCCGAAGCGGTGGCCGAGGGCGCGCGCAGCGTGCCGGGCGTGGAGGTGACCATCAAGCGCGTCGCCGAAACCATACCCGAGGACATCGCCCGCAACGCCGGCGCCAAGCTCGACCAACCCGCCGCCGTGGCCAGCCCCCAGGAGCTGGCGGACTACGACGCCATCCTCTTCGGCACCCCGACCCGCTTCGGCAACATGGCCGGGCAGATGCGCACCTTCCTCGACCAGACCGGCGGCCTCTGGGTGAAAGGCGCCCTGGTGGGCAAGTTCGGCAGCGTATTCACCTCCACCGGCACCGGCGGCGGCTCGGAAACCACCATCACCTCGTTCTGGAACACCCTGGCCCACCACGGCATGCTCATCGTCGGCCTGCCCTACGCGGCCCCCGAGCTGACCGACATCAGCGACGTACGCGGCGGCTCACCCTACGGCGCCGCCACCATCGCCGGCGCCGACGGCTCACGCACGCCGACCGACAAGGAGCTCGCGCTCGCCCGATTCCAGGGCGCCCACGTGGCCAAGTTGGCGACACGACTCCAATGACGGGAAAGGAAATGACCAAGGCCGGCAGGACGCTGGCCCTCTTCGCCGGGCTCACCCTGCTCGAAGGGTGCGCCGGGACGCTGCACACCGCCAACGGCGGTTGGGCACCGGAGAATCAGCAGCTCTATCTGCGAGCTCCAGTGGGAATGCACGGCAATCAGACAGTGGACGGTACGATCCACGCGCTCAGCCTCTATGTGAACGGCCTGCTGGTCAGCGACAAGGTCCGCCCGAGCTGGGATCGCTTTTAGCTTGCGGCTTGCGGCTTATAGCTTTCAGCTGCTCTTCCTTCTTGCCGCTTGTAACTTGCCGCTTGCAGCTGCTTCTAATAACACTACCACCGAGAAGCTGGATCACAGCTTCCCGGCGGCGGCTTCGCCTGACCCGGCCCGCGTTCGCGGAGGTAACCCCTTTACCCCTAGGTCATGCCGCTCTACCGACGCGGAACAACCCGGCCCCATGGTCATGGCCCCGTCCGCGGGGCCTGTGGTCTGAATGGCTTCAGTACCAGTTCGGATCGCTTTTCAGCTGGTCCTCGAGAATCGCCTTCACCTCGTCATCCGGTTCGCCCAGCCAGCGTTTGCTGGCGTGGCGGCTCGGTGATTTGTCCTGGGGCAGGCCTTCCGGCACTTGCACCAGCAGGGCGTAGGCGTCGTCCTTGTCCCAGCTGAAGGCGACGAGCAGTCGTTGGCTGGCGCAGGCATGCGGTTCGCACAACTCGCCAACCAGGTATTTGTCGCCGTCCTGGTCCACCGCCTTCATCGGCGGTGCCGTCCCGCTCAGGTTCATCACCCATTCGGGCAGACGGCTTTCGTCCTTGACCAGCGCCTGCCAGGTCTCGCGGTACTGCGGGTCAGTGCCCAGCAGTTCGTTGAGCCTGTGCTGCGCGTCGGTATCGGCCGCCAGCACCAGGGTGCTGGCGAAGCCGAACGCGGCGGCGGCGCAGAGATCACGCAGGATGCGCATGCTGCCTCCCTAGCCCCTGCGGCGACCGAAGATGAAGGACACCACGAACAGGACCAGGAACAGCACGAAGAGAATCTTCGCGATACCTGCTGCGGTGCCGGCGATACCACCGAAGCCCAGAACGGCAGCGACGATGGCGATGACGAGGAAGGTAAGTGCCCAGCTGAGCATGATGGTTTCTCCTGCTTCGGTTTGTCGGGTTATCAGTGCGCCGGCGACCAGGCCGGTTGCGACTGGGCCGGTTGCGCGGCGGGTGTGTCGTCGGCAACCGGGTTTACGAAATCGATGCCACTGAAATCGTTGCTGTCCTGCAGAGCCTGGCCAACCGCCAGGGCACTGCCGAGCATCAATACGGGGAGGATCAGGAGGGCGGTCAGGAACAGGGCGATGGTCCACATCTTCGTATCTCCTTTATGTGCTCAGAACACCCAACGGGGTTGCTGCGGTTGATCGTTCCAGCGCTGCTGGGCAACGCTCTGCAGCGAACCGTCGTGGAGCATGCCGTTGGCATGGAAAGCGGCCGGGGTCGGCGCGATATCCAGGCGGGCCGGCAGCGGGGGCTGCTGCTCATGGCTGCGCAGGCTCTGGCGCAGCTGGTGTTCGGCCAGGAGGATCAACACCACGGCGAGGGCGGCCAGCAGTACCTTGCCCGCAAGGGCGAGACGCGCATGACGACGGTTCATCCTGAAACACCTCCTGAGCTGTTGATCGATCGAGGGAACCGAAGCTCCCCTGCCTGTCCTTGCGGTCATCGCCGGCTGGCGATTTCCTTTTCCTGATGTATTGATTGCAGAGCGCATGCCAGTTTTTTGATTCAGGTAAATCCATTTAAATTCAATAACTTACAAATCAATTGATCACTGAATCTGCTGGCAACTTGCATGATCGCTAGCGCTACGTCGTGCGTTTTGCATGGCCGGACATCCCTGTCCGATCCGGGCTCACTTCATCGCCAGCTTCAGGCTGCGCATGCGGTCATGGCAGGCCTTCACCCGAGGCATTTCCTGGGCGAGCAGGCCGCGCACCTCGGGCTCGGCGCTTTCCAGGGCGTCTTCGAAGGCGTGGAGGATGCGGTCCTCGGCTTCCTCCAGCTGGCTCACATAGGTGGCCTTCTCGTCGCTGGACAGGGTGGCGCGGGTGTCCGCATAGACCTGGCGCAACTTGCCGACGAAGGTGCCGCCGGTGGACGGGTCTTCATGGTTGGCCGCGACCCGGACCGCCAGGGCCTGGATGACCTGGGTCTTGGCCTGGGCCATGTCGCGGAACAGGCCCTGCAGGGCCGGGTCCTTCACTTCGTCGATGGCGTGCTGGTAGAAGCGCTCGCCGTCACGGGTGATCTCGATCAGCTCGTTGAGTTGCGCAGTGGTATTGGTCATGGCGTTTCTCCTTGGGGGTACGGGTCGCGCGTTCAGCCGGCGACCTTGAGGGATGCGGCGTGCACATCGAGCACGCCGCGAACATTTCTGGCCGTTTCCACCGCCAGCGCCTTTTCTGCCGCCGTGGCCACGTTGCCGGCGAGGCGCACCACGCCGTCGTCGGTTTCCACGGAGATATCCAGGGCGGCGAGGTTGTCGCTGGAGAGGAAGCGGGTCTTCACCTTGCCGGTGATCCAGGCGTCGCCCAGCAGGCTGCCGGCCTCGGCCCGTTGCTCACCGTCGCGCGGGGCGGTGCCGGGCGCGGCGCTGAGGTCAATGGCGTTGTCCACCCGCTCGACGCCCTCGGTGCTGGCGGCCAGCTTGCCGGCCAGCTCACGGGATTCGGTGCTGGTTGCGCGCCCACTGAGGGTGACCAGGCCTTCACGGGTCTCGACGCCGATGTCGAGGCCTTCGGTGGTGGTGTTCCACAGCAGCTTGGATTTCACCTTGGCGGTGACGGTGGCGTCGTCGAGATGGCTGTCGGCGGCGGCAATGGACAGCAAGCGGGGTCGAACGCCCGGGTCGACCCGGATGAGGTTTTCCACCGCGTCGATACCCTCGACGCCGAGTGCGACCTGCTCGGCCAGCTCGCGGTTGACCTCGTTCGTCACGGTGCCGGTGAGCGTGGCCAGGCCATGCTCGACATCGACGTTGAGGGAGAAGGGGCTGAGGTGATGGTTGAAGGCGAAGGCGGTCCAGATGCTGCCTTCCTGGCGGGCTTCGCGAATCTGTTCGCTGAAGCCGTCCCCGGCGGCCGCCGGCAGGGCGACCAGCCCCAGCAAGGCGCTACCGGCCATGGCGAGCGCCAGGCTGTGCAAGTGCGGCATGGAAACCTCCTGTCATCCACTTCGGCGCTCGGCGCCTCCAGATGCAGGGGTTATCGCAAGGCCTGTGCCAGGCCTTTTCGTGGCGTTTATTCATTTAAAATCAATTGGTTATTTCATATGTGTAAATAGCCACTGCATGCAGGCTGCAATACATGTATGAAAGGACCTTGCAACTTGCACGATAATTCCTGGACTAAGCGATACGACTGAACAATGCGGAGCGACAAAATGGCATCAGCAACGGAAACCAAAGGACGCATCCTGCTGGTCGACGACGAGTCGGCGATCCTGCGCACCTTCCGTTATTGCCTGGAAGACGAGGGGTACAGCGTGGCCACCGCCAGCAGCGCGGCACAGACCGAGGCCATCCTGCAGCGCCAGGTGTTCGACCTGTGCTTCCTCGACCTGCGCCTGGGCGATGACAACGGCCTGGATGTGCTCGCGCAGATCCGCGTGCAGGCCCCCTGGATGCGGGTGGTGATCGTCACCGCCCACTCGGCCGTGGACACCGCCGTGGACGCCATGCAGGCCGGCGCGGCCGACTACCTGGTGAAGCCCTGCAGCCCCGACCAGCTGCGCCTCTCGGCTGCCAAGCAGCTGGAAGTGCGCCAGCTCACCGCGCGCCTGGAGGCCCTGGAGGGCGAGGTGCGCAAGCCGGGCGACGGCCTGGATTCGCAGAGCCCGGCGATGATGGCGGTGCTGGAAACCGCTCGCCAGGTGGCGGGCACCGACGCCAACATCCTCATCCTCGGCGAGTCCGGCACCGGCAAGGGCGAGCTGTCCCGGGCCATCCACGGCTGGAGCAAGCGGGCGAAGAAGGCCTGCGTGACCATCAACTGCCCGTCGCTGTCGGCGGAGCTGATGGAGAGCGAGCTGTTCGGCCACAGCCGCGGCGCCTTCACCGGGGCCAGCGAGAGCACCCTGGGCCGGGTCAACCAGGCCGACGGCGGCACGCTGTTTCTCGACGAGATCGGCGATTTTCCCCTTACCTTGCAACCCAAGTTGCTGCGCTTCATCCAGGACAAGGAATACGAGCGGGTGGGCGACGCGGTGACCCGCCGCGCCGATGTGCGCATTCTCGCCGCCACCAACCTCAACCTCGATGAGATGGTCCGCGAGGGCCGCTTCCGCGAGGACCTGCTCTACCGCCTCAACGTCATCACCCTGCACCTGCCGCCCCTGCGCGAGCGCACCGAGGACCTGATCGGCCTGGCCGAGCGCTTCCTCGCCCGCTTCGTCAAGGATTACGCGCGCCCGGCCCGCGGCTTCAGCGACGCCGCGCGCGATGCGCTGCTGGGCTACCACTGGCCGGGCAACGTGCGCGAACTGCGCAACGTGATCGAGCGCGCCAGCATCATCTGCGGCCAAGAGCTGGTGGAAATCGCCCACCTGGGGCTGAGCGAGGCGCCGTCCAACAACGCCCCGCGTGTTGGCGCCTCCATGAGCCTGGAGGACCTGGAGAAGGCCCATATCGCTGCCGTGCTCGCGGCCAGTGAAACCCTCGACCAGGCCGCCAAGACCCTTGGCATCGACGCCTCGACGCTCTATCGCAAACGCAAGCAGTACGGTCTATGAAGCTACCGATGAAGCTGCGAACGCGGCTTTTCCTCAGCATCTCGGCGCTGATTACCGTGGCACTCCTGGGGCTGCTGCTGGGGCTGACCAGCGTCATGCAACTGGCCCGCTCCCAGGAGCGCCTGATCTCCTACAACTTCGCCACCATCGACCTGGGCGAGAAGCTGCGCACGCACCTGGGCGACCAGCTGGTGAACCTCACCCGCGAACAGCCGGATATCCAGGCGCTGCTCACCTCGCAGCAACGTTTCCTCGCCGTGGTGCAGCAGGGCCTGATGAACGCCCGTGACGAACGGACCCGCCAGGGTTTCCAGGCCATCGCCGACAGCTACGGCGAGTTCCTGCGGGTCAGCGAACGCAACACCGACCGCCGCGACGACGATTTCAGCCAGGCCCTCAACGCCACCCGCAACGCCATGCTGGCGCTGCAGAAACACGCCCTGCAGAGTGCCGCCGAGGCCGAGCAATCGGCCCGCGAACGCGCCGGGCTGGTGGCCACCCTGCTGGGCCTGCTGGGCATCGCCGTTCTGCTGATAGGCTTCGTCACCGCCCACGGTATCGCCCGGCGCTTCGGCCAGCCCATCGAGGCCCTGGCCCGCGCCGCCGACCGCATCGGCCAGGGTGATTTCCAGGTGACCCTGCCGATTTCCACGGTCAGCGAGATGGCCTCCCTGAGCCGCCGCTTCGGCCTCATGGCCGAGGGCCTGCGGCTGTTCAAGGAAACCAATATCGAGAAGCTGCTGGCCGAGCAGCGCCGCCTGAAGGCGGTGCTCGACAGCATCGACGACGGCTTGCTGATCCTCGACCGCCAGGGCCGCATCGAACACGCCAACCCCGTGGCCCAGCGCCAGCTGGCCTGGGAGACCGAGCAGCTCGGCCAACCCCTGAGCCAGGCCCTGGACAACCCGGCCATGGAGGCACCGACCCAGCAGGTGCTGCGCGGCCAGCCCCTGGAGCAGGTGCCGCCGGACCTGGCCATCGAGGTCGAGGGCGAGAACCGCCTGCTGAGCTGGCGCCTGACCCCGGTGAGCCTGGACGAGGAGCGCATCCTCGGTGCGGTGATGGTGCTGCGCGACGTTACCGAGCAGCGCGCCTTCGAACGGGTGCGCAACGAGTTCGTGCTGCGTGCCTCCCACGAGCTGCGCACCCCGGTGACCGGCATGCAGATGGCCTTCGGGCTGCTGCGTGAGCGCCTGGTCTTCGCCGAGGAGTCCCGCGAGTCCGACCTGCTGCTGACGGTGGACGAGGAGATGCAGCGCCTGGTGCGGCTGATCAACGACCTGCTGCATTTCTCCCGCTACCAGAACGGCATGCAGACCCTGACCCTGGCGCCCTGCGATATCGACGACCTGCTCGGCGCCCTGCGCACGCGCTTCCAGGAGCCGGCGCAGAACAAGGGCATCAGCATCGAGCTGGACCTGCAGGAGCCGCTGCCCCGCGTGCCCATCGACCGCCCGCAGGTGGAGCGGGTGCTGGACAACCTGGTGAGCAACGCCATCCGCCATACGCCCAATGGCGGGCATATCCGTCTGCAGTCGCGGCGCCACGGCGAGCGGGTGATCCTCAGCGTCGAGGACAACGGCGAAGGCGTGCCCTACAGCCAGCAGGCGCGCATCTTCGAGCCCTTCGTGCAGCTGGGCAGCTACACCGGCGGCGGCGTTGGCCTCGGCCTGGCGCTGTGCAAGGAGATCGTCCAGCTCCACGGCGGCCGCATCGGCATCTACTCGCGCCCTGGCGAAGGCGCGCAGTTCTACCTGGCGCTGCCGCTCTAGCGGCGCGCCCTTTCCCTTCACCCCCGCACGGGCGGGGGCGCTTCGCGAGCAGAGCTCGCTCCTACCCGGCGAGTGTGGACGTCGTGCTGTGGTTCAAGGACGGGACTAGGCGGCGGGCAGGGTTTCGTCGTTGAGGGCCTGAGTGAGGTCGAGCTGGCCGGTCACCAGGTCGCGGAAGCGCGCGGCGGTGAGCGGCCGCGAGAACAGCCAGCCCTGGCCATAGTGGGCGCCCTCGCTGGCGAGGAACAGCGCCTGGGCCTCGTGCTCGATGCCTTCGGCAACCACCTTCAACTGCAGCGCCTGGGCCATGTGCACGATGTGCGGGGCGACACCGCTGCTGGCGGCGTCGTGGCCGAGGGCATCGACAAAGGCCTTGTCGATCTTCAGCACATCCGCCGGCAGCGCCTGCAGGTAGGCCAGGCTGCTGTAGCCGGTACCGAAATCGTCGATGAGGATGCGGTGGCCCTGGGCGCGCAGCTGGCCCAGCACCTCCTGGGCGGCATGGATATCGGCCAGGCCATGCTCGGTGACCTCGAAGGCGATCTGCTGCGCCGGCACCTGGTAGCGCGCCAGCAGGGCGGCGGTGAGCGGTGCGATGCGCGGCGAGCCGACATCGCAGGCGGCCAGGTTGATGGAGATGTACAGCTCGGGGTTCTTGCGCAGGAATGCACTCTGCTGGGCCAGCACCTGCTCGATCATGAAGTCGGTGATGTCGCGGATCTGCCCGGTGCTTTCGGCCAGGGGGATGAACAGGTCCGGGCTCATCATGTTGCCGTCGGTGCGGCGCCAGCGCACCAGCGCCTCGGCGCCGACGCAGCGGCGGCTGGTCAGGTCGAACAGCGGCTGGTAGCGCACCCGCAGCTCGCGCCGGCGGATCGCACCCTGCAGCTCGCCACTGAGGGATTGGCGGCGGCACATGGCGTAGTAGGCGAGCACGCCGCACAGCAGCGACAGCAACGCCGCCAGCGGCAGCCAGCCGAGCAGCGCATCACGGGCGCGGGCCATGAGTTCGCCGCGCGGGGTCATCACCAGCAGGTCGAACTCCGGCGTCTGGGTGGGCATGCGATAGGCGAGGCGATCGGCATTCACCTCCAGCTCGTAGTCCTTGGGGGTCGGCCACTCCGAGCCCGGCGGCCAGGGCTGCGCCAGGCCGAGGATCGGCAGCGCGGCGCCGGTGCTCTTGGGCAGCAACAGCAGGCTGGCCCCGGCGGGCAGCTCGACCATGTCGCTGAGGTGGCCGCGCGAGGTGGAGAGGCGGAAATAGCCGCGCCCGACCACCAGGGCGGCGAGGTTGTCGTCCGGCTGGTCGGTGCTGTTGAGCCAGTAGCTCTGGCGCTGGCCGACGATGTCTGCCGGGCGTTCGGGGCCGAAGGAGTTCTGCCGCGGCCAGGAGGAACAGCGCTGCCCCCCGCCGATGAAGGCCGCCTCGTAGATGAAGCGGTAGCGGAAGTTGATCTGCCGCAGGGTCTCCACCATGGCCATGTCGCAGCCGCGCAGGGGCTGGGCTTCGAGTTTGTCGAGGGCCTCGTGGAGCTGGCCGAAGACCTGCTCCAGGCGCACCAGGAAGCGCTCGCCCTGGACCTTCATCTGTTCCTGCTCGGCGCGCTGGGCCTGTTGCGCCGACAGCCACAGGCTGGCCAGCACCAGCAGGCAGGCACTCAGCAGGCCGACCAGGATGGCCACGGGCAGGGGTTGGTAGAGGGTGCGGCGCCAACGGGCGAAGGGGGGCTGCATGATGGGGAGGGTCGCGTCCGAGCGAGATCACTCAGGTATAGCCCACCGCCAGGAAATCATCGCGCCAGCCGCCGACCGGTGCTGGGCGCGATTCGGGCGTCAGTAAAACGTCACGGGACGGAGCGGCAGCGCCTCGCCCGGCATGCGGTTGAGCACCAGCAGCAGGGCGGCGGTCTCGGCGTCGGGCTGGCCGTCGAACAGGTGCGGGCGGTACTTCATCTGGAAGGCGGCGATGACATTGCGCGTGGCTTCGTCCAGCTGGCCGTTGCGCGGCACCGGGTAGCCCTGGCGGGCCAGCTGCATCTGGAACCAGCCGACGGTGGGCAGCGCCTGGGCGAAGCGCGCCTGCTCGACCGCCACGGCGGAGGCTTCCGGCCAGGGCACCAGGCCGGCCTCGGCGAGGCGCTTCCAGGGGAACAGCGGGCCCGGGTCGACCTTGCGCTGGGGGGCGATGTCGCTGTGGCCGATGATGCTGCCCAGGGGCAGGTTGTGGCGTTTGACGATGTCCTTGAGCAGCACGATCAGGGCGTCGATCTGCTGGTCGTCGAAGGGCTGCCAGTTGCGCCCGGTGGCGGTCTGCTCGTAGCCCTCGTTGACCAGTTCGATGCCGATGGTGCTCGCATTCAGCCAGGTGCGCCCCTGCCACTCGCTCTGCCCGGCATGCCAGGCGCGGCGGTTCTCGTCCACCAGTTGGTAGATGGTCGGAGGCTGGGTGCCGATCAGGTAATGCGCACTGACCTCGCCGTGGGTGAGCAGCGCCAGGGAGCGCGGCAGGTCGGTGGAGGTGTAGTGCAGCACGACGTATTGCACGCGGCTGTTCTGGTTGACCGAGGTCTGGCTGCGATCGATGCGCGGGCCGCTGGTGCAACCGGCGAGCAGGGCCAGCAACAGGCCGAGGGCTAGGGTTCTCATGGGGTGATATGTAGCACGCTTTGCAGGTTGTCCAGGAGCATGTCGACACTGAGCATGATCAGCAACATGCCGGTCAGGCGCTCCACCGCCATCAGCCCGCGCTGGCCGAGGAAGCGCTGCAGGAAGGCCGCCTGGAGCAGGATCAGGGCGGTGCAGGCCCAGGCCACCAGCACGGCTACGTAGAGCTCCCAGAGCTCGCCCTGGTGGGTGTTGCGCAGGGTCATCAGCACCGCCAGCGCGGAAGGGCCGGCCACGGCCGGGGTGGCCAGGGGCACCAGCATGGGTTCGCCATCCGGCAGGTCGCCGAGCACGCCTTCGGGCCGCGGGAAGATCAGGCGCAGGGCGATGATGAAGAGGATGATGCCGCCGGCGATGGCGATCGCCTCGCGGGACAGGCCGAGGCCGCTGAGGATGTTTTCGCCGAAGGTGAGGAACAGCAGCAGCAGGCCGAGGGCGAACACCAGCTCACGCAGGGCCACCTTGAGCCGGCGCTCCGGCGCCACGTTCTTCAGTGCGGCGAGGAAGATGGCGATATTGCCGAAGGGGTCGGTGACCAGAAAGATCAGCACGGCGATGCCGAGAATTTCCATGGGCGCTCCTCAACTGAAGGACGAAGTGTAAAGGGCGCTGGCGGCGACGTCTCGCCGCCGTGCCGGGTCGGGTGTCAGAAGTGGTACTTGAGGGTGGTGTTGACCGCACGCTGGTCGCGCGAGGCGTTGCCGCGCACGTCGTCCAGCTCGCTGTAGCCACCGCTCTGCTGCAGGTACTGGATGCCGAGGAACAGCTGGCGGCCCTGGGCGAAGAAGTAGTCGCCGGCATCGAAGCTCAGCTGCGGGCTGAAGCTCAGGCCCTGTTCACGGTCGCCTTCGGCACCGGCCCAGTCCAGGCCGCCATCGAGCATCCAGTTGGCCTCGCCAAGGCGGAAGGCATAGGCCCAGGCGCCGCTGAACTGCACGCTGTGGCCAGGCTCGTCCTGGTCGTCGCGGTCGTAGAGGCTGAGGGTCAGGTAGTCGAAACCGGGGGCCTGCAGGTCGAAGGCCGGGCCGAGCAGGTTGCCGCCCTGGCCGGGCGCCGGGGCCGCGTGGGCACCGCTGAGGCGCATCTGCAGGGGCGCCGGGGTATGGCCGGGCAGGTCCGCCAGGGCCTTGGGCGAGAGTCCGGCGGTGAAGGCCGGGCGCTCGGTGGCGAAGCTGAGGAAGCTCTCGCCGGCGGAATAGGGCAGGGTGGAGAACTGCAGGTTGCTGTCCTGCAGGTGCAGCAATTCGTTGCCGGCGACCTGAACGGCGCCGAAGGTCAGGGCAAAACCACCCAACCAGCTGGCGATACGGGAAAAGGAAAGACGCATTGACGATGTCTCCACAGGTGAAAGCAGGCAGGGCCCGCGAAAAAAGGGGCGGATTATACGCAGCTCCCGGCCCGACGGCAGCAACGCCACCGGTCATCCTCCCGACGGCACTGTTCAAGCCCGGCGAAAAGCCTATAACGTCTAGAGGCCAGCGGAATCAGTTGGCATAGGGAAATGCCTGCCGAGGATTTACGTCATGCGTCGTACTCTGCTCTGGTTCAAACAGGATCTGCGCCTCGATGATCACCCTGCCGTGCAAGCGGCGCTGGCGGCCGATTGCGTCCTGCCGCTGTTCGTTTTCGACCCGACCCTGCTGCGCCCGGGCGACCTCGGCATCCGCCGCATGGGCGTGCACCGCGCGCGGTTCCAGCTGGAGAGCCTCACCGCCCTGGACGCCGAGCTGCGCCAGCGCGGCTCGCGCCTGCTGGTGGTGCAGGGCAACGCCGCGCAGGTGATCCCGGCGCTGCTGGAACACCTGGACCTGAACGAAGTACTGACCCTGGAGGAAGTGGCGCCCCAGGAGCGCACCCTGGTGGAGGAGCTGCGCCAGGCACTCGGCGATACCCCCCTGCGTGAGCTGGCCGGCAACAGCCTGCTGCGCCGCGAGGAGCTGCCGACCCCGGTGGAGCAGCTGCCGGCGGTGTTCAGCCAGTTCCGCGAGCAGGTGGAGCAGCGCCCCAGCGTCTATCAGCCACGCTCGGCCCCGGCGGCCTTGCCGCCCCTGCCCGAAGCGGTGGAGCCGCTCTTCGAACCCCTGCCGACGCCAACCCGCCTGGGCCTGGGCGAGCCGGTGAGCCTGTCCGTCAGCGCCTTCCCCTTTTCCGGCGGCGAGGTCGCGGCACTGGCGCGACTGCGCGATTACCTGTGGGCGACCCAGGGCGTCCGTACCTATCAGGAGAATCGCAACGGCATGGTGGGCAGCGAATACTCCTCCAAGTTTTCCCCCTGGCTGGCCAACGGCAGCCTCTCGCCGCGCCGCGTCGCCGCCGAGCTGCGCCGCCACGAGGCGCAGTACGGCGCCAACGCCTCCACCCACCAGCTGTGGCAACAATTGCTATGGCGTGACTACTTCCGCTGGACCCTGCTGCGCCATGGCAGCGCGCTGTTCGAGGCCGGCGGCCTGAAGGCCACGGTGCGCGCACCGCAGCAGCTGGACGAACGTTTCGAGAGCTGGTGCCAGGGCCGCACCGGCATGCCGCTGGTGGACGCCAGCATGCGCGAGCTGGCGGCCACGGGCTTCATGTCCAACCGCGGCCGCCAGGTGGTGGCCGCCTACCTGGTGCACGACCTGGAGCAGGACTGGCGCCACGGTGCCGCCTGGTTCGAAGAACACCTGCTGGACTACGACCCGGCGAGCAACTGGGGCAACTGGGCCTACCTGGCCGGCGTGGCCAGCGACCCGCAGCGCAGCCAGGCCTTCAACGCGCTGCGCCAGGCCCGTCATTACGACCCGGATGCGACCTATGTGAGCCTGTGGTTGCCGGAGCTGCGAGCGCTGCCCCAGGAGCTGCGGCATACGCCCTTCCAGCTCTCGCGCCTGCAGCTGGACGCCCTGGACTACCCGCGCCTGGAGCACGTGCCGGAAGGCTGGAAGCCCTACCTGACCCACGCCGCCTGAGGCGGCTCAGCCCAGTTCGATGCGGTTGCGGCCTTCGCGCTTGGCGCGGTAGAGCGCCTGGTCGGCGCGCTCGAACGTCTGCTCGTCCTTCTCGCCCTCGACGAAGGACACCAGCCCCCCCGACAGCGTGATGGTCACGGGCTCGCCCTTGAAGTGGAAGGGGCATTGCTCGATGGCCGAGCGCAGGGTGTCGAGCAGTTGCTGGCCACCCTCCAGCGGTGTGGCGGGGATCAGCAGGACGAACTCCTCGCCACCGAAGCGGGCGATGAAGTCGGTTTTGCGCAGGCGCTTGGCGATCTCGCCGGCGATGATCTTCAGCACCTTGTCGCCCGCCAGATGGCCATAGTTGTCGTTGATGCGCTTGAAGTGGTCGATGTCCAGCACCGCCAGCAGCAACTCGCCGCCGTAGCGCTTCCAGCGCGCCACCTCCAGCTCCAGGCGCTCGCTCCAGGCGGCGCGGTTGGGCAGCCCGGTGAGGGTATCGCTGAGGGCTTTCTGGCGCTGCTCTTCCAGGTGGTCGCGGAAGGAGCTGGCCTCCTGCTCCATGGTGGCGACGCGCTCCACCAGGACCTTGAGGCGCCCACCGACCTCTTCTTCACGCGCATCACGCTGGCGCTGGTAGTCGTTCATGGTGTTGAGCAGGCCGTCGAGGCGCTGCTCCACGGAGAGTTTGAGGTCGTCCAGGTCGGTGGCGTCCTGCACGCTGCTTTGCAGGTCGCTGACCTGCTCACGCAACTGGTCATCGAGGACGCGAGCGCTTTCCAGGGTTTCGCTGTAGCCCTCGTGGGCAGCGGAAATGGAGGCGACGAAGGTCACCAGGCGCTCGTTGAGCTGCTTGAGGTAGATGGCGAAGTCGCGGTGCTCGCTGTCGGTGACGGCCAGCACCAGCACGGCGAGGTCGTCCAGCACGGGCACCAGTTCGTACCAGTTCAGGCCGCCCACCAGGCGCTCGCGCAGGGCTTCGCCCTGGGGCTTGTGGCGCTCGGGCAGCTCGAGTTCGTCCAGCAGCCCGCGCAGGCTGGCGGCGACGTGGGGCGCCACGGCGCTGTAGCCAGGCTCGGGCAGGGTGGGCAAGGCGTAACTGGGGTCGCCTTCGCCGGTGATCAGCGCCGCCGGCAAGGGCAGGCTGTCGAGGCGCGGCGACAGGCTCGGGCTGACACCGCCGGCCAGCGCGGTGACAGGCGCCGGGACGGCTGCAGCGAGCGGCTCGGCAGGGGCCGCCGGTGCAACCTCGGGCACAAGGGGCGCGACGACCGGGGCCGCTTCGGCGACCGCCTGGACCGCCTGCTCGGTAGCGGCGGTAGGGACGGGCGCGGGAGCCTGGGCAGGAGCTGGGGCAGGCGCCGGAGCGGCTGCCGCAGCCACGGGGGCCGGCTCAACGGTAGGCGGCACGCCGGGAGCCGGGGCGGCAGCGGGTGCCTTGGCCGGCTGCGCGGGCTCGTCGTCCAGCTGGGGCGCGGCCTGCAATGCGGCAGGTGCCGGGACGGCCGGGGGCGGGGCCAGGGCGTCACCGGTCGGCAACGCGGCGGCAGCGGGCGGGGCATCTTCGGCGACGTCACCCTGGCTGCCGAACAGGCGCTGCAGCAGGCCGGGCTTGGGCGTAGCGGCGTCGCTGTTGGCCAGCTCGTCGAGGGCGCGGCGCTGCAGGTCGCTCAGCTCGCCGAGCATGGCGGGCATTTCCCGCGCCTGGCTGGCACGCTCGTCGATGCGCTTGGCGAACTGCTTGAGGGATTTGCGCACGTCACGGGGGACTTCCAGCTTCAGCAGCTGGTTGGTCAGCCCGGTGAGGGCGCCGACGTTCTGCTCGACCCGTTGCTGGCGGCGCTGCTCGGAGTCCAGCACGGCCTTTTCCAGGCGCGGGATCAGGGCGGAAAGGCCGGCGTCTATCTGGTCGCCACGGATGATCTCGCGCAGCTCCTGCATGCACTGGTCGACAGCCTTGTCGCTGCCTTCGGCGGCGAGGGAGCTGCGCACCAGGCCACGGCGCAGGAGGTCGAGGCGGGCGTCCCAGCGACGCTCCAGCTTCTCCTGCTGCTCGAGGCTCTGCAGGTACTTTTCTTTCCAGCGCTGGCCGTCGTCGCTCATGGATTCGATCCGTCGGGGGTGTCCACCAGGGCCGGCAGCGCATCCCCGGTGAGGGACGTGGGCAGGCGGATGTCCACCGCCACTGGCAAGTGGTCGGAGATGGGTTGGCTGAGCACCTGCACGCGCTCCAGGGTCAGGCTGGGGCTGAGCAGGATGTGGTCGAGGCAGCGCTGCGGGCGCCAGCTCGGGAACGTGGCCTCGACCTGCGGCGCGAGCAGCCCGAGGTCACGCAGGGGCGAGTTCTGCAGCAGGTCGTTGGCGTGGGTGTTCATGTCGCCCATCAGCACCTGGTGGCGGTAGCCGCCGATGAGCTCGCGGATGTAGGCGAGCTGGCGGGTGCGGGCCTTGGTGCCCAGGGCCAGGTGCATCATCACCACTACCAGCGCGTCCTCGCCCTCGCCGAAGCGCATGAAGATGGCACCGCGCCCGGGCGGGCCGGGGAGGGGGTGGTCTTCGAGCTGGGTGGGCTGCAGGCGGCTGAGCAAGCCGTTGCTGTGCTGGGCGATGCGCCCGAGGTTGCGGTTGAGCTGCTGGTACCAGAAGGGGAACGCGGCCAGGTGGGCGAGGTGCTCGACTTGGTTGACGTAGCCGGAACGCAGGCTGCCACCGTCGACTTCCTGCAGGGCCACCAGATCGAAGTCGCCGAGCAGGGCGCCGATGCGCTGCAGGTTGCTGGCGCGGCCGGCGTGGGGCAGCAGGTGCTGCCAGCTGCGGGTCAGGTAGTGGCGGTAACGGCCGGTGCTGATGCCGACCTGGATGTTGAAGCTGAGCAGCCGCAGGCGGCCGTCCTGGGGGAGGCCGCTGGAGCCACAATGAGGATTGACCTGCGGAGCCCGCAGGCCAGCGGTTCGATCATTGCTCCAGCGGCGCAGCATCTTCGCTCTGCCGGGCGCCGCTTACTTCGCGGCGCGCTCCTTGGCGATGAGGAAGTCGGCGACCTGAGTGGCCTGCTCGAGGCCGCCCGAGGAGCCGATGTCGAAGCGGTATTTGCCGTTGACGATCAGGGTCGGTACGCCGGAGATCTGGTACGCCATGGCGAGCTTCTTGGCCTTCTCCATCTGGCTCTTCACGCCGAAGGAGTTATAGGCCTTGATGAAGGCCGCCTTGTCGACGCCCTGGCCAGCGAGGAACTCGGCCATCTCGTCGGGGGTGGAGAGCTTCTTGCCTTCCTTGTGGATGGCATCGAACACGGCTTTGTGCACGGCGTGCTCGACGCCCATGCTTTCCAGGGTGATGAACAGTTGGCCGTGGACGTTCCACACGCCACCGAACATGGCAGGGATGCGCACGAAGTTGACGTCTTCCGGCAGCTTCTCGGTCCAGGCGTTCAGAGTGGGTTCGAATTGGTAGCAGTGAGGGCAGCCGTACCAGAACAGTTCCACCACTTCGATCTTGCCGGGCTTGGAAATCGGGACCGGGCTGCTCAGTTCGACGTACTGTTTGCCGGCCTGGATATCCTCGGCCTGTGCGGTCATGCCGAAAAGGCTCGCACTGGCAAGAACGGCGGAAAGAATCAGGTTACGCATGCTCAACTCCTAAGCGGGTCATATGGTTCTGCGGCGGGCCTTGCTTCGACCGATCTCATCGCGACCGGTTCCGGCAATTGTAGCGGGGGAGCCAATGAAAAAGGGTGGCCATGGCCACCCTTTTATTTACCGTTTTCTACCGCTGGGCCGGACTTAGTGCAGACCCTGAATGTAGCTGGAGACGGCTTCGATGTCCTTGTTGCTCAGCTTCGCGGCGATGGCGCGCATGATCATGTTGTCGCCATCGTTGGTGCGGTTGCCTTCGCGGAAGTCGGTCAGCTGCTTGGCCACGTACTGGGCATGCTGGCCACCCAGGTGCGGGAAGCCGGCAGCGGCGTTGCCGGCGCCGTTCGGGGAGTGGCAACCGGTGCAGGAGGGCATGCCTTCTTCCAGTTTGCCGCCACGGAACAGGGCTTCACCGCGAGCGACCAGCTTGGGATCGGCGGCGCCGACACTGCCGGACTGGCTGGCGAAGTAGGCGGCGATGTCGGCCAGGTCCTGATCGCTCAGGTTGGTCAGCAGGCCGGTCATTTCCAGAACCTGGCGGTTGCCGGACTTGATGTCGTGCATCTGCTTGAGCAGATAGCGCTCGCCCTGGCCAGCCAGTTTCGGGAAGTTGGGGGCAGCGCTGTTGCCGTCCGGGCCATGGCAGGCACCACATACGGCAGCTTTCGCCTGACCGGCTTTGGCGTCGCCAGCGGCGTGGGCCAGACCGGTGATGCCCAGGGTCAACAGCAGACTCACGAGTACTTTGTTCATCAGCTAATCCAATTACGGCTAAGGGTGAAAGAGTTAGCGCCGGGCTACCTTGATTATTGGCTCATCCACTGGATGACCGCTTGGTAGTCCTCGGCACTGCAGTCCATGCACAAGCCTCGGGGAGGCATGGCGTTCAAACCATTGGTGACGCTCTTGACCAGAGCATCGTTGCCCTTGGCCAGACGCGGCTCCCAGGCGGCCTTGTCGCCTTTTTTCGGCGCCATAGGCAGTTGACCGTTGTGGCAGGCACTGCAGGTCCGGTTGTAAACCGCTTCCGGATCCTGGGCAGCCTGCGCGCCAAAGGCCAGCGCCGCAAGGCTTGCGACGAGTAGCACTTTCTTCATGATCAACCTCATCAGAGGGGCCCTGCCATGCGTTCTGTCGCGCAACGGTCAGTCCCGTGAACACTGAACCCTGGGGGATAAAGCGCACACTAAATCTGCGGCATTATATACTGGCGATGCTCAAACGGAAACGAAACAGCCCCCTGCGACACCGCGTCGCACCCGTGGACACCTCATGTCATTCAAGAA
Source organism: Pseudomonas sp. PDM13 (assembly GCF_025685765.1). Classification (NCBI taxonomy): domain Bacteria; kingdom Pseudomonadati; phylum Pseudomonadota; class Gammaproteobacteria; order Pseudomonadales; family Pseudomonadaceae; genus Pseudomonas; species Pseudomonas sp. PDM13. The sequence goes on along the minus strand of NZ_JAOTQU010000002.1, from coordinate 146,049 downwards.
CCCGATCATCGGTCTGTGCCAACAGGCCCGCTTTCTCATCAGTGCCGCCAAGGTGGATCAGTGCCCTCCCGACGAAGGTCTGGAAGTCGCATTCGCCGGGCGTTCCAACGCCGGCAAGTCCAGCGCGCTGAATACCCTCACCCACGCCAGCCTGGCGCGTACCTCGAAGACCCCGGGGCGCACCCAGCTGCTCAACTTCTTCTCCCTGGACGACCAGCGTCGCCTGGTGGACCTGCCCGGCTATGGCTACGCCAAGGTGCCGATCCCGCTCAAGCAGCACTGGCAGCGCCACCTGGAAGCCTACCTGAGCAGCCGCGAAAGCCTGGCCGGGCTGATCCTGATGATGGACATCCGCCATCCGCTGACCGACTTCGACCGGCTGATGCTCGACTGGTCCAGCGCCGGCAACATGCCCATGCACATCCTCCTGACCAAGGCCGACAAGCTGGCCTTCGGCGCCGCGAAGAACGCGCTGCTCAAGGTCCAGCAGGACATCCGCAAGGGGTGGGGCGAGGGCGTGACCATCCAGCTGTTCTCGGCACCCAAGCGCCAGGGCATCGAGGAAGCGCAAGCGGTGCTGGCCAACTGGCTGCAACTGGGCGAGGAATTCGGGCAGGTCGAGCCGGAGGCCTGAATCGCAGGCAAAAAAAACCCCGAGCTTCGTATGGGGAGGGGGAAGTTCGGGGTTCAAGTCTGAACCGCTAGGGCGGGGTTCAGATATCTGCCAACACTAAACACAGCAAAAGGAGCATCGAAGGCTTCACCAGCCATTCCCATCCTCTGACCCTGTGCCCAGGTATAAAGTTCACCGCCCCGCTGAAAACCGTTCGTTATTAGAGCCTCCGGCCTTATGCGCCGGAGGTCTATACCAGGAATGGTGCCGGCTCAGTGCGCCTCGTCCCAGTTGTCGCCCACGCCCACTTCCACCAGCAGCGGTACATCCAGCTGCGCCGCATCGCTCATCAGCGGGCGGATGGCTTCGCGTACCTGGTCCACCAGGTCCTCGCGCACCTCCAGTACCAGTTCGTCGTGCACCTGAAGGATGACCCGCGCATCGATGGCGGAGTCCGTCAGCCAGTTATCCACAGCCACCATGGCGCGCTTCATGATGTCGGCTGCGGTGCCCTGCATCGGCGCGTTGATCGCGGTGCGTTCGGCGCCCTTGCGCATGGCCTGGTTCTTCGAGTTGATCTCCGGCAGGTACAGGCGACGGCCGAACAGCGTCTCGACGAAGCCCTGCTGGGCCGCCTGCTCGCGGGTGCGCTCCATGTAGGCGAGCACGCCGGGGTAACGGGCGAAGTAGCGGTCGATATAGGCCTGGGATTGCTTGCGGTCGACGCCGATCTGCTTGGCCAGGCCGAAGGCGCTCATGCCATAGATCAGGCCGAAGTTGATCGCCTTGGCGCTGCGGCGCTGGTCGTTGCTGACCTGCTCCAGCTCGACGCCGAAGACTTCCGCCGCCGTCGCCCGGTGCACGTCGCGATCGTGGCGGAAGGCATCCAGCAGCCCTTCGTCCTTGGCCAGGTGGGCCATGATGCGCAGCTCGATCTGCGAGTAGTCCGCCGCCAGCAGCTTGTAGCCCTTGGGCGCGACAAAGGCCTGGCGGATGCGCCGGCCCTCGGCGGTGCGGATCGGGATGTTCTGCAGGTTCGGGTCGGTGGAGGACAGCCGCCCGGTGGCCGCCACCGCCTGGTGGTAGGAGGTGTGGATGCGCCCGGTGCGCGGGTTGATCTGCTCCGGCAGCTTGTCGGTGTAGGTGCTCTTGAGCTTGCTCACGGTGCGGTACTGCATGATCACCTTGGGCAGCTCGAAGTCCTGCTCGGCCAGCTCCGCCAGCACATTCTCGGCGGTGGACGGCTGACCGGTGGCGGTCTTGGACAGCACCGGCAGGCCCAGCTTCTCGTAGAGGATGGCGCCGAGCTGCTTGGGCGAGCCGAGGTTGAACTCCTGGCCGGCCAGCTCATAGGCCTGGCGCTCCAGCTCCACCATGCGCGCGCCCAGCTCGATGCTCTGCTGGCCGAGCAGCTTGGCGTCGACATAGGCGCCGTTGCGCTCGATACGCGCCAGCACCGGTACCAGCGGCATCTCGATATCGCGGAACACCGAGGCCAGCGAAGGCACGGCCTCCAGCTTCTGCCACAGCGCCTGGTGCAGGCGCAGGGTCACGTCGGCATCCTCGGCGGCGTAGGGGCCGGCCTGCTCGATGGCGATCTGGTCGAAGGTCAGCTGCTTGGCGCCCTTGCCGGCGATGTCCTCGAAGCGGATGGTGCTCTGGCCGAGGTACTTCAGCGCCAGGCTGTCCATGTCGTGGCGGGTGGCGGTGGAATCCAGCACATAGGACTCGAGCATGGTGTCGAACGCGATGCCCTGCATGAGGATGGGCGTCGAGGCGTTGGCCAGGACGTTCATGTCGTACTTGGCGTGCTGGCCGATCTTGCCCTTGGCCGGGTCTTCCAGCAGCGGCTTGAGGGCCTTGAGCACGGCGTCGCGGTCCAGCTGCTCGGGCACGCCCATATAGGAGTGGGCCAGCGGCACGTATGCCGCCTCGTGCGCGTTCACGGCGAAGGAGACGCCCACCACCTGCGCCTGCTGTGGGTCGAGGCTGGTGGTTTCGGTGTCGAAGGCGAACAGCGGCGCATCCTGCAGCTTCTTCAGCCAGGCATCGAACTGCGCCTGCTCCAGCACGGTTTCATAGCGGGTCTCGACCGCATCGGCCGGCGCTGCGGGCGGCGGCAGCGTCTCGCCGGCGGCCTTGGTCTGGCGCTGCAGGTCGTCCAGGCCGGTCTTGAATTCCAGGGTGCGGTACAGCTCGGTCAGGGCCTCCACGTCCGGCTCGCCGGGGTGCAGCGCCTCGATCTCGACGTTCAGCTCCACGTCGCACTTGATGGTCGCCAGCTTGTAGGAGAGGTAGGCCATCTCCTTGTGCTCTTCGAGCTTGGCCGGCAGCCCCTTGGCACCGCGGATCGCCAGCTCGGGCACCTTGTCGAGGTTGGCGTAGAGCACGTCCAGGCCACCACCGACGCCGGTCAGCAGGCCCAGGGCGGTCTTTTCACCGACGCCGGGCACGCCCGGGATGTTGTCGACCTTGTCGCCCATCAGCGCCAGGTAATCGATGATCAGCTCAGGACCGACGCCGAATTTCTCTTTCACGCCATCGATGTCCAGCACGCTACCGGTCATGGTGTTGACCAGCGTAATGTGCCCGTCGACCAGCTGCGCCATGTCCTTGTCGCCGGTGGAAATCACCACCGCACGCCCCAGCGCCGCGCTCTGCCGGGCCAGGGTGCCGATCACGTCGTCGGCCTCCACGCCCTCCACGCACAGCAGCGGCAGGCCCAGGGCGCGCACGGTGGCGTGCAGCGGTTCGACCTGCACCCGCAGCTCGTCGGGCATCGACGGCCGGTTGGCCTTGTACTCGGCGAACATCTCGTCACGGAAGGTTCCGCCCTTGGCGTCGAAGACCACCGCGAAGGGGCTGTCCGGGTACTGCTTGCGCAGGCTCTTGAGCATGTTCAGCACGCCCTTGACGGCACCCGTCGGCAGGCCGGCGGAGGTGGTCAGCGGAGGCAGGGCATGAAAGGCACGGTACAGGTAGGAGGAACCGTCCACCAGGACGAGAGGGGCTTGGCTCATGCGTGAATTCAACCTTTATTCGCCGGACCCGCAGTAGAATGGCCCGATCATTGACGATAAGGGACAAGGTTACCACCATGCGCGCCATCAACCGCCTGTTGCTTGCCAGCCTGCTGGTCGTCGCACCGGCCGGCGTATTCGCCGCCGACGACGCCCCCTCTGCCGAGCCCGACGTGACCATCCGCCAGGACGGCGACAAGACCATCCAGGAATACCGCGTCAACGGCTTCCTGTACGCCATCAAGGTCACCCCCAAGGGTGGCAAACCCTATTTCCTGGTCCGCGCAGACGGCGACAGCAACTTCATCCGGTCGGACAACCCGGACATGCTGATCCCGCAGTGGGAAATCTTCAGCTGGTAAGGCTGCTGCGCCGACCGTAACAAGGTAGTCCAATGTCCGTTTTCACCCCGCTCGAACGCCCTGAACTCGAAACCTTCCTGGCCCCCTACGGGCTGGGGCGGCTCAAGGACTTCAAGGGCATCGCCGAAGGCTCGGAGAACAGCAACTTCTTCGTCAGCCTGGAGCAGGGTGAATACGTGCTGACCCTGGTGGAGCGCGGCCCCAGCCACGACCTGCCGTTCTTCATCGAACTGCTCGACGTGCTCCACGACGCCGGCCTGCCGGTGCCCTATGCCCTGCGTACCGGTGACGGCCAGGCCCTGCGCGAGCTGGCCGGGAAGCCCGCCCTGCTGCAGCCCCGGCTCGCCGGCAAGCATGTGCGCGAAGCCAACGCGCACCACTGCAGCGAAGTCGGCGCGCTGCTGGCGCGCCTGCACCTGGCCACCCGCGCGCACCCCATCGAACGCAAGAGCGACCGTGGCCTGGACTGGATGATCAAAGAAGGGCCGTCCCTCGCCCTGCAACTGGACGACGCCGCACTGCCTTTATTGCGTGACGCCCTGAAGGAAATCGCCGAGCTCAAGCCGCGCATCGTCGCCCTGCCCCGCGCCAACCTGCACGCCGACCTGTTCCGCGACAACGTGCTGTTCGACGGCCCGCACCTGGCCGGGCTGATCGACTTCTACAACGCCTGTTCGGGGCCGATGCTCTACGACCTGGCGATCTGCCTGAACGACTGGTGCTCCGACGAGGAAGGCCGCCTGGACGCCCACCGCGCCCGCGCCCTGCTCGGCGCCTATGCCGCGCTGCGCCCCTTCAGTGCCGCCGAGGCGGAACTCTGGCCGGCGCTGCTGCGCATCGCCTGCGTACGCTTCTGGCTGTCCCGCCTGATCGCCGCCAACGCCTTCGCCGGCCAGGACGTGCTGATCCACGACCCCGCCGAGTTCCAGCGCCGCCTGGCCCACCGCCAGGACGTGCACCTGCCGCTGCCTTTCGCGCTCTAGCTAGCGGGCTCTTCCACCACCGCCCAGCCGAACGCCGGGTACAACGCGCCGTCCGCGTCGCGCTGGGCCACGCCGAACAGGCCGCCCACCAGCCGTGCATTGCGCTTCGTGCCGGTGGTGAATTCGTCGATCAGCAGCACCGCGCTCACCAGGCTCTTGGGGATGGCCTGCATGCCCGGCCCCTGAGCCTGGTCCGCCATCAGCCAGTCACCGCTCAGTGCCGCCACGCCCGCCCGCTCGAAACGCACCTGCCAATCCCCCAGGTAAGGGTTCGGTCGCAGCGCGTCGGTAGCCGTGTCGACGAGGTAGGGGAACAGCGTAAGGATCCAGCCCGTCAGCTCCGACGGGCCCGAACCGCTGCGATAGCGGAAGAAGGACTCCCAGAAGGCGCGGTCCACCTCGCCGGCCGCAGTGCGGGCGATCGCCTCCAGCACCAGCTTCAGGCTCGCCACCCAATGGCCCAGGCCGTAACCCTCCAGCACGGTGAAACGCTCGATGATCAGGCGCCAGTCATCCTCGCTGCCCTGCAGTTCGATCTCGGGGATGCCGCAGCCGGCCAGCATCTCGTAGTCGAAATAGCCGCTGAAGGCATCCATCCAGCACAGCGAGAACGCCGCCTGCTCGATGGGGCCAGTAGTGGAGAACGCGGTGACGATGAAGTCGGAGAACTGCGGAATCTCACCGGCAATCTGCCGGGAGAAATCACCGAACAGCTCGACCCAGCGGCTTTTGTCGGCGAAGGGGTAGTCGGGGCAGAACACCGTGAGCTTCTTCTTGCCGGTGTGGCTCACCAGGTCGGGCCGCAGCTGCTCGCCATGCAGGGCCATATGGTTCGCCAAGCCCTGGGCGATGCAGAACCAGATGTCGTCCGGGCGGATCACCAGCGGGTGATGCCCATAGAAGGCACGGCACGCGGCCTTGGCGAAGGCGTTGCAGTTGTCCTCCTCCAGCAGCTCGGCGGCTGCGCAATCCAGCGCCTCCACCGGCCGGTTGAGCAGCGTGCGCATGACGGTATCCGCCGGCAGGCGCCGATAGGGCGCACCGTGTTCTACATCCGAGAGGGTGAAGCGGATCATTCGGGTTCTCCCTGAACCTGGAAAAGCGCCATGGTGCCGGTTTGCCGAAAGCGGTGCAGCTACCTACGTCCGACTCTGAAGCCCTGGAAGGACACAGATGTAGCCTGGGCTTTAGCCCGGGAAATGCATCAAGGATGGAACGAAGGTCAGGCCCGCTGTGGACATCCCTGTCGGTACTCCGCTGCCTCGGTTCAACCCCGGCCCGGCCGTCCTTGGCCGGGCGTTCGCCGGGGCAACGCATGCGTTGATCGAGTGAAGGTAAAGCCCGCTGTAGACATCCCTGTCGGTACTCCACTGCCCCGGTTCAGCCCCGGCCCGGCCATCCTTGGCCGGGCGTTCGCCGGCGCAACGCATGCTTGTCCGAGGAAAGGTAAAGCCCGCTGTGGACATCCCTGTCGGTGCTCCGCTGCCTCAGTTAGACCCCGGCCCGGCCGTCCTTGGCCGGGCGTTCGCCGGCGCAACGCATGCGTTGCGAAAACCCCGGCTCACCCACATTTCGAGTGCCCGCAGTTGAGGCAGGTGGCGCAGCCGTCCATCTGCACCACGGCCTGGGTGTTGCACTTGCCGCAGAGCTGGGAGCCGGGGGGGAAGCCTTCGCCGGGTTCGGCGGTGCTGGTGCCCAGGCTGGCTTCGTAGGCGGCGCGTTTTTCGGCGAGGTAGAGCTTCTGCTCCTCGCCCAGTTGCTGGCCTTCCATCAGGCCGATGGCGATCAGGTGGCGCTCCAGGACGGCGCCTATCTCGGCCACCAGCGAGGGCATGTAGATGCCGCCGCGCTTGAGGTAGCCGCCACGCGGGTCGAACACCGCCTTGAGCTCCTCCACCAGGAAGGTGCAGTCACCGCCCTTGCGGAACACCGCCGACATGATGCGGGTGAGGGCGACGATCCACTGGAAGTGCTCCATGCCCTTGGAGTTGATGAAAATCTCGAAAGGCCGGCGCTGCTCGTAGGCCGTGCCGGGGTTGAGCACCACGTCGTTGATGGTCACGTACAAGGCGTGCTCGAACAGCGGCGACTTGATCTTGTAAGTGGCACCCACCAGGGTTTCCGGGCGCTGCAGGGTCTCGTCCATCTGCACCACGGCGGCGGCTTCCTCGGCGGCCAGGCGCACGCGCTCGGCCTCGACGTCGACCACCTTGAAGCCCTTGATCTTCTGGCTGATCTTCACGCTCATCACTGCCTCCGCGAATCAGTACTTGCCGTAATAGCCTTCTTTCAAGGCGTCGAAGAGGTTGGCGGCGCTGTGCAGCTCGCCGTCGTACTCCACCTGCTCGTTGCCCTTGAGCTCCACCACGCTGCCGTCTTCCAGTTCGAAGCGGTAGCGGGTCTTCTCCAGGTCCGCGTCCTTCACCAGCACGCCCTGGAAGGCCGCTGGGTTGAAGCGGAAGGTGGTGCAGCCCTTGAGGCCCTGGCGCCAGGCATAGCGGTAAATGTCCTTGAAGTCCTCGAAGGGGTAATCGGTGGGCACGTTCGCGGTCTTGGAGATGGAGGAGTCCACCCACTTCTGCGCGGCCGCCTGGATGTCCACGTGCTCGGCCGGGCTGATGTCGTCGGCGGCGACGAAGTACTCCGGCAGCTTCTGCGCCGTGGCCTCGGCGCCCGGCACGGCGTGGGCGTTGACTAGGGTGCGGTAGGCCAGCAGCTCGTAGCTGCACACCTCGATCTTCTCCTTGGTCTTGCGCCCGGGGCGGATCAGGTTGCGCGAATAGGCATGGGCGAAGCTCGGCTCGATGCCGTTGGAGGCATTGTTGGCCAGGCTTAGGCTGATGGTGCCGGTGGGCGCGATGGAGCTGTGGTGGGTGAAGCGCGCGCCGACCCGGGCCAGCTCTTCCACCAGCTCCGGCGCGTACTCGGCGATGCGCTGCATGTAGCGCGAATAGCGCGCGTGCAGCAGGCTGCCGGGCACCTCGTCGCCCACTTTGAGGCCGTCCGCGGCCATCTCCGGGCGCTTGCGCAGCATCTCTGCGGTCACCGCGAAGCGCTTGGCCAGCAGCGGCGCCGGGCCTTTCTCCCGGGCCAGCTCCAGGGCCTGCTGCCAGCCCACCAGGGCCATCTCGCGGGCCACTTCCTCGGTGAACACGCAGGCTTCCGGGCTGCCGTAGCGCAGGCGCAGCAGGGTCAGCGCCGAGCCCAGGCCGAGGAAGCCCATGCCATGGCGACGCTTGCTGGTGATCTCCTCGCGCTGCTGCGCAAGCGGCAGGCCGTTGATCTCCACCACGTTGTCGAGCATGCGGGTGAAGACCTTCACCACCTCGCGGAAGCGATCCCAGTCGAAGCGCGCATCCTCGGTGAAGGGCGCCTCGACGAAGCGGGTCAGGTTGATCGAGCCCAGCAGGCAGGAGCCATAGGGCGGCAACGGCTGTTCGCCGCAGGGGTTGGTGGCGCGGATCGCCTCGCACCACCAGTTGTTGTTCAGGTCGTTGACCCGGTCGATGAGGATGAAGCCCGGCTCGGCATAGTCGTAGGTGGAGACCATGATCATGTCCCACAGGTGCCGGGCCTTGAGCCGGCCATAGACGCGGCAGGCCACCAGCCCGTCCTCGCGCACCTGGTAGCCCTCGTGCACCGGCCACTCGCGCCAGGCCACCTGCTCGGGGTCGCCCAGGTCCACCTCGCCCAGCTCCTTGGCGTGCACGGGGAATACCAGGGGCCAGTCGTCATCCGCCTCCACCGCCTGCATGAAGCCGTCGGTGATCAGCAGGCTGAGGTTGAACTGGCGCAGGCGCCCGTCCTCGCGCTTGACCCGGATGAACTCGCGCACGTCCGGGTGGCTGACGTCGAAGGTGCCCATCTGCGCGCCCCGGCGGCCGCCGGCGGAGCTCACGGTGAAGCACATCTTGTCGTAGATATCCATGAACGACAGCGGCCCGCTGGTATGGGCGCCGGCGCCGGAAACATAGGCGCCACGCGGGCGCAGGGTGCTGAATTCGTAGCCGATGCCGCAGCCGGCCTTGAGGGTCAGCCCGGCCTCGTGGACCTTGGCCAGGATGTCGTCCATGGAGTCGTGGATGATCCCGGAGACGGTGCAGTTGATGGTGGAGGTGGCCGGTTTGTGGCCCAGGGCGCCGGCGTTGGAAATGATCCGCCCGGCGGGGATGGCACCGTTGCGCAGCGCCCAGAGAAAGCGTTCGTACCAGCGTTCGGCGTCCTTGCCCTCCACCTCGGCCAGGGCCTTGGCGACCCGCTGCCAGGTGTGGTCGAGGGAGGTGTCGACCGCAGTGCCGTCCTTGTGCTTGAGACGGTATTTGCTGTCCCAGATATCTTCCGAAGCGGCCTGCAGGGCAATGCCCTCACGCGCCTGGATCGTGGTGCCTGTCTTCGCCATTCGCCGGAACCTCCTGTCATCTGGATGAACCCTTGGAAGCGGCTCACCCTATCAACATGTAGTGCCAGATCGATGACGCACATCAATATCTTGTGTCACCGAGCCAAAATCCTCGATGACACCTTAGTCGCTGGAGCGCCCCCTCGCCGGGCGTTCCGTCCGAACCTTCAGAGCGCTTCCAGGCAACCGGCCAGGCCGTCGCCCAGGTTCTCCAGCAGCTTTTCGTAGCCACCGGCATCCAGGGTTGCCTGCATGCCCAGGGCGTCCAGCTCGGCCAGGCGCACCGGCAGGCCGGCGGTCAGGGTTTCGGCCAGGCGCGGGCGCACCGGCGGCTCGTTGAACACACAGCTGGGGCCGGCTTTTTGCAGGCGCGCGCGCATGGCGGCGACGTGGCGGGCCCCGGGCTGCACCTCGGCGGCAACGCTGAAGACCCCGGTGTGGCGCAGGCCGTAGGCGGACTCGAAGTAATCGAAGGCCTCGTGGAAGACGAAGAACGGCTTGCCCGACACGGCGGCCATGCGCGCCTTGAGGCGCTGGTCGAGCTGGCCCAGGCGCTCGTCGAAGGCCTTGAGGTTGGCCTGGTAGCGGGCGGCGTTGGCCGGGTCGGCGGCGGCCAGGTCGGCGGCCATGCGCGCGGCGATCACCCGGGCGTTGGCCGGCAGCAGCCAGAGGTGGGCGTCGAGGGAGCCGGGGCGGTGGTCGTGGTCATGCTCGTGTTCATCCTCGGCCCCGTGCTCATGCTCGTCGTGGCCGATGGCTTCGAAGTGGCGCAGGGTCATGCCGGGCAGGGACTGCACCGCCACCGATGGCTGGCTGCGACCTTCCAGTACACGGGGGAGGAAGCCTTCCAGGTCCGGGCCGACCCAGTACAGCAGGTCCACTTCACGCACCCGCCGCACGTCGGATGGGCGCAGCGCGTACTGGTGCGGCGAGGCACCCGGGGCCAGCAGCACCTCGGGCGTGCCGACACCGTCCTGCACGGCGGCGGCGATCAGTTGCAGCGGCTTGATGCTGGCCAGCAGGCGCACTTCGGCCTGGGCCGGAAGGGCCAGGCAAGCGAGGAGAAGAAGAGGCAACAGACGTGACACGGGAACAGACTCCGGCTCGAAAGCGTAATAGAATAACGTCTCTTTGCCCGGACGTCGCCGCCCATGCTCAAGCCCATCAAGACCAAAGCCCCCCTGGCCTGCCTGCCCCACGACCATTCCCATTGCGTCCGTGATGCCCTGGCCGAAGCCGAGGTGCTCTGCGCTCGCGACGGCCTGCGCCTGACCGCCCTGCGCAAGCGCGTGCTGGAGCTGGTCTGGGCCAGCCACAAGCCGCTGGGCGCCTACGACATCCTCGGGGTACTCACCGAGGAAGACGGCCGCCGCGCCGCGCCGCCTACCGTTTATCGGGCGCTGGATTTCCTCCTGGAAAACGGCCTGGTGCACCGCATCGCCTCGCTCAACGCCTTCGTCGGCTGCAACCACCCGGGCGACGCCCACCAGGGCCAGTTCCTCATCTGCCGCGAATGCCAGACCGCCATCGAGCTGGAACAGCCGACCATCAGCAATGCCATCGTCGCCAGCGCCCAGGCCGTGGGCTTCAGCGTCGAAGGGCAGACGGTGGAGATCGTCGGCCTCTGCGCCACCTGCCGGGAGGCGGCATGAGCGATGCGCTGATCCGCCTCGACGGCGTCGGCGTCAGCTTCGCCGGCCAGGCGGTGCTGCAGGACGTCGGCCTTAGCCTGAAGCCCGGCGAGATCGTCACCCTGATCGGCCCCAACGGGGCCGGCAAGACCACCCTGGTGCGCACCGTGCTCGGCCTGCTCAAGCCCGAGCGCGGCAGCGTCTGGCGCAAGCCGCGCCTGCGCATCGGCTACATGCCGCAGAAGCTCCAGGTGGACGCGACCCTGCCGCTTTCCGTGCTGCGCTTCCTGCGCCTGGTGCCGGGCGTGGACCGCGACGCCGCCCTGGCCGCCTTGAAGGAAGTGGGCGCCACCCACGTCATCGACAGCCCGCTGCAAAGCGTGTCCGGCGGCGAGCTGCAACGGGTGCTGCTGGCCCGGGCGCTGCTGCGCCAGCCCGAGTTGCTGGTGCTCGACGAGCCGGTGCAGGGCGTCGACGTCGCCGGCCAGGCCGAGCTCTACCGCCTCATCACCCGCCTGCGCGACCGCCTCGGCTGCGGCGTGCTGATGGTCTCCCACGACCTGCACCTGGTGATGAGCACCACCGACCAGGTGGTCTGCCTGAACCGCCACGTGTGCTGCTCCGGCCACCCCGAGCAGGTCAGCTTCGACCCGGCCTTCGTCGAGCTGTTCGGCCAGGACGCCAAGAGCCTCGCCGTGTACCACCACCATCACGACCATGCCCACGACCTGCATGGCGAGGTCGTGGCTACTTCCACCTTCCCCGAGGGCACCCGCTTCACGCCCGTCCACAAGCACGGCCCCGACTGCAACCATGGCTGATTTCCTCGTCAACGCGCTTCTCGCCGGCCTCGCCCTGGCCCTGGTGGCGGGCCCGCTCGGCTCCTTCGTGGTCTGGCGGCGCATGGCCTACTTCGGCGACACCCTGTCCCACGCCGCGCTGCTGGGCGTCGCCCTGGGGCTGATGCTGGATGTCAGCCCCACCCTGGCGGTGACCGTCGGTTGCGTGCTGCTGGCCGTGCTGCTGGTGACCCTGCAACAACGCCAGCCGCTGGCCTCGGACACCCTGCTGGGCATCCTCGCCCACAGCACCCTGTCCCTCGGCCTGGTGGCCCTGAGCTTCATGAGCGAAGTGCGCATCGACCTGATGGGCTACCTGTTCGGCGACCTGCTGGCGGTGAGCCCCGCCGACCTGGCCTGGATCCTCGGCGGCAGCGCCCTGGTGATGCTGATCCTCATCCCGCTGTGGCGGCCGCTGCTGGCCATCACCGTGCACGAGGAACTGGCCCGGGTCGAAGGCCTGCCGGTAGCCGCCATCCGCCTGGCACTGATGCTGCTGATCGCCGTGGTCATAGCCGTGGCCATGAAGATCGTCGGCGTGCTGCTGATCACCTCGCTGCTGATCATTCCCGCCGCCGCCGCCCAGCGCCACGCACGCACCCCCGAGCAGATGGCCGCCGGCGCCAGCCTGCTGGGCCTGGTGGCGGTGTGCGCCGGCCTGGCGCTGTCCTGGTTCAAGGACACCCCCGCCGGCCCCTCCATCGTCGTCTCGGCGGCGGCGCTGTTCCTCCTCAGCTTCGCCCTGCCCAAGCGCGCCTAGCCGCTCACCGCCTGCGCCACGGTCGCCTTCGCAGCGCCCGTGGCCGCGTCTTCCAGGATCATCCGTGCCGCCTTCTCGGCGATCATCAGGGTCGGCGAGCAGGTGTTGCCGGAGACGATGGTCGGCATGACCGACGCATCCACCACCCGCAGCCCCGGCACCCCGTGCACCCGCAGGCGCGCGTCCACCACCGCCTCGCGGCCCTGGCCCATGCGGCAGGTGCCCACCGGGTGGAAGATGGTGGTGCCGATGGCCCCGGCCGCCTGGCGCAACTCCGCCTCGCTCTGCAGCGCCGCGCCCGGCAGGTATTCCTCCGGCCGGTAGCGCGCCAGGGCCGGTGCGGCGGCGATGCGCCGGGTCAGGCGGATCGCGTCGGCGGCCACGCGCAGATCCTCGTCCTCGCTCAGGTAGTTCGGCTGGATCAGCGGCGCGGCACTGGCCTCGGCGGCGCGGATATCCACCCGCCCGCGGCTGGCCGGGCGCAGGTTGCACACCGAAGCGGTGAAGGCCGGGAAGGCGTGCAGCGGCTCACCGAAGCGTTCCAGGGACAGCGGCTGCACGTGGTATTCGAGGTTGGCGCGCTCCTGCTCCGGGCCGCTGCGGGCGAAAGCGCCCAACTGGCTCGGCGCCATGGCCAGGGGACCACTGCGGCTGAGCAGGTAGCGCAGGCCCATGCCGGCCTTGCCCCAGAGGCTGCCAGCCATCTGGTTGAGCGTCGGCACGCCGCTGACCTTGAAGATCAGCCGCAGCTGCAGGTGGTCCTGCAGGTTGCAGCCGACGCCCGGCAGCTCGTGGCGCACGGCGATGCCCAGCCCCTCCAGCAGCGGGCGCGGACCGATCCCCGAGCGCTGCAGCAGGGTGGGCGAGCCGATGGCCCCGGCGCTGAGGATCACCTCGCGGGCGCGGAACTCCCGGGCCTGGCCCTGCCAGCGGGCCAATACGCCCCGGGCGCGGCCGTCCTCCAGCAGCACCCGCTCGGCTTCGACGCCGGTGAGCACGGTGAGATTGGGGCGCTGGCGTGCGGGGCGCAGGTAGGCCTTGGAGGCGTTCCAGCGCACCCCGGAACGCTGGTTGACCTGGAAGTAGCCGCAGCCTTCGTTGTCGCCGGTGTTGAAGTCCTCCACCGCGGCGATGCCGGTCTCGCCCGCCGCCTCGCGGAAGGCGTCCAGCAGGTCCCAGGACAGGCGCTGGCGCTCCACCCGCCATTCGCCGCCGGCGCCGTGGTGCTCGGAAGCACCGCCGTGGTGGTCTTCGCAGTGCTTGAACAGCCGCAGCACGTCGCTCCAGCCCCAGCCCGGGTTGCCCAGGGCGGCCCAGTGGTCGTAATCCGCCGCCTGGCCACGCATGTAGATCATCCCGTTGATCGACGAGCTGCCGCCCAGCACCCGCCCACGGGGGTAGCCCAGGGCGCGGCCATTGAGGCCCGGCTCGGCCTCGGTGCGGTAGCACCAGTCGGTGCGCGGGTTGCCGATGCAATAGAGGTAGCCGACGGGGATGTGGATCCAGGGGTGGTTGTCGCGGCCCCCGGCTTCCAGCAGCAAAACCCGATGCCGCCCGTCGGCCGAAAGCCGGTTGGCCAGCAGGCAACCGGCGGGGCCGGCACCGACGATCAGGTAGTCGTAGGGGCTGTTGTCAGGCTGCATCGGAACCTCGCCAGAGCTTGTAACTGTTGTCGTTCACCATGGTAGGGAAGCCGCCGCAGAAATACAGGACGAACGGCGAACGGCGCGCGGGCCGCCTGGTCTGATAGCACGCAGATGGCAAAAAAGTGGCCCCGACTTTTGTCCTGCCCGGTCGCGCAGTGTAGAATTGCGCGTTTTTTGAGCAACACGAGACTTGCAGGAATGATGCTGTTCGCAACCCGATACCTTCCCGTTATCGCGATTTCCCTGCTGTTAGCCGCGTGCCAGAGCAAACCGCAGGTGGCCAGCCTGCCCACCGACGACCTGGTCACCAGTTTCCGTCAGCTCGACCTGAGCCTGAACAACGGGCAACTGGCCGACGCTGAAACCCAGCTCAAGGATCTCCAGCAGCGCGCCGCCGGCGACACCCGCCTGGAGCAGTACCAGCGCCAGCTCACCGAAGCCTGGCTGAAGAAAGGCCAGGCCGCACTGCAGCAGGGCGACCTGGACACCGCCACCACCGCCCTCAGCCACGCCCGCAGCCTGATGCCCCAGGCCCCGGCGCTGACCACCGGTCTCGACGGCGCCATCGCCCAGGCCCGCGCCAGTGAGCTGGACCGTGCCGAGCAGGCCCGCACCGCCACCGAGCAGGCCGCCGCCAAGGAAGTCGCCGCCCGTACCGAGCAGGCCCGCCAGCAGCGCCTCGCCCTGGAGCGCCAGGCCGCCGAAGCCGCCAAGCTGGTGACCATCCCGGCATCCGTGGCGCAGCCGGCCGCAGCCGCCAAGCCCGTACGCCGCGTGGCCAACCAGGTGGCGCTGCCGATGCTGGACAACGACGACAACGAGCGCCTGCGCAGCCTGCTCGATGCCGTCGCCGCCGACGTGGTCGCCTTCGACTGCGGCGTGCGCCTGCAGGTGCGCGAAGCCAAGCAGTACCCCTGGGTCGTGGCCCTGCTTTCCGCCCGGGTGAAGAAACTCGACCCCAGCTACAAGCTGCGCGTGGACCACAGCGTCGACCCCGCCAAGGTGCCGAACCTGGTGCTCAGCCCGAAGAGCTGAGGCCCCGGCCAGCGCGCGCCCGGCTCCACCCGACCCACGTCACGCAACGCCGATCCGTAGGGCGGGTGGAACCCGCGTTCACCCCCGCCATGGCGTGACGATGGCGGGACGCGCGCACTCCCGTTCTTATTCCAACTGGCTATAGCCATAGGCCGACAAAGATTTTCGGCGCCTATGCGTGAACAGGTAAACTACTCGGCTTTTTAGGCCCCATCCGGCCCCCGAGAACCCACAAGGTTTCCCCCGTGATCGAATTCCATGACGTCCACAAGGCGTATCGCGTCGAAGGCCGCGAGATTCCGGCCTTGCAGCCCACCGACCTGCGCGTCGAGCAGGGCGAGGTGTTCGGCCTGATCGGCCACTCCGGCGCCGGCAAGAGCACCCTGCTGCGCCTGATCAACCGCCTGGAAGAACCCAGCGGCGGGCGCATCGTCATCGCCGGTGAAGACGTCACCGCACTCGACGCCGAAGGCCTGCGCCGCTTCCGCCAGCGCGTCGGCATGATCTTCCAGCACTTCAACCTGCTGTCTTCCAAGACCGTCGCCGACAACGTCGCCCTGCCGCTGAAGCTGGCCGGCGAGCTGTCGCGCACCGAGATCGACGCCCGCGTCGCCGAGCTGCTGGCCCGCGTCGGCCTCAGCGACCACGCGAAGAAGTACCCGGCCCAGCTCTCCGGCGGCCAGAAGCAGCGCGTCGGCATCGCCCGCGCCCTGGCCACCCAGCCAAAGATCCTGCTCTGCGACGAGGCCACCAGCGCCCTCGACCCGCAGACCACCGGCCAGGTCCTGCAGCTGCTGGCGGAGATCAACCGCGAGCTGAACCTGACCATCGTCCTCATCACCCACGAGATGGACGTGATCCGTCGCGTCTGCGACCGCGTCGCGGTGATGGATGCCGGCGTCATCGTCGAGCAGGGCCCGGTGGCGGATGTGTTCCTCCACCCGCAGCACCCCACCACCCAGCGCTTCGTCCAGGAAGACGAGCAGGTGGACGAGGGCGAGCAGCGTGACGACTTCGCCCACGTCCAGGGCCGCATCCTGCGCCTGACCTTCCGTGGCGAGGCCACCTACGCGCCGCTGCTGGGCACGGTCGCGCGCCGCACCGGCGTCGACTACAGCATCCTCGCGGGGCGTATCGACCGCATCAAGGACACCCCCTACGGCCAGCTCACCCTGGCCCTCACCGGCGGCGACATCGAGGCCGCGCTGACCTGCTTCCGCGAAGCGGACGTGCACCTGGAGGTCCTGCGCTGATGAACGAGCTCATCGCCAACATCGACTGGTTCGAAATCTGGCTGGCCAGCCTGGACACCCTGCTGATGCTGGGCGGCTCCCTGCTGTTCACCGTGCTGCTGGGCCTGCCCCTGGGCGTGCTGCTGTTCCTCACCAGCCCGCGCCAGCTGTTCGAGAACCGCGCCCTCTACAGCCTGCTGTCGCTGGTGGTGAACGTGCTGCGTTCGCTGCCCTTCATCATCCTGCTGATCGTGATGATCCCCTTCACCGTGTTCATCACCGGTACCTCCCTGGGTGTCGCCGGCGCCATCCCGCCGCTGGTGGTGGGCGCCACGCCGTTCTTCGCGCGCCTGGTGGAAACCGCCCTGCGCGAGGTGGATCGCGGCATCATCGAGGCCACCCAGTCCATGGGCGCCACCACCCGGCAGATCGTGGTCAACGCCCTGCTGCCGGAAGCGCGCCCGGGCATCATCGCCGCCATCACCGTCACCGCCATCACCCTGGTGTCCTACACCGCGATGGCCGGCGTGGTGGGTGCGGGCGGCCTGGGCGACCTGGCCATCCGCTTCGGCTACCAGCGCTTCCAGACCGACGTGATGGTGGTCACCGTGGTGCTGTTGCTGGTGCTCGTCCAGATCCTGCAAACCATCGGCGACAAGCTGGTGGTGCATTTCTCGCGCAAGTGAAAGGATGGCCGGCGTCCACCCCGACCCGGCCCTCGCATTCTCATAAGGAGCGTTCCATGAAAAAACTGCTGGTGGCCGCTGCCGCCTTCGCCGCCCTCTCCGCCCAGGCCGACACCCTGACCGTGGCCGCCACCCCGGTGCCCCACGCGGAAATCCTCGAATTCATCAAGCCGCAGCTGGCCAAGGAAGGCGTGGACCTGAAGATCAAGGTCTTCACCGACTACGTGCAGCCCAACGTGCAGGTCGCCGAGAAGCGCCTGGACGCCAACTTCTTCCAGCACCAGCCGTACCTGGATGAGTTCAACAAGGCCAAGGGCACCCAGCTGGTGAGCGTTGCCGGCGTGCACATCGAGCCCTTCGGTGCCTACTCCACCAAGATCAAGAAGCTCGACGAGCTGCCCCAGGGCGCCGCGGTGGTCATCCCCAACGATGCCACCAACGGCGGCCGTGCGCTGCTGCTGCTGGACAAGGTCGGCGTGATCAAGCTGAAGGACAACACCAGCATCACCGCCACCCCCAAGGACATCGCCGAGAACCCCAAGAGCATCAAGGTGCGTGAGCTGGAAGCGGCCACCCTGCCGCGCGTGCTGACCCAGGTCGACCTCGCCCTGATCAACACCAACTACGCCCTGGAAGCCAAGCTGAACCCCACCAAGGACGCCCTGGCCATCGAAGGCAGCGACTCGCCCTACGTGAACATCCTGGTGTCCCGCCCGGACAACAAGGACAGCGCCGACATGCAGAAACTGGCCAAGGCCCTGCACAGCCCCGAGGTGAAGCAGTTCATCCTCGAGAAGTACAAGGGCGCCGTGGTTCCGGCGTTCTGATCGCTTCCCGGTCATGAAAAAGCCCGCTCATCGAGCGGGCTTTTTTGTGGGCGCGGAACGGCGTCGATCAACCCGCGTCCGGCAAACGCTCCGGGCGCGACCAGATCCACGCGGCGCCGATGGCCATGCCGACACCGGCCATGATCACCGACGGCAGGTGCGGCACGGTGCAGGCCATCAGCGTCAGGCCCAGGCACATGCTGGTACTGGCGACGACCTTGGTGCGGCGGGTGATGACCCCGCCGTTGCGCCAGTTGCGCAGCGAGGGTCCGAGCAGGCGGTGGTTCTCCAGCCAGGCGCTGAGGCGTGGCGAACCCTTGGCCGCCGCCCAGGCCGCCAGCAGCACGAACTCGGTGGTGGGCAGCCCCGGCAGCACCACACCCAGCAGCGCCAGGCCGATGAACAGGTAGGCGAGGGCCTGCCACAACCAGCGCAGCGGTCCCCGCGCAACGGCCTCAGGCAAAGCAGCGTTCCAGGTGATCGGCGAAGCGGTTGAACGCGGCGATGGCGGCGGCCTCTGCGTGGCGCTCCTGCTCGGCGTCCAGTTCGATGCCGTCGAGGGTGGCGACGAAGCTCTTCCAGCCCTGGGCGCGACCGCCCTCCGGGTCACCCAGGTGACGGGCGCCGAAGCTGTCGGACAGCTGCAGCGCCTCGGCACGCTTGTAGAGGAAGGCGGCGCCGAGCTTGGAGCCCTCGGAAACGAACAGCCAGCCCAGGGCGGCACCCAGCGGGTGCTTGGCGCCACGCACGCTCTCATCACCCTCGGGCACGGCCTGGCCCAGGTCGGCCAGGTCGAGGCGCGCCTGCTCGTGGCGGGCGCGGGCGGCGAGGTTGTCGAAGATCAGGCCCAGCTCGGCATCGGCATAGAGCGCGGCCAGGTCGTACTGGAACAGGTACTGGGCGGCGACGAAGCGGGCGAAGTTCTCGCGGTTGCCGAAGGGGTCGTGGCTCTTCACCAAGGCGTCCAGGCGGCTGTGGGGCTCGTGGGTGAGCTGGTTGAGGCGCTGGGAACGCAGGGGATGGGAGAGTTGCGACTGGGAAGCGGTCATGACGATGTCTCGATTCGGGTTGGCCTGCCCGGTCGATCGGCCGGGCTTTGCACTGGATGACGTTTCAGCGAATGAAACTCAGTAAAAAATATTCCGAACGGTTTTCCCCGGGCTGAAGCCCGGGCTACCTGCCGGGATAGATCGATGCCCGAGGTCAGCCACGGGCCTGGAAATACCCGGCCAGCACGTCCAGGTCACCCGCCTCCAGCAGGCCGGCGTGGTACTTCAGCTGCAACCAGGCGCGCAGGTAGCCGTAGCGGGCCTGGGCCAGGTCGCGGCGGGCGCTGTAGAGCTGCTGCTCGGCGTTGAGCACATCGAGGTTGACCCGTTCGCCACCCGTCACGCTGCGCTTGGTGGCCTCGATCAAGGTGCTGGCCGATTCCACCGCCAGCTCGTAGGCACGCACCTTGGCACCGCTGCTGACGCATAGGTTGAACTGCTTGCGCAGCTGGTTGAGGGTCTCGGCGGTCTGCGCATCCAGGGCATGGCTGGCGCGCTCCATCTCGGCAGCGGCCTGGCGGGTGGAGGCGGAGACCGCGCCGCCGGCGAACAGCGGCAGGCTGATCTGGATGCCGATGCTGTCGGTGTCGTACTTCTGGTTGTAGGTGCTCTCCGAGCTGGAGCTGGTCTTGCTGGTGCTGGCGTAGGCGCTGACGGTCGGCAGGTGGCCGGCGCGGTTGCGCTCCACCGTGTAGCTGGCGGCGTCCAGCGCATGGCGCTGGGAGGCCAGCTCGGGGTTGCTGGCCAGGGCCAGGTCGCGCCAGGTCTCGAAGCGCGCCGGCTGCAGCGGCTGGACGTGGAAGCCGTCGGCCAGGGGTGTCAGGTCCTGGATGTCCAGCGGCTCGCCGACGATGGCCTGCAGCTCGCGCAGGGCCGCATCGAGGTTATCCACAGCCTCGATCTCCTGGGCCTGGGCCAGGTCGTAGCGGGCGCGGGTCTCCAGCAGGTCGGTGCGGGTGCCTTCGCCGGCCTCGAACAGGCGCTGGTTGAGCTGCAACTGCTCGGCATAGGCGCGGCGCTGAGCCTGGGCGAGGGCGATCTGCTCGCTGGCGAACAATGCCTCGCTGTAGGCGTTGAACAACCGCACCGCCAGCTCCTGGCTGCGACTGCGCAGGCGCTCGTCGGCCAGCAGCGCCTTGGCCTCGCCCTGGCGGTACTCGGCCCAGGCGGCGTAGTCGAACAGCGGCTGCTGCAGGGTGAAGGTGGAGGAATAGCTGCGGTAGTCGCGGTCGTTGGTGATGTCGCCGATCACGGTGGACTGGGTCACCTTCGAGTCGTTGCGGCCGTTGTTGTAGCTGTAGGACAGCTTGGGCAGCAGCGCCGCGCGGCCGATGATGCGTTCCTCCTGGCCGGCATCGCGCTCGGCGAGGGCGGCGTGGAAGGTCGGGTCGTTGCGCAACGCCAGGGCATAGGCGTCGCGCAGCTCCAGGGCGCTGGCGGGGAATACGGGCAACAGCAGGAAGAGGGCGAACAGCAGGCGCATCGGGCTCATTCCTCCGTCAGCGCGACATGGGCGCGGTCGGTCAGCGGCTTGAACAGGTAGTTGAGCAGCGAGCGCTCGCCGGTGCGCACGAAGGCTTCCACCGGCATGCCGGGGCGGATCTGCACGCCGGCCAGCTTGTGCATACCCTCGTCGCTCACCTGCACGCGCATGCGGTAGTAGGGGATGCCGGTCTTCTCGTCCTGCAGGCGGTCGGCGGAAACCAGGGTCACCCGGCCTTCCACCCGCGGGGTCAGGCTCTGGTTGAAGGCAACGAACATCAGCTCCACCGGCAGGCCGGGCTGCAGGGTGTCCACCAGGTCCACCGGCACCTGGGCGTCCACCAGCAGCGGCGCGTCCTGGGGGACGATCTCCATCAGCTTCTGCCCGGGGCTGATCACCCCGCCTTCGGTGAACACGCTGAGCCCCACCACCACGCCGCCGCTGGGCGCGCGCACCTGGGTGTTGGCCAGTTCGAACTCGGCGCCGCGCAGGCGGTTGGCCAGGTCCTCGGCGCGCACCTGCTCCTCGGCGAGCTGGCCGCGCACTTCCTTCTGGTATTCCTCGCGACGCTGGCCGGCGTTCAGGCGCAGCTCGGCCACCTGGCGCTGCAAGCGGCCGATATTGCCCAGGTCCTCGGAGAGGGTGCCGTTGATCTGCGCCAGCAGGCGCTCGTTTTCCAGCAGGCGGTTACGGGCGATGTAGCCGTCGCGGGCCAGGTCGCGCAGGCCCCGCAGCTGTTCTTCCAGGGTGTCGCGCTGGGCTTCCTTGCTCGCCATCGAGGCGCGCAGGCCCTGGAGGATGGCCTGGGTGCCGGCGATGCTTTCGTCGATGGCCGAGAGTTCCATGCGCAGCGCCTGGCGCCGGCTGCTGAGCAGCTGGCGTTGCAGGGCCAGGCTGGCGGCGACGCGGGGTTCGCTCTCGCTGGCCAGCAGGTCGGCGGCGAAGGTGATGGTTTCCAGCCCATCGCGTTCGGCGGTCAGCCGCGCCTCGGCGGCGCGTGCCCCGAGGTACTGGGCATGCAGGGATTCCCGCTGGGCCCGCGCCTGGGTGGCGTTGACCTGCACCAGCACCTGGCCGGCCTGCACCGTGTCGCCGTCGCGCACCAGGATGCGCTCCACCACGCCGCCGCCGGGGTGCTGCACGGCCTTGCGGCTGTCGGCGACCACCACGCTGCCGGAGACC
Organism: Pseudomonas sp. PDM13; assembly: GCF_025685765.1. Taxonomy (NCBI): domain Bacteria; kingdom Pseudomonadati; phylum Pseudomonadota; class Gammaproteobacteria; order Pseudomonadales; family Pseudomonadaceae; genus Pseudomonas; species Pseudomonas sp. PDM13. The sequence goes on along the minus strand of NZ_JAOTQU010000002.1, from coordinate 124,302 downwards.
GGTACGCCCTTGTCCAGGGGCGCCAGCGCGGCCCAGGCCATGAAGCCGCCGAAGCCCAGCAGCACCAGCCACCAGCCGAGGCGGGTGAAGCGTCGTTCGTCCAGGGGCAGCACCGGCGCCAGGGTCGGCTCGGGGGCCTTTTCCACTGCATGCAGCCTCATGATTGCACCGGGGCGGCAGGGCCGCTGGCGTAGCTCACGCTCAGGCTCGGGGCCGCACGCAGGGGTGCGGCTGCCGGGGTGGCGGGCCGTCCTTGCAGGTCCTGCCAGATCCGCGCCGCCGGGCCGAAGGCCTGCATCTGCCCGCCCCGCAGCACCAGTAGCTTGTCGGCACCGGCCAGCAGCGAGGGCTTGTGGGTGACCATCACCAGGGTCCGCCGCAGGCGACGCAGCTCGGCGATGGCCGCCAGCAGCGCCTGCTCGCCGGCTTCGTCGAGGTTGGCGTCGGGCTCGTCGAGCACGATCAGCGCCGGCAGGCCGTAGAGCGCCCGGGCCAGGCCGATACGCTGCTTCTGCCCACCGGAAAGCCCGTTGCCACCGTCGCCCAACGGCGTGTCGTAGCCCTGGGGCATGCGCAGCACCAGCTCATGCACGCCGGCCAGGCGCGCAGCGGCCACCACCTTCTCCGCGTCCACTTCGGCGAAGCGCGCGATGTTCTCGGCGATGCTGCCGGCGAACAGTTGTACGTCCTGGGGCAGGTAGCCCAGGTAGGGGCCGAGGGCGGCCTTGTCCCATTGCTGCAGGTCGGCGCCATCCAGGCGCACCTTGCCCGCCTGGGGTGCCCAGACGCCCACCAGCAGGCGCGCCAGGCTGGATTTACCGGAGCCCGATGGGCCGAGCACGCCGAGGGTTTCCCCGGCCGGTAGGGCGAAGCCCAGGTTGAGCAGGGCGGGAATGCGGCTGCCCGGCGCGGCGGCGCTGAGCTGCTCCACGCTCAGGTTGCCCTCGGGCACCGGCAGCCGCATCGCCTGGGGCCGGCGCGGGTGGGCCTGGAGCAGCGCCACCAGGCGCTGGTAGGCCAGGCGCGCGGCGCTCCACTGCTTCCAGGCACCGATCAGCTGGTCCAGCGGCGCCAGCACCCGGCCCATGAGGATGGAGCCGGCGATCATCATCCCCGGCGTCACCAGGCCGATCACCGCCAGCCAGGCGCCGAGGCCGAGCACCAGGGATTGCAGGGCGATGCGGGCGATCTTCGACAGCGCGCCGATCATCGCCGTGCGCTCGCTGGCCAGGTTCTGCTGGCGGAGGAACTCGCCATGGCCGGCGAACCAGCGGCTGCGCAGGGCCGCGAGCATGCCCATGGCTTCAATCACCTCGGCATTGCGCAGGCTGCTGCCGGCCTGCTGGGAGGAGCGGATCGACAGGCGGCTGGCGGCAGCCAGGGGCTCGGCGGACACCCGCTCGTTGAGCCAGGCCAGCAGCACCAGGATCAGCGAGCCGACCAGGGCGAACAGCCCGAGCCAGGGGTCGAAAAGGAAGATTACCCCCAGGTAGACGGGGAACCAGGGCGCGTCGAAGAAGGCGAAGAGCGAAGGCCCGGTGACGAACTGGCGCAGGGTGGTGAGGTCGTTCAGCGCCTGGGCGGCGGCCTGGTCGCCGCTCTTCAGGCTGGACTCGAAGGCCGCGCTGTAGACCCGCTCGTTGAGGTGCATGTCGAGGCGTGCACCGATGCGGATGACCACGAAGCTGCGCACGTACTCCAGCAGCCCCATGAAGGCGAACAGGCCGAGCACCATCAGCGTGAGCATGGCCAGGGTCATGGTGTTGCCGGAAGCCAGCACCCGATCATAGACCTGCAGCATGTAGAGCGCCGGGGCGAGCATCAGCAGGTTGATGACGGCGGTGAAGATGCCGACGCTGCGAAAGCTCGACCGGAACAGCCCCAGCGCGGTGAGGATCTCGTTGCGCGGGCCCTGCTGTTGTGTGGCCATGACCGATTAGCTCCTGCGGCGTGCGCCCGGCGGGCATTGACGTGCCCCCGGGCGCCTTTCAGAATTCGGCGCCGTCACAGCCGGCCTGCAAGCGAGGGCTGTGACGACGTGGTAACGGAGCGGATGGAAGAGCGATCTTTCATCCGCTTTTTGCTTTCGTCAGGCGACGAATTGCAGATCGCTGGTGCTGAAGCTGGTCACACCGGTGAGGGTGATGGTGCCGTGACCGTTGGTGTCGATGACGGTGTTGCCGCCCACGGTGCCCACGGTGCCGCCGGCGGCGGTGAAGGCGCTGTAGTTGGCGAACAGCGAGTTGGAGATCTGGATCTTCTCTCCGCTGGCGTAGTCGGTGACGGTGTCGTTGCCGAAGCTGGTGGCCGCGCCGTTCACGCCGAAGAAGAAGTTATCCACACCCGCGCCACCGGTGAGGGTGTCGTTGCCGTTGTAGCCGGTGACGGTGTCCGCGCCGGAGCTGCCGTTGATCGACAGGTTGTTGGCGTTGAGCACGGCTTCCAGCTCGGTGGTGGTGCCCTGCATCAGGCCGTAGACGACCTTGTGCACGATGTTGTTGGCGGTCTGGGTGCCGGTCAGGTTGAGGCCGGTGATGGACAGTTCCGGGCCAGTGTTGAAGCCATAGCCGGAGCCGCCCTTAACGATCTGGTCACCGAAGCCCAGGCTGTCCAGTTGGCCGTACAGGGTGTGGGCCGGCGGCGAGAACAGGGTGTAGTTCAGCGAGCCACCGGCGATGAAACCTGCGGTGTGGCCGTCAACGCCGCTGGACAGGGCGTACTGGGTACCGCTCAGCGAGCCCGGGTAGAAACCGCCGGTGTTGTCCGGGTGGTTGCCGCTGATGAAGTCCGCGCGCCAGTCGGCGAAGTAGGTGCGGCCATTGGTGGCGGTTCCGTAGTTGATTGCGATAGTCACAGGTGAGTCTCCATCGTTTGGGGTTTCCCTCGGCGCCGTCCGGTGCCTCGGGGCCTGCCTGCCGGCTCAGGACCGAAAGGCGTGCTCGTCGATGCCTGCCACGGGGGCGTGCATCAGAATCGGATTTCCACGGTGCCCTGCGCCGTGCGCCCACGGCCCATGGTGGCGGCCAGGGCATCGCCCATCGGCACCACGTAGGCACGGTCACGCAGGTTCTCCACGGAGAGGCGCAGGGTGAGGTTGTCGCTGACGCGGTAGGCGCTGTAGAAGTCCCAGACCACGTAGCTCTTCCAGATCAGCGGGTAGACGTCTTCCTCGCCGGCGGCGCGGCGCTCGGAGTAAGTCTCGAAGAAGCCTTCGCTGTAGCGGGCACGCAGGCCCATATCCAGTTTCTTGTCGAAGAAGCGCAGGCCGCCGTGCCAGCTGCCACGGTCCATGGGCATGTGCTCGGCGCTGCCCATCATGAAGCCGCATTTCACCAGGTTGTCGCGCCATTCCTGGCCGGTGGCGACGGCGGAGGGGCCGAGGTACCAGACTTTGTAGCAGAGGTCGTTCTTGCCGATCATGTGGGTGTAGGTAAGGCCGGTGTACCAGCGCTCGGCGTCGTATTCGAGCTCGTATTCCACGCCCTTGAAGCGCGCCGGGTTGAGGCTGTTGACGAAGGCCGAGGTGCCCAGGTTGGTGACCGCCGTATTGGGCAGGCCCACCTCCAGGCTCATGAACATGTAGTCGTCGACCTTGGTGTCGAAGTAGGCGACCTTGCCGGTGAGCTTGTCCCCGGGGATGAACAGCCCTTCCTTGAACAGGTTGATGCCGGCTTCCCAGGTCCGGGATTCCTCGGGTTCGAGGAAGGGGTTGGGGTACATCTTCGAGGCGGCGTCGCCGATGTGGGTGCCGTGCATCAGGGTTTCGGTGATGGCCGGTGGGCGCCAGCCCTTGCCGTAGTTGGCGAACAGCTGCAGCCAGTCCAGGCCCGGGTTCACCGCGATGGAGAAGGTCGGCGAGAGGTGGCCGCGCTCTTCGTCCACGCTGTACTGGGGCGACTGGGTGCGGCCGTTGAAGTCGCGGTAGGCGGTCAGGCGGGTGTCGCCTTCCAGGTGGTAACGGTCATAACGCAGGCCGCCATTGATCTGCAGCCAGTCGTCGTAGCGATAGCCCAGGCCGGTGAACAGGCTGGCCATTTCCCGGGTGCCCTTGGGGGTCACGCCCAGGGTGTCGCCGATGGGGTCGGTGGCGACGCGAGGGGTGGCCAGGCCGGCTTCGGGCTTGGTCTTGTCCTCGAAATATTCCATGCCGTAGTTGGCGGTGACCACCGAGCGCTCATCCAGCTCGAAGGTCGAGGTGTTCTGCAGTTGCGCACCCCAGGTGTCGGTGCGGTGGGTGATCGAATACGCCGGTGCGCAGTTGCGCTCCCAGGTCGCGGTCGAGCGCGGCACGTCGCAGTAGTCGGACGGATAGCCGGTGGGCGGGTTGCCCTTGTAGACGTCTTGCTCGTTGCGGGTGGTGCCGTAGTAGAGCTTGGCCTGCAGGTCGATCAGCGGGTTGTCCGGGGTGTAGCTGTAGTCGAGGCTGTAGAGCTTGTTGGTCAGCTTGTCCTCGCCGGTCTTGCGCCAGGTATCGGTGCTCAGGGCGTTGGCCATGCTGGCGTTGTCGTAGCTGACGCGGCTTTCCAGGTAGCTGAAGCCCAGCGTCTGGTCCGACGCCAGCTTCAGGCCGAGCTTGAACAGGTCGGAGCGCTGCATCTGGTTGGTGAACTTGACGAAGGTCGGCTTGCCCGGCTGGGCGTCGAGGCCCAGCTGGTTCTCGGCGCCGGACTTGCCGCGCTGGCCCGGCTCGTACTCGCCCAGGTGCTTTTCGCTGTGGGCCACCAGCAGGCTCCACAGGTCTTCGTCGAGGGCGAAGGCGGCGCTGCCGATGAAATTCGTGCCGTTGTCGTAGCCACCCAGGCCGGTGGTGCCGCGCAGGCGCGCGCCGTAGTCATGGCCGGGCAGCAGCACGTCCTCGACGTTGAGGGTGCGGAAGTTGGCGATGCCGCCGATCACGCCGGCGCCGCCCATGCCCGAGGTCGGGCCCTTCTCGATGTCCACCTGGGTCAGCAGCTCGGTGTCCACCAGCACCTCGCCGTTGCGCTGCTGGTGGCCGCTCTGCTGGAAGTTCTGGCGGGCGCCGTCGATCGACATGTTGACCCGGCCGAAGTCCTGCAGCCCACGGATGTTCACCGACAGGCCCGGGTCCTGCTGGCTGACGATGCTGTACACGCCGGAGGTTTCCTCGAGCATGTCGGCGGCGTGGCGCGGCGGGTTGCGGTCGATCTGCTCGCGGCCGATCACCGCCACCGAACGCGGCGTGCGGTACATCCAGTCGTTGGCGTCGGCCTGGCTCTGCACATGGGTGGCGCCCAGTTGCATCACGCTGCCGGCATCGGCGTAGGTGCGGGTCAGGCTGACCTGGCGCGGCGAGCTGAAGCTGTAGCTCACCGGGTGGCCGCGCAGCAGTGCCTGCAGGCCTTCGCGGATTTCCAGGCGGCCACGCACCGCGTTGCCCTGCAGCCCTTCCAGCAGGGCGGCGTCGAAGATCACCTGCACACCGGACTGCTCGGCGAAGGTCAGCACCGCGCTGCTCAGCGGCTGTACCGGGATATCGAAGGCGACCAGTGCCTGTTGCGCCTGCGCCGTCGCCGGAGCGGATTCGACGGCCTGCAACTCCCCAGCGCAGGCCAGCATCCAGCTTCCCCCCAAGGCGAGCAGCGCACGACGGAATCGCTGGCCCGGCCCCTTGTATGCGTTCATCGGTTTTCCTTATGGCTGTGTTTATTGTTTGGTGAATGAAAATCACTCTCATCACCAAGACGAACCAGTCGGGAAAACTCAGTAAGGTTTTTTTGCGATTTTTTTCAGGGGAACGCTGGAAGCCGCGCGGAGCGGGCCTCCAGGTCAGTAGAGGAAGGTGACGCCGGGCAGGTCGAGACGGCTGACCTTGAGTTCGTGGGTGAGGGTGTCCAGGGCCTCGTCGAGGATGTCGAGGCGGAACACGCCGCTGACCTCGCGACGGGCCAGGGCCGAGTCGGTGATCAGCACGCGACCGGGGCGGTAGCGGTTGAGCTGCTCGGCGACCTGTTCCAGGGGCACGCGCTCGAACACCAGCACGCCACGGCGCCAGCTGGTGGCCCGTTGCAGGTCGCGGGCGGCCAGGGGCTGGATACCGCCACGGGCGTCATAGCGGGCGCTCTGGCCCTCCCTCAGCACCTGCTCGCGGGGGCCCCGATCGGGCGCGCGCTCCAGGGCCACGGCGACACTGTGCTCGGTGACGCCGACCCAGGCGCCTTGCTCGTCGTCCTGGCTGACCAGGAACTGGGTGCCGAGGGCGCGCGTGGTGCCCCCGGCGCTCTCGACCACGAAGGGCCGCGACTCGTTGGGCCCCAGGGGCGCCACGGTGAAGTAGGCGTCGCCGCCGAGCAGGCGCACCCGGCGTTCGGTATCGCTGAAGGCCAGGTCGATGGCGCTGCGGGTGTCCAGTTCCACGCGGCTGCCGTCCGGCAACTGCACCTGGCGTATCTCGCCCTTGGCGGTGGCATGGTCGGCCAGCAGGGGCAGCAGCAGTTGCTTGCCCTGTTCGACGCCGAGCCCGGCCAGCAGCAACACGGCGGCAGCGCTGGCCGCCCAGCGCAGGCGCGGGCGACGGCGGGCCGGCTGCTGCGGCCGTGCCCGTGGCAGTGCCTGGCCGGCGGGTGCATACGCGGGCTCGGGCATCTCGCCCAGGCGCGCGAGGTCCGCCCAGGTGCGCTGGGCGAACTGCAGCGCCGGCCCATGGCGCGGGTCTTCGGCCTGCCAGCGGGCCAGGGCCTGCGCCTGTTCGGCGTCCAGGGCCCCGGCGCTGAGGCGGATGGCCCAGTCGGCGGCTTGCTCGCGGATGTCCTGCTCGCGCAGGTCGTGGCTGATCACGGCGGTCTCTCGAGTTCTCGTTATATGAATGCTGACGTCTGAGGGGCCGATATTCGGTAAACCATTTGTCATCTTTCGCTCGAAGCGCCGGTTTGCAGGCGCTGCATGACATGCGCCAGGGCCTTGGACAGGTGCTTCTGCACCGAGCTGTCGGAGATATCCAACTGCCGGGCGACCTCGGCGTGGGTCAGGCCTTCGAGGCGGTTGAGGCGGAAGATTTCACGGGTGCGCGGCGGCAGTCCCGCCACCGCCTCGCGCAGCCGGAGCATGTGCTGGGCCTCGGCGGCTTCTTCGTCGAGGCCGGGGCGTTCTTCGACTATCTCTTCCAGCGCCTCGTGGGGCACCGACTCGGTCTTGCGCCGCGACTGCTGCCGGGCGTGATCGATCATCAGGTTGTGGGCGGTGCGGTAGAGGTAGGCGGGGCTGTTGTCGATGCGTTCCTTGCCGCGCTGTTCGGCCAGGCGCAGGAAGCTCTCCTGGACCAGGTCGGCGGCCAGCTGCGGGTCGCGCACCTTGCGCGTCAACAGGCTTTGCAGGGCCTTCGCATGCTTGATGAAAAGGCTCTTGAGATCGGGCTCCGACAAGCGCGCTCCCTGACAGGCGGAGGGTGAGGGAGCGCCATCTTATTTTTATTGAGAATCGGTTGCAATTGAGAAAAGAATTTCTCAGCTGGCCGGTGCCAGCAGGGTGGGCAACTGGTCCTTGAGCTTCTGATTGTTCAGCGGCGCACGGATGAAGCCACGTTGGGTGCCGTCCGGGCCGATCACCACCAGGTTGCCGCTGTGGTCGACGGTGTAGTTTTCCTTGCTGGTGTCAGCCGGGATGAAGGGGATGCTCACGGCGTTGGCCAGTTTCTGGATCGCGGCCAGCTCGCCGGTGTAGCCGACGAAGGCCGGGTCGAAGTAGCCCAGGTACTGCTTGAGCTGCTGCGGGGTGTCGCGGTTCGGGTCGACGCTGACCAGCACCACGCGCAGATTGTCGCGCGCCGCTTCCGGCAGCAGACCCTTGAGCTCGCGCATCTGCGCCAGGGTGGTGGGGCAGATGTCCGGGCAGAAGGTGTAGCCGAAGAACAGCAGGCTCCACTTGTCCTTGAGTTCGTTGACCGCCACCGGCTTGCCGTCCTGGTCGGTGAGGCTGATGGACGGCAGGGTGCGGCTTTGCGGCAGCAGCACGATGCCGGCGTCGAGCAGTTGGGTCGGGTCGGCCTGGCGCTGGTTGTTGAGCACCTTGTGCACGGTCAGGCCGAGCACCAGCGCCACCAGGGCGATGAGGACGAATACGGTTTTCTGCACACGGGTCATGGGCGGTCTTCACTCGGGGATTTCGGTGGCGGCAAGACTAACCGCGAAGCGTGCCGATGGCACGGTCCGCGGTGTAACAGCCTTTGGAGTCAGATGTTCAGCAGCAGGTAGTGGTCCACCAGCAGGGCGATGAACAGCAGGAACAGGTAGGCGATAGAGTACTTGAAGGTCTTGATCGCCGCGTGCGGTCGGCTGTCGCGGTAGAGCACCCAGGCCCATTGCAGGAAGCGCCCGCCCAGGGCGATGGCGCAGACCAGGTAGAGCAGGCCGCTCATGTGGATGGCGTAGGGCAGCAGGCTCACGGCGAACATCACCAGGGTATAGAGCAGGATGTGCACCTTGGTGTAGTGCTCGCCATGGGTCACCGGCAGCATGGGGATGTCGGCCTTGGCGTATTCCTCCTTGCGGTGGATGGCCAGGGCCCAGAAGTGCGGCGGGGTCCAGGCGAAGATGATCAGCACCAGCAGCAGCGGCTCGGCGGACAGGTGCCCGGTGACCGCGACCCAGCCGAGCATCGGCGGGGCGGCGCCGGCGAGGCCGCCGATGACGATGTTCTGCGGCGTGGCGCGCTTGAGGAAGCCGGTGTAGATCACCGCGTAGCCCAGCAGCGAGGCAAGGGTCAGCCAGGCGGTGAGCTCGTTGGTGAAGTGCAGCAGCATCACCTGCCCGGCCACCGCCAGGAGCAGGGCGAACACCAGCGCGGCGACGGGCGAGACGCGGCCGTTGACCACCGGGCGCTTGAGGGTGCGCGCCATGATCGAGTCGATGCGCCGGTCCACCACGTGGTTCACCGCCGCCGCCGACCCGGCGCACAGGGCGATGCCGAGGTTGCCGAAGATCAGCACCTCCCAGGGCACGCCCGCACGGGTGGCGAGGAACATCCCCACCAGGGAGGTGATGAGCATCAGCACCAGCACCTTGGGCTTGGTCAGCTCCAGGTAATCGCGCCAGCTGGCGTGGACCCGGGCCTCGCGTTCGCTGAGCAGAGTGGCCATGGCGTCTCTCCTTCTTCTTGTGTTCAGGCAGGCTTGCCGGCGTGCAGCCGGAGAGCCGTGGTTGCAGGAGCGGCGGCCAGGGCCGGCGCACGCACGCGGTAGTTCACCAGCACCAGGGTCAACAGCAGCAGCGCACCGCCGCCGTTGTGGGCCACTGCCACGGGCAGCGGCAGGTGGAAGATCACGTTGCTGATGCCCAGGCCCACCTGCAGCGCCAGGGCGCCGAGCACCAGCACGGCGAGGCGGCCGAGGTCGGCGGCGCGCAGGCGCCAGGCGAGCACCAGCAGGGTGAGGGTCACCACCAGGGCGCCGAGGCGATGGGTCATGTGGATGGCGGTGCGGGCGTCGCTGTCCAGCTGCCCGCCCAGGTAGTTGGGGCCGATGTGCTGGCTGAGGTGGAAGCCGTTGGCGAAGTCCATCTCCGGCCACCACTGGCCGTGGCAGGTGGGCAGGTCGACACAGGCCACCGCCGCGTAGTTGGAGCTGACCCAGCCGCCGAGGGCGACCTGGCCGATCACCAGCAACAACCCGAGGGTCGCCAGGTAGCGCAGCCGCGCGGGCAGCTGCAACGGGGCGAAGGCGCCGGACAGGCGCAGGCTGAGGAGGAACAGCAACGCCAGGGTGGTGAACCCGCCGAGCAGGTGCGCGGTGACCACCTGGGGCCAGAGCTTGAGGGTCACCGTCCACATGCCGAACGCGGCCTGGGCGATGACCACGGCGAGCAGCAACAGCGGCAACTTGTGCGGCTGCCCATCACGCCCGCGCCGCACCAGGGCATGCACCGCAAGGCCGAGGATGGCCAGGCCCAGGGTGCCGGCGAAGTAGCGGTGGATCATCTCGTTCCAGCCCTTGTCGGCCTCCACCGGCGCCTCGGGGAAATGCACCTCGGCGTGGGCCAGCTGGGCTTCGGTCTTGGGCACGCTGATAAAGCCATAGCACCCTGGCCAGTCGGGGCAACCGAGGCCGGCATGGGTCAACCGGGTGTAGGCGCCCAGCAGCACCACCACCACAGCCAGCGCGGTGGCCAGCACCGCGAGGTAGAAACCGGGACGGGACGATCTTGGCATGGGAGAACTCCGTTTTCTCAGCTGCAAGCTGCAAGCCTCAAGCGACAAGAACTTGCAGCTTGCCGCTTGAAGCTTGCCGCTGCCCCTAACCTATATTCGAGAGCTTCATGAGGTGCCGCAGGTCGTTGAGGATCTGCTTGCCCTTGATCTTCGCGTCGTAGCGCAGCACCAGGTTGCCGTGGGGGTCGACGATCCACAGCTGCGGGCCGGTGACGTCGCTTTCCACCGCCTTGCCATAGGCCGCCGGGTCCAGCGTGTAGCGTTGCAGGCGCGGGTATTCGCGCTCCAGGGTTTGCTGGTAGTCCGCCGACAGCGGCTGCCCGGCGGCGAAGGCGTGGCTGCCGCGCTCGGCCTCGCGGCCCAGGCCGATGTGGATCTGCCGGGCGACGTAGACCAGTTGCTGGCAGTCGGCCTCGCAAGCCTGGGGGGCGGTGACCAGCAGCTGCCACAGCGCAGGCTCCCCGGCGCCCTGCACGCCGAGGTCGGCGCGGGTCTGGCCGTTGCCGATCAGCGCGCCGTGGTAGCTGCGCCCCTCCGGCACCCAGAAGCGCAGCTTGTACATGGCCGAGGCCAGCACCATGGGGCCGAGTACCACTGCGAGGATCAGCAGCAGCTGCAGGCGCCCGCGCGTACGGCGCGGCGGCGTATCAGGCAGAGCGAGGGCTGGATTCATCCGTTAACTCCCGTGCTTGGCGAAAACCGAAATAGGTGAAGAGTGCGCAGAGGGCCGCCGCCATGGCGAACCACTGCACCGCGTAACCGAGGTGTTTTTCCGGCCCCATGGCCACCACCGGCCAGTCGGCTTCATAGGCGGCGAGGCCGGGCTCGATGCGCAGCTCGAAGGGCAGGCCGCCACGGCCGAGCTTCTGCCACAGGGCGCGTGGCTCGACCTGGTTGATCAGTTGCGGCCACTCGGCGCTTTCCACGTGCTTGAGTTCGAAGGCGGCGCCGGGCGGCACATAGACCCAGGCGTCGAGGGCCAGGGGCTGGTGCGGGGTGTCGAATTGCGGCGGGGTGCGCCGGTCCGGCCAGGGCAGCCAGCCCCGGTTGACCAGCAGCCAAAGCCCGCTGGCCTGGTCGTAGAAGGGTTGCAGCAGTTCGACGCCGGGCTTGCCGGCGCGGATGCGGCTGTCCAGCAGCAGGCTGTGCTGGTCATCGAAACTGCCCTGCAGGCGCACCCGCACATAGGCCGGGTCGGGCAGGCGTTCGAGTTCGGTGATGGCGATGGGTTCGGCGCTGCGACGCGCTTCGTAGCCGGCCAGCAACTGGCGCTTCTCCTCGGCGCGGGACAGCTGCCAGACGCCCAGGCCGATGAGCAGGGGCAGCAGCGCCAGCACCACGAGGGTGGGCACGAGGCCGGGGCGGAAGGCCCTCAACCGACGTGGCCTGGAGCCTGGAAAGCTCTGGCTATACTGCACAACGTCCCCCTTGCCCCGGATTCGCCCATGCTCAAGGCGCTTATCGTTTTCATGCTGCTGGCCACCGTGGTCAGCCTGTTCAGCGGCCTGTTCTTCCTGGTCAAGGACGAGGGCCGCGGTTCACGCGTGGTCAACGCCCTCACCGTCCGCGTCATTCTCGCCGCCCTCACCCTCGGCCTCGTCGCCTGGGGCTTCTACAGCGGCCAACTGGTGTCGCATACGACCTGGTAGGTCGGAGCTGCAAGCTGCAAGTTTCAAGCTGCAAGAAAGGGCGAGCCCAGCCATCACTTGAAGCTTGCCGCTTGCCCCTTGCAGCTGCCCTCAAAGCACATACACAAAGATGAACAGCCCCACCCAGACCACGTCGACGAAGTGCCAGTACCAGCTGGCGGCTTCGAAGCCGAAGTGGTGGTCGGCGTCGAAGTGCCCGCGCAGGATGCGCACCAGCATCACCGTGAGGATCAGCGTGCCCATGGTCACGTGGGCGCCGTGGAAGCCGGTGAGCATGAAGAAGGTGGCGCCGTAGATGCCCGAGCCGAGGGTCAGGCCCAGTTCGGTGTAGGCGTGGACGTATTCCTCGACCTGCAGGGCGAGGAAGGCGACGCCGAGGAGGATGGTCAACGCCAGCCAGATCTTCAGCAGCTTGCGGTTGGCCTTCTTCAGCGCGTGGTGGGCAAAGGTCACGGTGAAGCTGGAAGACACCAGCAGGAGGGTGTTGATCAGCGGCAGGTGCCAGGGGTCGATCACCTCCTTGGGCCCGGGGAAGAGTTTCGGGTCGGGGGTGTTGAGCAGCGGCCAGGTGTACTGGAAGTTGGGCCAGAGCATGTTGGCCACGCCCTTGTCGCCCTCGCCGCCGAGCCAGGGGCCGGCCCAGGTGCGCACGTAGAACAGCGCGCCGAAGAAGGCGGCGAAGAACATCACCTCGGAGAAGATGAACCAGCTCATGCCCCAGCGGAACGAGCGGTCCATCTGCGGGCTGTAAAGCCCGCCGCGGCTTTCCTTGATCACCGCGCCGAACCAGCCGAACAGCATGTACGCCAGGCACAGGGCGCCGACGAAGAAGATCAGCGGGCCGTTGGAATCCGGGCGGGCGGCCTTGAGGTCGTTGAACCAGGTGCCCAGGCCGTAGACGGTGACGAGCATGCCGATGGTGGCGATGATCGGCCATTTGCTCTGGGCGGGAACGTAATACTGCTCGTGACTTGCCATCGTTGTTGTTCTCCTTGTCGGCGCGTCAGCTGCCGGTCTTGGCGACCGGAGGCTTGCGGGCCGTGATATCGAACAGCGTGTAAGCGAGTGTCAGGTGGTGCACGTCGGGCGGCAGGTCGCGGTCGACGATGAAGCGCACCGGCATTTCGATGCGCTCGCCCGGTTGCAGGACCTGCTGGGTGAAGCAGAAGCATTCGGTCTTGTGGAAGTACGCGGCGGCCTTGGATGGCGAGATGCTCGGCACCGCCTGGGCGGTCATGGGCTTGTCCGTCGTGTTGTGGGCGATGAACAGCATCTCGTTGCTGGCCCCCGGGTGCACCACCAGGTCGTCCGCCTTGGAGCGGAATTCCCAGGTCATGTCCGCCGAGTTGGTGGCGAGGAACTGCACCCGCACCTGGCGTTTCTCGTCCAGCGCCTGGCTGCCTTCGTAGGCGGAGGCATTGGTCTTGCCGTTGATGCCGAAGGCCACGCACATCACTTCGTAGATCGGCACCAGGGCGAAACCGAAGCCGAACATCGCCACCACCAGCACCAGCAGGCGTGGAATCAGGCGGCGATTGTTCAGTTCCCCGCTCATCTCACTTCACCTCCGGCGGGGTGCTGAAGGTGTGGTACGGCGCCGGCGAGGGCACGGTCCACTCCAGCCCTTCGGCACCGTCCCAGGGCTTGGCCGGAGCGGGTTTGCCGCCACGGATGCACTTGATGACGATGAACAGGAAGAGCAGCTGGGTGGCACCGAAGGTAAAGGCGCCGATGGAGGAGATCATGTTGAAGTCGGCGAACTGCAGGTTGTAGTCCGGGATGCGTCGCGGCATGCCGGCCAGCCCCACGAAGTGCATGGGGAAGAACGCCATGTTCATGCCGATGAAGCTCATCCAGAAGTGCAGCTTGCCGAGGGTCTCGTCGTACATGTGGCCGGTCCACTTCGGCAGCCAGTAATAGGCCGAGGCGAAGATGCCGAAGATGGCGCCAGGCACCAGCACGTAGTGGAAGTGGGCCACCACGAAGTAGGTGTCGTGGTACTGGAAGTCCGCCGGGGCGATGGCCAGCATCAGCCCGGAGAAGCCGCCGATGGTGAAGAGGATGACGAAGGCCACCGCGAACAGCATCGGTGTCTCGAAGGTCATCGAGCCCTGCCACATGGTGCTGGCCCAGTTGAACACCTTCACCCCGGTGGGCACGGCGATCAGCATGGTGGCGTACATGAAGAACAGCTCGCCGGTCAGCGGGATGCCGACCACGAACATGTGGTGCGCCCAGACGATGAAGGAGAGGAAGGCGATGGAGGCCGTGGCGTAGACCATCGAGGTGTAGCCGAACAGCGGCTTGCGCGCGAAGGCCGGGATGATCGAGCTGACCGCGCCGAAGGCGGGCAGGATCATGATGTACACCTCGGGGTGGCCGAAGAACCAGAACACGTGCTGGAACAGCACCGGGTCGCCGCCGCCGGCCGCGCTGAAGAAGCTGGTGCCGAAGTGGATGTCCATCAGCATCATGGTCACGCAGCCCGCCAGCACCGGCATCACGGCGATGAGCAGGAAGGCGGTGATCAGCCAGGTCCAGACGAACAGCGGCATCTTCATCAGGGTCATGCCCGGGGCACGCAGGTTGAGGATGGTGGCGATCACGTTGATCGCGCCCATGATCGAGCTGATGCCCATCAGGTGGATGGCGAAGATGAAGTAGGTGACGCTCTCCGGCGCGTAGGTGGTGGACAGCGGCGCGTAGAAGGTCCAGCCGAAGTTGGGCCCGCCGCCAGCGGTGAACAGGGTGCTGATGAGCAGGCCGAAGGCGGCCGGCAGCAACCAGAAGCTGAAGTTGTTCATGCGCGGCAGGGCCATGTCCGGCGCGCCGACCATCAGCGGGATCATCCAGTTGGCCAGGCCGACGAAGGCCGGCATCACCGCGCCGAAGACCATGATCAGGCCGTGCATGGTGGTCATCTGGTTGAAGAAGGCCGGTTCGACGATCTGCAGCCCGGGCTGGAACAGCTCGGCGCGGATCACCATAGCCATGGAACCCCCGAGGAGGAACATGGCGAAGGCGAACCACAGGTACATGGTGCCGATGTCCTTGTGGTTGGTGGTGAGCACCCAGCGCATCAGGCCCTTGGCCGGGCCGTGGTGGTGATCATGCCCGGCATGATCGTGGTCGATCACTGCACTCATGTCATTTCTCCTCGGCTTGCTTGAGCGCAAGCACTTCTTTCGGCGTCACCATGTCGCCCTTGGCATTGCCCCAGGCGTTGCGTTCGTAGGTGATGACGGCGGCGATATCGACTTCCGACAGCTGCTTGCCGAAGGCGGCCATCGCGGTGCCGGGCTTGCCGTGGAAGACGATGCTGAGGTGGTCTTCCTTCGGCCCGGTGGCGATCTTCGAGCCCTTGAGCGCCGGGAACATGGGCGGCATGCCCTGGCCCTCGGCCTGGTGACAGGCGGCGCAGGTGGTGTGGTAGACCTTGTCGCCACGAGCGCTGAGCTCTTCGAGCGTCCACTCCTTGTCGGTCAGCTCCTTGAGCTTGGCCACCTCTTCCTTGCGACCGGCGAGCCACTTGGCGAAGTCCTCCTTGGACTTGGCCTCGACCACGATGGGCATGAAGCCGTGGTCCTTGCCGCAGAGCTCGGCGCACTGGCCGCGGTAGATGCCGGGCTTGTCGATGCGCGTCCAGGCTTCGTTGACGAAGCCGGGGATGGCGTCACGCTTGACCGCCAGCGCCGGTACCCACCAGGAGTGGATGACGTCGGCGGCGGTGATCAGGAAGCGCACCTTGGTGCCCACCGGGATCACCAGCGGCTCGTCCACCTCCAGCAGGTAGTGCTCGTCCTTCTCCGCCTTGTTGTGGATCTGCTCGGCGGGGGTGGCGAGGTTGCTGAAGAATTCGACGTCCTGGCCCAGGTACTTGTAGTTCCACTTCCACTGGTAGCCGGTGACCTGGATATCCAGCTCGGATTCGGAACTGTCGTAGATGTCGATCAGGGTCTTGGTGGCAGGTATCGCCATCAGCACCAGGATGACGAAGGGCACGACCGTCCAGAGGATCTCCACCGTGGTGCTCTCGTGGAAATGCGCCGGCTCCTGGCCGGTAGAGCGACGGTGGATGATCATCGACCAGAACATGGCACCGAACACGATCACGCCGATAACGACGCAGATCCAGAAGATGGTCATGTGCAGATCGAAAACGGTACGACTGACCTCGGTGGCACCGGGCGTCATGTTGACGGTCCAGGCGGCCTGCGCCTGGCTGAAAATCGACCACAGCAGGAGTCCCATCCAGACTCGTGGATGTCGCATCATTGCGGGTTCCCCTTATCGTTCTTGTTATCCCGCCGGCTGGGCCAGCGGCTAAGGGAGCGGTCGTTAATACGGCTGACTTTAACGGCCGACCTTCAGCACGTGGTGCACAGTCGGGTGTCATCAGGTATCGCCTTTCGACTCGGAGTATAGACACCGACTTGAAGCTGGCAACGCGACGGGAAAATTGGCGCAAGGGCCGCAAGCCTTGTCCTAAACGCCACGGCTGGCGCGGGGTTGGCGGGAGTGCGCGGTGGCCGTTATCGCGACCATGCATAAGCATTGCGGCATTATGACAATCGGGTCTTAGCTGGCCGCCGGGGCGAGCTAAGTTGTGTCTTCCCCTCCCTTCGATCCATGTCCTATCCAGGAGCAGTCATGAATACCCTCGCCCTGCGCGAACTCATCCAGCGAGCCCACGAACAGGAAGCCCGGAGCGGGCACCTGGCACGCATCCTCTCCACCCAGCTGGACCGCCTCCACCCAGCCATCCGCCTGCCCGACGACGACGCCCAGGGCGTGCTGGCGCGCTTCGTCAGCGCCTATATCGAACAGGTGCCGGACGTGCTCGACGCTGCCGCCAACGTCGCCCGCGAAGCCGGCATCGAGGCCCAGGTGAAGCCGGTGCTGAAGGTGGCCGAGCAGTTCTTCCTGCAGCCGCCGAGCATGGTGGAAGGCCACGAGGGCCTGGACGGCCTGCTCGACGAGGCCTACCTCGCCCACCGCCTGGTGGAGGAAGTGAACGACCGCTACATCGCCCACCTGGGCGAGCCGCTGATCCCGCTGGACACCACCGTGGCCAACCTCATCGCCCACCAGCTGATCGGCGAGCCCTTCGCCAACCAGCTGGACGAAGCCGTGCACCACGCGGTGGACGGCATGCTCGACGAGGCGGTGTTCGAACGCGTCTCGGTGCAGCACTACCGCGACAGGCTGCACGACCCAAAGGTGGAAGCGGCGTGGAAGCGCTGGCCCTGCCTCTCGCGCCAGCTCGGCGTCGAACTGCAGCTGGACCAGGCACAACGCGCCGCCAGCTGATCTTCAGACGGCGCGGCCGCGCAGGCTGAGCAGCCGTCCCTCCAGGCGCCGGTTCAGGGCACGGGGCTCTATCTGCAGGGCCCCACCCTGGCGCTGCGCGGCGCGCCCCCAATCCTCCAGCAGCTCCATGCAGGCATGGTCGATGTAGCTGAGGTTATCCAGCGGCACCTGCAGCCGGGTGCCCGGTTCCACCCCCTCCAGCACCCGCGCCAGCTGCGGCACCCGCAGGAAGGTAGCGGCGCCGGCCAGGCGCAGCTCGGCCTCGCCGGGAGCACCCTGCACCAGGGCGACCTTCAGGCGTGAAGCCTTCCAGGCCAGCTTGGCCAGGGTCAGGGCGAAGCCGATGAGCACGCCGCTGAGCAGGTCGAAGGCGACGATGCCCAGTGCCGTGGCGGCGTAGATCAGCAAGGGTGCGCGCCCGTAGCGCGAGAGGCTGCGCATGGCCTTGGCATCCACCAGCTTGAAGCCGGTGAACACCAGCACGCCGGCCAGGGCAGCCACCGGCATGCTCTGCAGCACCGCCGGCAACAGCGCCACGAAGGCCAGCAGCCAGGCACCGTGCAGCACGGCGGACAGGCGCGTGCGGGCGCCGGCCTGGACGTTGGCCGAGCTACGCACGATCACCCCGGTCATGGGCAGCGCGCCGAGCACGCCGCAGAGCAGGTTGCCCACGCCCTGGGCCGACAGCTCGCGGTCCAGGTCGGAGCGCGGCCCTGCGTGCATGCGGTCCACGGCGGCGGCGGAAAGCAGCGTCTCGGCACTGGCGACGAAGGCCACCACCAGCGCCGCCAGGAGGATCTGCGGGTCGGCCAGGCCGAGCAGGTCGGCCGGGCGCAGCCAATCGATGGCCTCGCCCAGGGTGGCCGGCACCGTCACCCGCTGCACATCGAGCGCCAGGGCGAGGCTGGCCAGGGTCGCCAGGCTGACACCGATCAGCGCCCCGGGCAGGAAGCGCAGCGACTGCGGGCGCCAGCGCTCCCAGCCCCACATGCAGGCGATGGTGCCCAGGCCCAGCGCCGCGGCGGCCAGGCCACCGCCCGGCCCCACCTGGGCGAGGGCGCCCACCAGGGTCGCGGGGAACGCCAGGAGATTCTCCAGGCCGGAGGCGTGGGGCTTGGCATCGAACATCACATGCACCTGCGACATCACGATGAGCGCGCCGATGCCGGCGAGCATGCCGTAGACCACCGCCGGCGCGGTGACCCGGAACCAGCAGCCCAGGCGCAGGCGGCCTGCGCACAGTTGCAACAGCCCGGCCAGCACCAGGATCGGCCCGAGCATGGCCATGCCGTGCTCGCGCACCAGCTCGAAGACCAGCACGGCGAGGCCCGCCGCCGGCCCGCTGACCTGCAACGGCGAGCCCGCCAGCCAGCCGACCACCAGGCCGCCGACGATGCCGGTGATCAGGCCCTTGGCCGGCGGCATGCCGGAGGCGATGGCGATGCCCATGCACAGTGGCAGGGCGACGAGGAAAACCACCACCGAGGCCAGCAGGTCCCGGGGTAGCGTGGATTGAAGGGAAGCAAGGCGCATGTCGCGATCTCCTGCGGCACGAAAGGGGGACGCGCGGCGGTCTCGGCCGCCACGGCGTATGGGAAGGGGGCGTCAGGACGCCAGGTAGCGCGGGCGCGGTGTCGCCATGGCGGCGCGGCCTTGCTCCAGCGGCCGGAAGCGGCCGGCCTCGGCGTCGTAGGCGCGGATGGCGGCGGTCTCGATGTCGTAGACCCAGCCGTGGATGAACAGCTGGCCGGCGGCCAGGCGCGCAGCCACCGCCGGATGGGTGCGCAGGTGGTCGAGCTGGGCCACCACGTTCTCCTCGGTGAGCACGCCGAGGGCATCGTGGCCCACGCAATCGCAGTTGCGTTCCACCAGGCTGCGGGCCACCTCGGCGTGGCGCAGCCAGGCGCTGACGGTGGGCATGCCGTTCAGGGATTCAGGGGCCAGCACCGCCTTCATGGCGCCGCAATCGGAATGGCCGCAGACGATGAGGTGCTGCACGCCCAGGGCCATGACCGCGTACTCGATGGCGGTGGAGACGCCACCGTTCATCTGGCCGTAGGGCGGCACCAGGTTGCCGACGTTGCGGGTAACGAAGAGATCGCCCGGCGCGCTGTGGGTGATCAGCTCCGGGGCCACCCGCGAGTCGGCGCAGGTGATGAACATGGCCCGCGGCGACTGGCGCTGCGCCAGCTGCTGGAAGAGGGCGCGTTGCCGGGGGAAGGTCTCCTCGCGAAAGCGCCGGCAGCCCTGCACCAGGGTGTCGAAGGCGGCCTGGGCGTCGATGTCGTCGGAGGGGGCGGGCGGGATGCTGCGGATGTCCTGGTTCATGGTTTCTCCTGTTTGCGTTCCGAGCGGGCCGATGGCCCTCGTGACCTGCCGCTTGATGGCAGATTGCAACCCGACCGGGCGGTCGGGATGGAGAAAAACCTTAGGCGCGCAGACTTAACTCAAACTGAAGAAAAGGCTCTGGAATGAGGCTTCCAGACGAAATGCCTGGTGGCGCACTGCCACCCGTGCGCCCCGGTCCGCCGGGGCGCCCTGGGCTCAGCGGTAGCGCGCGCGGGGGGTCGCCATGGGCAGCGGGCCCTCGCCGATGGGCATGAAGCGGCCGGCTTCGGCGTCGTAGGCGCGGATCGCAGCGGTCTCGATGTCATAGACCCAGCCATGGATGAACAACTGCCCGCTGGCCAGGCGCGCGGCCACCGAGGGGTGGGTGCGCAGGTGGTCGAGCTGGGCCACCACGTTCTCCTCGGTGAGCACGCCGAGGGTTTCGTGGTTGGCACAGCCGCAGGTCTCGGCGACCACGGTGCGGGCCACTTCGGCATGGCGCAGCCAGGCCTTGACGGTGGGCATGCGCTCCAGCTGCTCGGGGTTGAGCACCGCCTTCATGGCGCCGCAGTCGGAGTGGCCGCAGATGATGATGTGGTGCACGCCGAGGGCCATGACGGCGAACTCGATGGCGGTGGAAACACCACCGTTCATCTGCCCGTAGGGCGGTACCACGTTGCCGACGTTGCGGGTGACGAACAGATCGCCCGGGGAGCTCTGGGTGATCAGCTCAGGGGCCACCCGCGAGTCGGCGCAGGTGATGAACATGGCGCGCGGCGTCTGTTCATGGGCCAGGCGCTTGAACAGTTCTTCCTGCTCGGGAAACACCTCGTCGCGGAAGCGCTGGAAGCCTTCGACGATATTGCGCAGCGCTTCGTCCGCGCTTTCCTGGTGCCTCTGGGTTTCGTGCTCGTCGCTCATGCCGACCTCTTCGCCTGGGGAGTCTTCTGGGGGTGCGGTTTACTTTACCGGCACGGTCGGATTTATCCGACCCCCTACAGGACTCCGCTCGACGGTTTCCGGTCACACTCGCTGACATCGAATCGCTGGATAGCCCGCAGGACGGCCCTGGGCGCAACGGTATTAGCGTCTTCCAGGCAATATCCGGCAACGCATATCCGGGCACGGCTCACAGCAACGCCATCTGCCCCCCAGGCGGACAGAAACGCGAGCAGTCCAGCGCTACATCGCCACGTTTCTCCAGGCCCAGGCGGCGCATGGCGACGGCGAAGCGCTGGGCCAGCAATTCAGCGAAGGCGCCTTCACCGCTGAAGCGCTTGCCGAAGCGGCTGTCGTAGACCTCGCCGCCCCGGCACTGGCGGATGATGCTCATCACATGGGCAGCCCGTTGCGGGTAGTGGGCCTGCAGCCATTCCTCGAAGAGCGGCGCCACCTCCCGGGGCAGGCGCACCAGCATGTAGGAGGCGCTACGCGCGCCGGCGTCACGGGCGGCTTCCAGCAGGCTTTCCAGCTCGCTGTCGTTGATCATCGGGATCATCGGCGAGCAGAGCACCCCCACCGGAATACGGTTTTCACGCAGCACGCGGATCGCCCGCAGGCGCGCGGATGGCGCGGCGGCACGGGGCTCGAGCACGCGCTTGAGCTCGTCGTCGAGGGTGGTGAGGCTGATCATCACCTTGACCAGGCGCTGCTCGGCCAGCTGGCTCAGCAGGTCGAGGTCGCGCAGCACCAGCGAGCCCTTGGTGACGATGGTCAGTGGGTGGCGGTAGCGCAGCAGCACTTCGAGTATCTGCCGGGTCAGGCGATGCTCGCGCTCGATGGGCTGGTAGGGGTCGGTGTTGGCGCCCAGGGCGATGGGCGCGCACTGGTAGCCGGGCTTGCTCAGCTGCTGCTCCAGCAGGGCGGCGGCGTTGGTCTTGGCGATCAGCCGGGTTTCGAAATCGATGCCCGGGGACATGTCCCAATAGGCGTGGCTGGGCCGCGCATAGCAGTAGATACAGCCGTGTTCACAGCCGCGATAGGGGTTTATCGAGCGGTCGAAGGGCAGGTCGGGTGACTGGTTGCGGGCGATGATGCTCTTGGCCGTCTCGATGCGCACTTCGGTGGCGCGGGTCGGCGGCACCTCCTGGTACCAGCCGTCGTCCTCGGCCACCGAGAGGGTCGGGGCGAAACGGTTGAACGGGTTGCTGCCGGTTCCCCGGCCACGGGGCGGGAGGGTGACGGACATGGCGAGGCGCTCCGGAAAATACTGTATGCATGAACAGTATATTCTTACAGCGTCCTACGCCAGCCGGTTTTCGTCGGAAAGCCCTACTCGTCCTCGTCGGACTCGCTCGGCGGGGTGAAGGGCTCGATCAGGTATTGGCGGCCGTGGGCCTTGCAGTCGGCGAGGGTGCCTTCGGCCGAGGAGCGCAGTTGCAGGAAGCTGCTGCCGAAGCGCTGCTCGTCGGTGTCCACCAGCCCGTCCTTGAGGTCCACGGTATTGGCCATGGCCAGGGAGTCGGCGTACTTGAATTCATCGCTCACGCCGGATTTTCCGGTCCAGAGCACGATGCGCTGGCCTTCCTGCCAATGCACCGCCGCCTTGCGCTTGCCATCCGGCCACTGGTAGCCGACCACGCAGAAGTGGTTGGCGCTGTCGTTGCGCTTGGCCTGCATCAGCAGGTAGCGCATGTCCTGCTCGGGGTCGGCGAAGGTCTTGTCCTCGGCGATGTCGAAACGCGCCACCTGGCCGGTGTAGATCGACGGGCCGAAGGATTCGGCCGCGCAGGCACCGAGGGTGACGAAAAGCAGGGCGCCGGAGAAGAGTCCGGCCAGGCGTGAGCTGTTCATTTCTTCGGTTTACCCGGGTTGTTGGGGTTGTCGATAAAGGCCTGGGTGAGGCTGAAGAAGGTCTGGCCACCCTTGTCGACCGCCTTGATGAAGTAGCCGCCCGGGTCGCTGCCTTCGGTCATCCAGCCATAGACCGGCGGCTTGTAGGGCTTGGCGACGCTCTTGCCCGCTGCCACGTCCAGGGCGTTCTGCACATGCTGGCGGACGAAGGAGAAGCGCAGGTCGGAACCGTCGTTGGCCAGCCGCAGGTAGCTGTCGATCTTGCCTTCCTTGGCGCCGATGGCCGGATAGTTGCCGAACCCCTCGAACTGCAGCGGGTCACGGGCAGTGATGAAGCCGGTCATGGTCTTGTTGGCGGGCTTGCCGAAGTGCTTCGGTTCGGAGAACGCCATGCGGTTCTCGATCACCTGGCGCATTAGCTGCATGGAGAACAGCGCTTCCTCCAGGCCTCCCGCGTTCTTCGGCACCACCGACTCGGCCAGCAGCAGGCGCGCGAGGCAGCCTTCGTCGGTCTTGCCATCGGGCAGCGTCAGCGCTTCCAGCACGGTGATGACCACGTGGATGCCCGAGGGCAGGTCATCGACGGCGGAAAAGGCCTCCACACGCACCGACTGGCAAGCGCGCAAAGCCTTGATGGTGATGCTCTGCTCGCTCTGGCGGTCGTTGGCGTCCTGCTTCACTTCCAGGCAGGTGTTGGCGCTCTTGATGCGGTAGTGCTTCTTGCCCGGCCCCAGGCCGTTGAGTTTCAGCTTGAGCACGTTGCCGACCACCAGTTCGAGGCTGCCGACGACCGGGAGTTTGTTGCGGGTAAAGGTGGGCACCTGGGGTCTCCTTGCTGTATTGCCGCCCTCTGCGACGGCTCCCTGTGCAGCGGGGCACAGCAGGGAAAACTACTCCCGGCCCCGCGCCGGGGCAAGGTGCCCGCTCGGCGGAAGTGACGCAGTTCGCCTCAGTCTTCCCGGGCGCAGCGCTCCAGGGCGTCGAGATCGGCGGCCATGATCGCCGCCATGTGCCGGCTGATCTTCTCCACCGGCCAGTCCCACCAGGCCAGGGCGAGCAGGCGTTCCACCACCTCGTCGGGGAAGCGCCGCTTCAGCGGTTCGGCCGGGTTGCCGCCGACGATGCTGTAGGGCGCCACGTCGCGGGTCACCACCGAACGCGAGGAGATGATGGCGCCATCGCCGATCTTCACCCCGGGCATGATCAGCGCCTCGTAGCCGATCCACACGTCGTTGCCGATCAGGGTGTCGCCCTTGTTGGGAAACTCGGACAGCTCCGGCATGTGCCGCTCCCAGCCGCCGCCGAAGATCTGGAAGGGGTAGGTGGAGAAGCCGGAGAGCTTGTGGTTGGCGCCGTTCATGATGAACTTCACCCCGCGCGCGATGGCGCAGAAGCGCCCGATCACCAGGCGATCGCCGATGAAGGGGAAGAGATAGAGCACGTTGCGCTCGAAGTTCTCCGAGTCGTCCGGGTCGTCGTAATAGGTGTATTCGCCGATCTCGATCTGCGGGTTGTTCACCGTATTGCGGATGAAGCAGACCTGGGGGAAGCCCGCCATGGGATGCGGGTTGCGGGGGTCGGGTCCGTGCATGAAGCCTCCGGCTCGAAGGAATGAGTGCAGCCCGGAATCAACCGGGCAGGCGCACCTGCAGGCCGCCGTAGCCATTGGCACCGGGTTCGCCCTCGATCTGGACCCGGCCCTGGGCAGCCAGTTCCCGGGTGCGCCAGAAGAGGAAGAAGTCGGTGGCGAAGAAGCCGTCGCAGTGGCCCATGACATCGGCCATCACCCGGCCCAGCGGGCGCCATTCGGGGGAGCAGCGGCCCAACAGGTCGGCATCGATAAAGCTGAAGTCTTCACCCTGGAAGGCCCCGTCGCGCCAGCGGCGGATGCCCGCGCCCTCGGCCAGTACGCCACGCCACTGGTTGGCCAGTTGCTGGCGGCGCTCCGGCCCCACCAGCTTCGGCAGGTACAGCTCGGCGAGTTCGGCCGGCGCGTGCATGGCCACCGCGCGGCGGCTGGCCACGCGGCTGTCACCGCTGCCGCAGGGCACTTCCCAGAGGGGCAGCTCGCTGTGCTCCAGGGCCGCCGCGACCCGTGCCAACAACAGTTGCTCGGAGGCGCTGTCGCCATGCCAGACGGTGACCGCATGACTCTGCCCGGCCAGGCCGGCGAGCCATTGGGCGTCTTCGCCCAGGCCGCCTTCGAAGTCCGGCACCGGCTGCACCGCAACCGGCCATACCGCGCGCCAGAAGGCGGCACGGCGGGTACAGGGCGGCTGTTCGATACCGCTCAGCGGGCCGACGGCGAGGTCATCGCGCAGCACCCGCAGGAACTGCCGCGCCACCTCCTCGCCAAGCACGAAGGCGACGCCTTCGACCGCGTTGTCACCGCATACCAAGTGCCACATGACGCCCTCTCTGAACCCTTGTGCACGCAGGGGAAGATCCGCCCTGGGTGTCGGAATCTAACACTGTCATAAGCGCCACGCTCAAGGCTGCTGGCGCTGCAGCCCCTGGATGACTTCCGCCTCGAATGCCTTGCCGCTTTCCATCGCCTGCTCCGGTTCGCCCCGCTGCAACAGGCCGCGCTCGAATGCCGCGTTCACCGCAGCGTTGGGGCCGGCCAGCACCAGCGACATCTGGTCGCCACTGGCCAGCGGCACAAATGCCACGTCCAGCCGGCGGTCATCGGCGACTCGCTGCAGCAGTTGCAGCACGGCCTGGACGTCGTACCAGTCGCCGTAGTTCTGCGCCTCCAGGCGATAGACCGAGCCATCGGCATAGGCACTCAGCCGGTAGGGGCCCTGGTCGTCCGCCGGGTAGCGCTCCTCGAACACCACATCCTGCAGCGTTGGCCCGGCCAGGCGCGCCAGGCGCCGCAACAGCGAATCGTGCTGGTTGGGGAACATCCCGGTCTCGGTGTCGAAGCCGTACAGGTAGTCGGCGGCACTCAGCAGGAACTCCGGGTCGGCACTGGCCTGCTCATCCACCTTGAGCGCCTGCACCCGGCTGAAGCCGAGGGTGGCCAGCTCGGCGATGCGACGCGCGACCAGTGCCCTGTCGACGTGCGGCTCGTCCTCGCCCTGAGCCTCTGCCCCGTAGTACGGCGAGGGGCTGCACATCGGATCGCGCAGGCGACGCTGGCAGGCCGCCTGCGCCAGTGCGCGTCCCTGAGGGTCGTCGCTCCGCAGGAAAGCCAGTGCGACCTGGTCGGCCTTGTCCTGGTCGGTGATCCGCCCATGGATGCGCAGCAACGCACGGTTGGCCTCGGCCTGTTTCAGGTGCACGAGGGTGAAGGCGGCGGCGCGCAGCTCATAGGCTTCAGCGCCCGGGATCATCGCGGTGACGGCCTGCTCCAGGCGCGGCTCGAAAGCGGGCACAGGTGCTTCCTGCCCGGCGTAGAACGCCAGCACCGCGCGGGCCGGCGTATCCGGGCGCAACAGCAAGGGACGGTCCGATGCCTGGGCGCAGCCCTTCGCGAAAGGTACGGAGACGATGCGGCGGATCAGGTCGTCCGGCCCTTGCAGGCGGTGCCGGGCGAAGGTGCAGAACGTCGGTGACAGCTCGCTGAACTGCAAGTGCGATTGCCACAGGCGCTCGACCGCGACGGCCTCCGTCGGGCGGACCTGGGCCATTGCCGAACGCCAGCGCTGTAACCAGGGCTCGCTGCCATCGGCGATCTGGTCCAGGGCATGGGCGACGGGTGGGAAACGGCGGGTGTCTTGGTCCCAGGCCTGCAGGTCGGCCGCGCTGTGAGGCAGCGCGGCGCCATAACGCGCGGGCAGTGCCGCAGGCTCGCGGGTGATTTCGCTGGCGACGACAAGGCCGCTGGCCAAAGCCAGCAGGCCACAGAGCATCAGACGGGTCATCGGCCCTCCCTGGCCTTCAATTCACTCGCTGGGTTTCTTCAGCTTGGGATTGGGGAAGAACTGCACGCCCTGAACCTTGGGGTCGGCCGGCTTGGGCACAGCCTTGTTGACCCGCGTCCCCAGCTCCTTGGGCACCGACTGGCCCTGGGCGTTGAGGGTGTCGGCATAGCCGCAGGCCACGCACTGGCGGTGCGGTACGCCGTCCTCGTCCCACATCTGGATGCGGTCCTGCTCGCTGCACGCCGGGCACACGGCACCGGCGATGAAGCGCTTCTTGGTGACGTTCACGGGGCCTTCGCTCATGCGGCCTCCGCGGACAGGCCGAGGTGGCGCAGCAGGGCGTCGATGGAGGGTTCGCGGCCGCGGAAGTCGACGAACAGCACCATGGGTTCCTGGGAGCCGCCACGGGCGAGGATGGCCTCGCGGAAGGCGCGGCCGGTGTCGGCGTTGAACACACCCTCTTCCTCGAACTTGGAGAAGGCATCGGCGGAGAGCACTTCGGCCCACTTGTAGCTGTAGTACCCGGCCGCGTAACCGCCGGCGAAGATGTGCGCGAAGCTGTTGGCGAAGCGGTTGAAGGCCGGCGGGCGCATCACCGAGACCTCGGCGCGGATGCCTTCGAGCACCTCCAGCACGCTGCGGCCGTCGCCGTGGGTGGCGTGCAGCTCGAAGTCGAACAGGGAGAACTCCAGCTGGCGCACCATCATCAGGCCGGATTGGAAGTTCTTCGCGGCAAGCATCTTGTCCAGCAGGTCCTGGGGCAGGGCCTCGCCACTCTGGTAGTGGCCGGAGATCAGTGCCAGGCCTTCCGGCTCCCAGCACCAGTTCTCCATGAACTGGCTGGGCAGCTCGACCGCGTCCCAGGCCACGCCGTTGATGCCGGAGGCGCCGGCGTGCTCGACGCGGGTCAGCAGGTGGTGCAGGCCGTGGCCGAATTCATGGAACAGGGTGGTGACTTCATCGTGGGTCAGCAGCGCGGGCTTGTCGCCCACGGCCGGGGTGAAGTTGCACACCAGGTTGGCCACCGGGCTGACCAGCGTGCCGGCGGAGGTGCGGCGCTTGTCGCGGGCGCCGTCCATCCAGGCACCGCCACGCTTGTTGGCGCGGGCGTAGAGGTCGAAGAAGAAGCGGCCGACGTGCTGGCCGTTCTCGCTGATCTCGAACAGGCGCACGTCCGGGTGCCAGGTGTCGAAGCCCGACAGCTCGCGGATCTCGATGCCGTAGAGCTTCTGCACGATGGCGAAGAGGCCGGTGAGCACCTTGTCGATGGGGAAATAGGCGCGGAGGATTTCCTGGGAAATGCTGTAGCGCTGCTCGCGCAGCTTCTCGGCGTAGTAGCCGGTATCCCAGCTCTGCAGGTCGTCCAGGCCCTGTTCGGCGGCGAAGGCGCGCAGCTCGTCGAGGTCCTGCTTGGCGAAGGGTTTGCTGCGCACGGCCAGGTCGCGGAGGAAGCTCAGCACCTGGTCGCTGGTCTCGGCCATCTTGGTGGCCAGGCTCAGCTCGGCGTAGCTGCCGAAGCCGAGCAGGGCGGCCAGCTCCTGGCGCAGGTCGAGGATCTGCTCCATCACCGGGCCGTTGTCGTTCTGGCCAGCGTTGGGGCCCTGGTCGGAGGCGCGGGTGCAGTAGGCGGTGTAGACCTCTTCGCGCAGGGCGCGGTCATTGGCGTAGGTCATCACTGCGTAATAGCTGGGGAACTCCAGGCTGATCAGCCAGCCGTCCAGGCCCTTGGCCTTGGCGGCCTGGGCCATCTGCGCGCGGGCGGATTCGGTCAGGCCATCCAGCGCGGCTTCGTCGCTGACCTGTTTGGTCCAGGCCTGGGTGGCGTCCAGCAACTGGTTGGAGAAGCGGCTGGTGAGCTCGGAGAGCTTCATCTGGATTTCGCCGTAGCGCTGCTGCTTGTCGCTCGGCAGGTCGATGCCGGACAGGCGGAAGTCGCGCAGGGCGTGTTCGAGGATGGTCTTCTGCGCCACGTCGAAGCCAGCGGCCTCGGGGCTTTGCATCAGCGCCTCATAGGCCTGGAACAGGGCGCGGTTCTGGCCCAGTTCGGTCCAGTACTCGGAGAGCTTGGGCAGGCAGGCCTCGTAGGCGCTGCGCAGCTCGGCGCTGTTGCACACGGCGTTGAGGTGGCTCACGGGGCTCCAGGCGCGGCCCAGGCGTTCGCCCAGTTCGTCCAGCGCCAGCACCAGGCCTTGCCAGGTCGGCGTGCCTTCCTGGCGGGCGAGCAGGGACTCGATGGCGGCACGGCTGTCAGCGAGGATGGTGTCGATGGCGGGCTCTACATGCTCCGGGCGGATGGCGGAGTAGGGCGGCAGGTCGAAGTCCTGAAGGAGGGGATTGCTGGAGCTCACGGCATTCACCTGTTGCGTCTGGAAAGGTTGATGGAGCGTAGATACCGGGAAAGAGAGAGGGGGCACAAGGCCCCCTCCTGAATCATTTCCTGCGCCTGGACAAGTGCCAGGAACCGTTCAATGGCATCCCGCTCACCCCCCGGGCGATCTTCTGGATCTGCCCCCCACGCCGCAGATAGGCGGCGACCTGGGATTCGAGGGATTCACGGGTTACCGTGGCCGCTGCGGCTTTGGTTCTGTTCGCAGAGGATCTGAAACGCAAGGTAGTCATGGACTCTCTCCTTTTCCAGAGACGGCCAGCCACATTGCCAGATTTTTGACGGTCCTACGCCGGGTGCACCTGATGAGTGGGACAACCGACGAGCCACGAGGTTTAACCCGGGTCGATGGCGTTCATCTTAATTACAATCGGCGCACAACGCAGCCACAGGACTTTCTATGAGCGCGATAAGAACCTACCGGGGCACCGCTCCACAGCTGGCCGAGCGGGTTTTCGTCGACCGATCCGCCGTGGTCATCGGCGATGTCGAACTGGGCGATGACAGCTCCGTCTGGCCCTTCGCCCTGATCCGCGGCGACATGCACCGTATCCGCATCGGGGCACGTACCAGCGTGCAGGACGGCAGTGTCCTGCATATCACCCACGCCGGTCCCTTCAACCCGGACGGCTTTCCCCTGCTCATCGGCGACGATGTGACCATAGGACACAAGGTCACCCTGCACGGCTGCACCCTGGGCAACCGCATCCTGGTGGGCATGGGCAGCATCGTCATGGACGGCGTCGTGGTGGAAGACGACGTGGTGATCGGCGCCGGCAGCCTGGTACCACCGGGCAAGCGCCTGGAAAGCGGCTACCTCTATGTCGGCAGCCCGGTAAAACAGGCCCGCCCGCTGAGCGACAAGGAAAAGGCCTTCTTCACTTACAGCGCCGCCAACTACGTGAAGCTGAAGGACCTGCATATCGCCGAGGGATACGGCGAGTGAAGATGCCTTGACCCTTTCAAAGGCAAGGAGAGCGCCATGAACCGGAACGTCACCGATCAGCACCACGCCACCTTCGAAGGCCTCCGCCAGACGGATGAGGAAGGCAACGAGTTCTGGCTGGCCAGGCAATTGGCCGAGGTGCTGGGCTACTCCCAGTATCGCCACTTCACCCCGGTGGTGGAGCGTGCGCGTGAAGCCTGCCTGCGCAGCGGCCATGTGATCGAAGACCATATTGAGGACATCCTCACAATGGTTGCGATCGGTTCCGGCGCGCAGCGCCAAGTCCCTGATATCCGTCTGTCCCGCTACGCCTGCTACCTGATCGTGCAAAACGGCGACCCGAGCAAACCGGTCATCGCCAACGGCCAGACCTACTTCGCCATCCAGACCCGCCGACAGGAGCTGGCCGATGACGAGCGCTTCGCCCAGCTGGACGAAGACGAAAAGCGCCTGGCGATACGCAACGAACTGGCGCAACACAACAAACACCTGGCCGCAGCGGCCAGGGATGCCGGCGTCGCCAGCGGCCTGGACTACGCCCTATTCCAGGACCACGGGTACCGCGGCCTTTACGGCGGCCTATCAGCACGGGACATCCACGCCCGCAAGCAGTTGAAGAAAAACCAGAAGATCCTCGACCACATGGGTAGCACGGAACTGGCCGCCAACCTGTTCCGCGCCACTCAGACCGAGGACAAGTTGCGTAGGGAAGACGTACAGGGCAAACAGCACGCCAATCAGATCCACCACGAAGTAGGCAGGAAGGTCCGACAGACCATCGAGGACTTGGGCGGCACCATGCCCGAGTCACTCCCCACGCCAGATCGCAGCATCCAGCAAATCGAATCCGAACAGAAAAAGATCAAGAAAGAGCTCTAAAGCCATGCACCAGCAGAACATTCTCTTCGACCTCGATGGCACCCTCACCGACCCGCGCGAGGGCATCACCCGTTCGATCCAGTACGCCCTGGGCAAGCTGGACATCCACGAGCCGGACCTGGCGCGCCTGGAGCACTTCATCGGCCCGCCGCTGCTGCAGTGCTTCATGCAGACCTACGCCTTCGACGAGCCCCGCGCCTGGGAGGCGGTGAACCACTACCGCGACCGCTTCAAGGTCACCGGCCTCTACGAGAACCGCGTGTTCGAAGGCGTCGCCGAGCTGCTGGGGATGCTCGGCGAGCAGGGCCGCACCCTGTACATCGCCACCAGCAAGCCGGCGGTGTTCGCCCGCGAGATCGCCCGGCACTTCGATTTCGCCAGGCACTTCAAGGTGATCTACGGCAGCGAGCTGGATGGCACCCGCACCAACAAGGTGGAGCTGATCCGTCATCTGCTGGACGAGGAAGGCCTGGACCCGGCCGAGACACTTATGATAGGCGACCGCAAGCACGACCTGATCGGCGCCCGGGAGAATGGCCTGAAGGCCATTGGCGTCGGCTACGGCTTCGGCAGCCATGAAGAGTTGATGGCGGAAGCCCCGGCCTGGTACTTCGCCACCCTGGCGGAGATGCACCAGGCCTTCGCGCGCTAGATCCCATACCTGTAGCCCGGGCGATGCAACGCAGGGCTCAGGTCCCGTTGCGCTGGTAGACGATCTTCTTCGTGCCGTTCTCGCAGGTGCCGACCACCATGTTCGGGTCTTCCACCTCGGCGGCCGGCACGATCTCCAGCGTATAGGCGGTCACCCCGGCGGCCTGGATCTTCACCTCGATCTCCTGCTTGAGCGCCTCGCACGGCTTGGGCGCCGCCACGGCGGCGCTGCCCAGCAGGCCGAGCAGCACGGCCAATCCCCATCTGTTCATCGCACACCTCCTCTGTCAGGCGAATCCACGTTCATTCGACCGATGCGGCCACCGGCGAGTTCTCCGGCATCAACGCGGCCACAGCCGCCTGGCGTTGCGTGGGCTCGAGCGCGGCCAGCGCCGCCACCCGCTCGTAGAAATCGGTCCAGCCGGCACTGCGTCGGTACAGCTCGGCGAAGGCCGGCACCCAGCGGTCGTAAAGGCCGAAGGGCAACAGCTTGGCGTTGTTCAGCGGACTTTCGATCCAGCCGTCGTAGCGGCCGACGCCCTGCCACTGGCTGTCGCGCAGCTGGCGGTAGTCATGGCGCAGGCGCTCGAACTCGGCCTGCTTGGCCGCGCGCTTCTCGGCATCCGGGCGATCGCTGGCGTAGAGCCTCTCCAGGCGCTCGCGGCTGGCCAGCACCAGTGCGGTGAACTGCTCGCGCTGGCGCACGCCCTCCTCACCACCCGCCGGCAGGCCCTGGCTGGCACGCCATTGGCGCAGGCCCTCGCGCTCGACGAAGCTGGCGAAGGATTCGTTGAAGGCACTGTCGTCGGCGACGTACAGCTGCTGGTGCGCCAGCTCATGGAAGATCACCGCCGCCAGCCGGTCCTCGTCCCAGCGCACCATGCTGCTGAGGATGGGGTCGTCGAACCAGCCCAGGGTGGAATAGGCTTCGACGCCGCCGATCCAGGTATCCAGCCCCTCCTCGCGCATCAACGCCGCGGCACCACGGGCACGGCCCGGCTGGTAATAGCCGCGATAGGCGACGCAGCCGGCGATGAGGAAGCAGTGGGTGACGGGCGCCAGGGACAGCTCCGGTGTGGCGAACACATTCCACACCACGAAGGGTCTGTGGATATCCGCATAGACGCGGTAGCTGCCGTTGTCCGGCAGGGCCAGCTCGGTGCTGGCGAAAACCCGCGCCCGCTGCGAGAGCGCCAGGCGCTGGCGCAAGGTGGCATCGCGGCTGGGGTCGGCGAGCACCCGGGCCACCGGCTCACGGGCGTGCAGCAACTGCAGCTGCCCGCTGGCCAGCTGGCCGTAGTAGTCCAGGCTGGAGCAACCGTTCAGCGCCAGGGCGAGCAGCAACGGAACCGCAAGGGTGCGGACGCGGTCGAGAGAGGCTAGAAGAATGGTGGCCGGCATGGCGTGAAGCTAGCGCATGGGCCCACCGCACGCCATAAGGAGTTGCCGCATGCGTCGCCTGCTTCCCACTGTCCTGTTGCTCAACCTCGGCGGCTGTTCGCTGATCATGCCGAGCCACGACCCCGACCAGGCATGGGTCGACCTCAACCAGCCGGAAAAGCACGCCCTGCAAGCGGCCAGCGTCGACCGCAAACCCCTGGAGGACGACCGCTACTTCCAGGTGACCCCGGGCAGCCATGAACTGGAGGTGCGCTTCAGCTTCGATGTGGACGGCCACGACATCGGCCCCCAGCGCGAAGCCATGACCCGCACCTGCCTGCTGAAGCTGGACTACCCGGAATTCAGCGCCGGCCAGCGCTACGAGCTCAAGGCCGGCGGCATCGGCTTCCGCCCCTGGGCGCGGCTCTATACCGAAGACAACCGCGAAGTGGCGCGGGCCCGGGAAAGTCGCTGCGGCGATGTCTGAAAACGGGCCGCGGGTTTATCCTGAACGCCACGCCCTCCCGAGGATTCCGCCATGCGCAAGCTACCCGCCGCGCTCCTGCTGGCCAGCCTGACCGCCTGCGCCGGCCCGCTGCCCCAACCCGACCCGGCCCAGGCCTGGATCGACCTGCGCGGCGAGCCGGGCACCAGCTTCATGGCCGACCGCCTGGACGGCAAGCGCACCGCCGACGGCCGCTACTACCAGGTCAGCCCCGGCCGCCACGAGCTGGAGATGCGCTACCAGTTCGAGGTCTCCAGCGGCGGCACCCTCAACAGCGATTCCGGTTCCTTCCAGCTCACCTGCCACGTGCGCATCCGCTATGACGGCTTCGTCGCCGGCGAGCGCTACCGCATCGACGCCCGGCCCATCGTCATGCGCCCGCAGGTGCTGATGTACGACGCCCAGCGCAACGTGGTGGCGCGGGGCGACACCCTGGGCTGCGGGCCGATCTGACTCAGCCGCGCAGCTCGGCGAGGATGTCGAAGGCGCGCAGGCGGTGTTCGTGCTGGTAGACGTCGCAGGTGAAGATCAGCTCGTCGGCGCCGGTCTGCTCCAGCAGCACCTCCAGCTTGCCGCGGATCTTCTCCGGCCCGCCCACCATGGCCATTGCCAGGAAACTGCCGACCGCTTCCTTCTCATGGGGCAACCAGCGCCCGGCCATGCTCTCCACCGGCGGGCGCAGCACCAGGCTCTCGCCACGCATCAGGCTCAGCACCCGCTGGTAGACGGTGGTGGCGATGAAGTCCGCCTCCTCGTCCGTAGGCGCCGCCACCAGGGGCACGCCGAGCATCACGTAGGGTGCATCGAGCACCGCCGAGGGGCGAAAGTGGTTGCGGTACACGCGTATCGCCTCGTGCATGTAGCGCGGCGCGAAGTGCGAGGCGAAGGCATAGGGCAAGCCCTTCTGCCCGGCCAGCTGGGCGCTGAAGAGGCTGGAGCCGAGCAGCCAGATCGGCACCCGGGTATCGATGCCCGGCATGGCGATGACCTTCTGGCCTTCCAGGCGCGGGCCGAGCAGCAGCTCCAGCTCTTCCACGTCCTGGGGGAAATCATCGGCGCTGCCGGAACGCTCGCGGCGCAGGGCACGGGCGGTGAGGTGATCGGCGCCCGGCGCGCGGCCGAGGCCCAGCTCGATGCGCCCCGGGTACAGCGTGGCGAGGGTGCCGAACTGCTCGGCCACCACCAGCGGCGCGTGGTTGGGCAGCATGATCCCGCCGGAGCCGAGGCGCAGCGTGGAGGTATTGGCCGCCAGGTAACCCAGCAGCACCGAGGTGGCGGAGCTGGCGATGCCTTCCATGTTGTGGTGCTCGGCCACCCAGAAGCGCGAGAAGCCGAGTTGCTCCACATGGCGCGCCAGGGCCAGGGAGTTGTGCAGCGCCTGGGCGGGGCCGCCATCGTCGCGGATGGGGGCCAGGTCAAGGACGGAAAGGGGCAGGGAAGAAAGGGCTGACATAGCGAAGGGACCTTGCTCGGGGGAAGACTCACGCCTTCCGTAAGACACAGGCGAGCTACTGTAGGCCTACCCGGCGGCAGCCACCAGAAGGCACTTTTCGGTAACCAGGGCACCTCCGGGTAAGCAATGACGCCCGCCGGGCGCCCATAAAAAAGCCGGCGCGAACGCCGGCTTTACTGCTCATCGCGCGATCAATTGCGCTGGTAGACGATTTCCTTGCTGCCCGCTTCGCAGCTGCCGACCACTTTCTTGTCGGTCGCGCTGCCCTTGTCGACGATCTCAAGGGTGTAGGAGGTGGCTCCATTCGCCTTGATCTTCGCGTCGATTTCGGACTTCAGCTCTTCGCAGGGCTTGGCGGCGGCAAAAGCCGAACCGGCAAGGGTAAACAGGCCAACGGCCAACAACAGTTTCTTCATCGGTAACGCTCCCTCGTTGTAGAAAAGAAAGGCTCGAGCGAGCCAAGGGGACCAGACGTCCCCAAGCGGATGGCACCTGTGGTCTTGTTCGTTGAGACGCCACATGGCCAAACCTGTGTGAGCCTAGCCCAGGGGGCAGGCCTTTTCTGTAAGACGCTCAGCTATCGCTGAGTCGGAATCCGACCTTCAAGGTGACCTGGTAGTGGCCGACCTTGCCGTTCTCGATGTGGCCGCGGGTCTCCACCACCTCGAACCAGTCGAGGTTGCGGATGGACTTCGCCGCCTCGGCCAGGGCGTTGTTGATGGCTTCGTCGATGCTGGTGCGGGATGAGCCGACGATCTCGATCTTCTTGTAGGTGTGATGATCAGACATGGTTGTTCTCCTTGCTTTTCGGAAATGGGCCACTTGCCATCTCAGGCCCGGAATCCCACGAATAAGTTCAGATTAGCTGCACTCCTCGGCGATACGTGGGTCGGACCTATTACCCCAACCCGAAAGAGGAGGTACGACATGGCTTTCTTCATGTCTTCGCGCAAGAAATCCACCCTGCAGGGCATCGAGCAGGAAATCGAACAACTGCGCAGCGGTATCGAGCGCATCAAGCACGTGGTGGAAGCGGAGTCGCAGCACTCGCTCAGTGCCATCCAGGACGGCGCCCTGCGCACCCTAAGTCGCTCCCGTGACCTGGCCGGCCAGGCCTGGGAGCGCACGGCCAAGGCCGGCATCGCCACCCGCGAGTACGGCCGTGAGCA
The DNA here is from genome assembly GCF_025685765.1 of Pseudomonas sp. PDM13. Classification (NCBI taxonomy): domain Bacteria; kingdom Pseudomonadati; phylum Pseudomonadota; class Gammaproteobacteria; order Pseudomonadales; family Pseudomonadaceae; genus Pseudomonas; species Pseudomonas sp. PDM13. The sequence goes on along the minus strand of NZ_JAOTQU010000002.1, from coordinate 88,826 downwards.
CCCGCTGGCCACCGCTGGCGTCGCGGCGGGCGCCGTAGGTGCCGTGGCCCTGGCGACCTACATGCTGCGCCATCGCGGCTAGATCCGTCGCCCACCCCGAGCCGCCCGCCCAGGGCGGCTTCCACGAGGCCGGCCCCGCCTGAGGGAGCCGGCCTCGCGCATGCCCGCTCCTCAGCAACCCGCGCGTCGAAGGCTCAGAGCGTCCAGTCCAGGCCCAGGGTCAGGGTGCGCGGTTCGCCCCAGTAAACGCCGTTATAGAAGCCAACCCGCTCGTAGTACTTCTTGTCGAACAGGTTGCTCACGTTGAGCGACACCGACAGGTGCCTGTCGAACTCGTAGCGCGACATCAGCCCCACCACGCTGTAGGCCTGCTGATGGACGCGGGTGGTCTGGGTGATGATCGCACCGCCGCTGTCGCGCCCCACCGGGCGCCGGGTGTTGCCATAGATCTCGCTCTGCCAGTTCAAGGTGCCGCCGACGGTCAGCGCGCGCCATTGCCCCGGCAGGCGATAGGCCGTCGACAGGCGCAGCATGTTCATCGGCTCGCCGCCATTGCTGCGCTGCTTCTCGCCATCCAGCGCGTGGGTGTAGGAGTAGCCGGCCGTCAGGTTCCAGTCCGGCAGGACCTCGCCCGAAACCTCGGCCTCGAACCCCTGCGCCTTGCCGCCCTTACTGCCCGACTTGTAGAACTCCTCGCCGGTGACCGGGTCCGGTGGCACCGAGCTGTCCAGTTCTCCGACGTTGTCCTGCTTGCTCCAGAACACCGCCGTGGCCAGGTTCAGGCGCTCCTCCAGCAGGCTGCCCTTGAGCCCCAGCTCGTAGTTGGCGCCCACCACCGGCTCCAGGTACTTGCGGTTGGCGTCGCGCAGCTCCTGGGGTTTGAAGATGTCGGTGTAGCTGACGTACAGGGTGTATTCGGGGGTCAGGTCGTAGAGCAGGCCGGCATAGGGCGTCCACATGTCGTTGTGCTGCTGGCGGGTGTCCTCGATGCCGGTCAGTTGGTCGTTGGCATCGTACTCATAGCTGCGGGCCTGGTTTTTCCAGCTGCCGTAGCGGCTGCCCAGCACAGCATGCAGGTCATCGCGCAGGCTCAGGCGGGTGGCCAGGTAGCCGGCCTTCTGCCGGGTGCTGCCGTCGGAACCGGGCAGGTGGGTCACGGTGTCGGGGAACTTGCCGATGCCGCCCATGTACTTCCAGTCGTCGATGTCGGTGTAGCCCGGGGGGGTCGGGCCGGGAATGGTGTAGGGCGACCAGTCGCGGCGCTCGGCTTCGCCATAGCCCAGCATCAGTTCGTGATCGCGCCCCAGCAGGCTGTAGGAGCCCGCCAGGTTGAGGTCATACACGCGCATTTTCTGCGTGCCGATCATGTGGCTGGTCCAGGCGCTCATGCCCGAGCGGTCGGCCTCCGGGATACCGCCACCGCCGTAGTAGACCTTGCCGTCGCTCTCGCTGTCGCGGTGGGTGTAGGCCGCCTTGAGGTGCCAGTCGCCACCCAGCTGCTGGTCGAGAGTCGCGAAGCTTGTCTTGTCCTGAAGCGGCCAGGAGCTCCAGTGCGCCGCCATGTTGGTGGAGCGCGGCAGGTTGGCCTTGCCACCCGAGGCATTCCAGTAGGGCAGCGTGCCCCAGGAGGTGCCCTGGACCTGCTTGTCCTGGTAGTCGAAGCCCAGGGCCAGGGTGGTGCTTTCGGTCAGGTCGGCCTCGAGGATGCCGTAGCCCACCTCCCGTTGCTGCGCGTAGTGATCACGGAACGACTGGCTGTCGCGATAGGCCAGCACCGCGCGCCCGCGCAGGCGCCCCTCGAACGCCAGGGGGCCGCCGACATCCACATAGCTGTAGTAGTTGTCGTAGCTGCCACCGCTGGCGCCGGCCCTGGCCGCCCATTCGCGGGTGGGGCGCTTGCGCACCATGTTGACGGTTGCCGAGGGATCACCCGCGCCCGTGGTCAGGCCGGTGGCGCCGCGCACCACCTCGATGCGGTCATAGATGATGGTGTCCGAGTCGGACTTCATGCGGCTGAAGGTGTTGAGCATGCCGTCGACCTGGAAGTTGTCGATGCCATAGCCCCGTGACGAATAGATCGCCCGGTCGGAGTCCAGGTGCTGCACCACCACCCCGGTGGTTTGCCCAAGCACCTCGGTCAGGGTGTCGAGCTTGAAGTCATCCATCTGCTGGCGGGTCACCACCGACACCGACTGCGGGGTTTCCTTGATCGACAGGTTCAAGCGCGTGGCGGTGTTCATGCTGCCGGTGGTGTACGACCCGGTGTTCTCGGTGGTCGCCCCGAGGCCCTCGGCGGTGACGCTGGTGGCCTCCAGCTCCAGGGGCGTAGCGTGCGGATCGGGGCTCCGGGCAGGCTCGGTTTCGGCCAGCAGGGCGGGGCTGAGCGCCGCGCCACAGAGGCCCAATGTGATCGTCATGAAACGGGTGAATGGCACGAACATCGCTGCCGACTCCTTGTCGTCGAGTGAAAAATTCCGTTGCACTGGAGACGAAGAGGGGGCGCCTTATTTAGCCTTTACGAGAATAATTATCATCTGAAAGGTCAGGAAAACGCCCTTGATGAGGTGCCGAGGGCAGGCATGACGAGGGCTGCGGCAGCCCTGCAGAAGGCGGCGTATCGGTGCGCCGGACGCTTGGCCCCTGGCCCGCTGCATCGGGCCCGCAACGGTTCAGGTGGACCTGCACGGGCATTTGTATAACATACGACGCATTCTCATTTGTATCCGGTTCCCCTCCCGTGTCCGCGTCCAGCAAACTGGGTTTCTTCTTCAGCGACCACCACCGCTGGCTGCTGCAGCATGTGCAGCGGCAGCTGCGCAACCGCGCGGACGCCGAAGACACGGCGGCCGAAACCTTCTGCCAGCTGCTGGTCGCCCAGGTCGACCCGGCCACCATCGAGCAGCCCCGCGCCTACCTCTCCACCATCGCCCGGCGGCTGATCTTCGACCGCCACCGGCGCCGGCGCCTGGAGCAGGCCTACCTGGAGCGGCTGATGCTGCTGCCGGAGGAGCTGGCCCCCTCGCCGGAAGAGATCCACCTTCTGCTGGAAGCCCTGCACGCCGTCGACCGCAGCCTTGCCGGCCTGCCCCAGGCGGTGAAGAAGGCCTTCCTCATGAACCAGCTCGACGGCCTCGGCTACGCCGAGATCGGCCGCCGCCTGGACGTCTCCGAGCGCACCGTCGGCCGCTATATGACCCAGGCCCTGCGCCAGTGCTACCTCACCGGGGTGCAGCCATGAGCCAGGCCCATATCGACCGCGCCGGCGAAGAAGCCATCGCCTGGATGGTGCGACTCCGCGCCGGCACGCCCGATGCGCGCCAGCAGGCCCGTTTCGAAACCTGGCTGAACAGCGACAGCAGCCACCAGGACGCCTGGGCCCGCCTGCAAGGCGGCCTCGGCGGCCACTACGACACCCTGCGCAGCTTCGAGCGGCGCGCCCCGGGCCAGGCCCGCGAAGCCCTGCTGCAACCGGAACTGTCGCGGCGCAACCTGCTGCGTGGCCTGGCCGGCCTCGGCCTGCTGGGTGGCGGGCTCTGGCTCGGCGCCAGCAGCCAGGCCGGGCAGGCGTTGATGGCCGACCTGCGCACCGGCACCGGAGAGCGACGCCGCTTCACCCTGGCCGATGGCAGCCTGCTGGAGCTCAACGCCGACAGCGCCGTCGACCTCGATTTCTCCACCAACACCCGCCTGCTTCACCTGCGCCAGGGCGCGCTGGTGATCAGTGCGGCTCCGGGCAACACCCTGCCCCTGGTGGTGCGTACCCGCCAGGGCGACGTACGCACCCTGGGCGGGCGTCTGCTGGTGGAGCAACTCGCGGAAAGCACCCGCGCGGTGGCCCTGGAGCGCGGCGCCCAGGCGTCGCAGTTGCTAGGCGGCTCCCTCGGCCTCGGCGAAGGGCAGGCGGCGCTGCTGCACGCCCGCCACATCGAACTGCTCAGCGGCGACCAGCGCAACCGCGCGAGCTGGCTGCAAGGCCGCCTCAATGTGCTGGACGAGCCCCTGGAGGCGGTGATCGACGCCCTGCGCCCCTACCGGCGCGGGCTGATCCGGGTCAGCCCCGAGGTCCGCCAGATCAAGGTCCAGGGCGTGTTCCCCCTGGACGACCCCGACCGCGCGCTCACCGCCCTGGGCGAAACCCTGCCGATCCGCGTCGACACCTACGGCCCCTGGCTGACCTTGATCAGCGCGGCCGTTTGAATGCCGCGAAGCCCATGGATAGCGGCCTGCACAGGCAACGAATGAAAATTCATCTCATTCGTGTCCGGTTTTTTGCGTTCGTCCCACCTATCTCCTGACAACGCCCACACATTCAGGAGAATCTCCGTGCGCAAACCCTGGCCCCGCGCCATTGCCATCGCCGTCGCGCTCGCCGCCACCGGCCCGCTCGGCTACGTCTACAGCCAGCCCGCCAGCCAGCAACAGGTGCTGGCCTTCGACCTGCCCGCTGCCAGCCTGGCGGAAACGCTCAACGCCATCGCCAGCCAGAGCGGCCAGGTGGTGTCCCTGGAGCCGGTACTGGTCAAGGGCAAGCTGGCGCCGGCCGTCAGGGGCTCGATGACCGCCACCCAGGCCATGCAGCGCGCCCTCGAAGGCAGCGGCCTGGAACTGCGGGTCACCGAAAGCGGCAACTACAGCGTGCAGCCCAAGGCCGACAGCACCGGCGCCATGGAGCTGGGCGCCACCACCGTCAACGCCGCCGGCTTCGGCAATGCCGCCACCACCGAGGGCAGCGGCTCCTATGCCGCCCGCGCCATCAGCATCGGCAAGGGTGAGCGGACGCTGAAGGAAATCCCCCAGTCGGTCACCGTCATCACCCGCAAGCAGCTCGACGACCAGGGCATCACCGACCTGCGCGAGGCGGTCAACCGCACCACCGGCCTGGTGGGCGCCCAGGGCATCGGCCCGGGCATGGTCATCTCTTCGCGCGGCTTCCAGATCGACGACTGGCAGTACGACGGCGTGCCGGTGCCGCGCAACTTCTACGTGCTGGGCAACTGGGCGACCCAGGACCTGGTGTTCTTCGACCGCGTGGAAATCCTCCGTGGTGCCGCCGCCCTGCTACAAGGCGCCGGCAGCCCCGGCGGCGCGGTGAACCTGGTGCGCAAGCGCGGCCAGGACGCACCCACCGTCGCCATCACCGGCAAGGCCGGCACCTGGGACCACTACGGCCTGCAACTCGACGCCGGCGGCCCGCTCAACCCGGAAGGCACCCTGCGCGGCCGCGTGGTGGTGGACGAAGACCGCAGCCACTCCTTCACCGACTACGTCTGGGACGAGACCCGCTCGTTCTACGCCGCCCTCGACTACGACTTCACCCCCGACACCACGGTCGGCTTCGGCGTCAGCAACACCGACGGCGAATCGCGGCCGATGATGCGCGGCCTGCCGCGCTACCCGGACGGCAGCGACATCGGCTTCTCGCGCTCCACCTACAGCGGCGCCACCTGGAACCACCTCGACACCGACCAGACCACCGTCTACCTCGATCTCGAGCACCGCTTCGACGACAACTGGACGTTCAAATCCTCGCTGCTGCGCATGCAGGAACACAGCGACTCGATCCACCAGCGCATGCACGGCGACGTCGCCGCCGACGGCAGCGGCCTGAACTTCGCCGACTGGATCACCAACTTCCAGTCCACCAAGATCGGCATGGACAACTACCTCACCGGGCGCTTCAACGCGCTGTCGCTGGAACACGAAGTCACCCTGGGCGGCAACTACTCCAAGTACACCTCGGACGACTTCTACGCCCGGCGCTTCGTCCCCGGCGGCAACATCTTCGCCATCGACCATCACCGCCCGAAACCCACCGTCGCCGACATCCTCGCCTCGCCGGGCGGCCGCGCCTACAACGCCGGCTACGACGTCCGCCAGAAGGGCCTGTACGGCAGCTGGCGGGTCAAGCTGGTCGAGCCGCTGACCCTGGTGATGGGGTCCCGCGTGAGCTGGTACGACTATGAGTACAACGTCACCGGCGGCGCCCCGAGCCGCACCACTGCCACCGGCGAAGTCACCCCCTACCTGGGGCTGATCTACGACCTCAGCGAGCAGTGGGCGGTCTATGCCAGCTACACCGACGTGTTCGAGCCGCAGACCGAGCGCTCCGCCGATCAGAAGATCCTCGAACCGATCGTCGGCACCAACTACGAGGTCGGCCTCAAGGGCGAACTGCTCGACGGCCGCCTCAACACCTCCCTGGCGGTGTTCCGCTACAACCAGAAGAACCGCGCCACCCAGGACCTCGACTCCGGCTTCGAATGCGACGGCTGGTACTGCTCCCGGGCATCGGGCCAGGTGCGCAGCCAGGGCATCGAGGCGGAGATCAGCGGCGAGCTGCTGACCGACCTGCAGGTATTCGCCGGCTACACCTACAACACCACCAAGTTCCTCGAAGACCCGGACAACAAGGGCAGCATCTACAGCCAGTGGACGCCCAAGCACATGCTGCGGGTGTGGACCGACTACCGCCTGCCGGGCAACCTGCGTCGCTTCAGCGTCGGCGGCGGCTTCAACACCCAGAGCCACACCGTCAGCTTCGCCCGTGACTTCGAAGTGCCCGGCTTCACCGTGTGGAACGCGCGGTTGGGCTACGAGCTGAGCCCGGAGGTCGACCTGGCGCTCAACGCCAACAACCTCTTCGACAAGCGCTACTACCAGCCCGGCTTCGCCGCCGGCGACGGCGCCAACAACTTCGGCGACCCGCGCAACCTGATGCTCACGGTCAAATACACCCCGGAGTTCTGATCCCGCGTCATCACTGCAGGATGGGCGCCGCCACAAGGCCGCCCATCCTGCGGCCCCGCCTCCGCACCCATGGCGTATTCCCAAGCGCCCCCGCTCCACTTAGAATTGCGATCAATTCTTATCCGCACTTAGGCATCACGGGAGCATCGGGTGTCCACTGTCATCCCCGAGCCATCGCTGCAACAGGATGTGCACCGTCTCTACAAGGACCATCACGGCTGGCTGCAAGGCTGGCTGCGGCGGCGCCTGGGCGACCGTGAGCGGGCGGCCGACATCGCCCAGGACACCTTTCTCCGCCTGTTGGTGACCCGGCGCCTGCCCGGTAGCGGCGAAGGCCGCAGCTACCTGGCGCAGATCGCCCGCAACCTGGTCATCGACCAATGGCGGCGCCAGCGCATCGAACAGGCCTACCTCGACAGCCTGGCCATGCTGCCGGAGCCGGAAACCCCCTCCCTGGAGACCCGCGCCATGGTCATCGAGACCCTGCTGCAGATCGACGCCATGCTCGACTCGATGCCGGCCAAGGTGCGCGAAGCCTTCATGCTCTCGCAGTTCGAGGGCCTGACTTATCCACAGATCGCCGAGCGCCTGCAGGTCAGCGTCAGCTCGGTGCAGAAGTACATGATCCGCGCCATCCAGGCCTGCTACCAGGTGCTCTACGCCGAATGACAGCCCACCGCGACGCCCCCATCGCCCCCGCCATCGTCGAGCAGGCCAGCCACTGGCTGATGCTGCAGTGGGGTGGCGAACTGGACGGTGAGCAACAGCGCCGCTTCGTCGCCTGGCAGGACGCCGACCCCGAGCACCAGCGCGCCTGGCAGCGCCTGCAACAGTTGCAGGGCACCCTCGCCGGCGTACCCGGCGACACCGCCCGCGCGGTGCTGCGCGACATGCCCGACGCCCGCCGCCGGCAGACCCTCAAGCTGCTCGGCCTGCTGCTGGTGGCCGGCGGCAGCGGCTACGCGGCCCAGTCGCACCTGCCCTGGCGCGAAGCCATGGCCGACCTGCGCAGCGGCACCGGCGAACGCCTCGAACGCACCCTGGAGGACGGCAGCCAGCTGATGCTCAACAGCGGCAGCGCGGTGGACATCCTCTTCAGCGACGCCGAGCGGCGCATCCGCCTGCTGGCCGGCGAACTGCTGCTGGACAGCGGCCAGGACCCGGCCGGGCGACCGCTGATCGTGGAGACCGCAGCCGGGGAGATCCAGGCCCTGGGCACGCGCTTCTCGGTCTACGAGCAGGACGGCGGCAGTCGCGTCCAGCTCTACGAAGGCCAGTTGGAACTGCGCCCGCGCCACGCAGCCGCTACGCGCCTGCAGGCCGGCCAGAGCCTGTGGTTCTCCGCCGGGCGGCTCGGTGAGCTCGGCAGCGCCCATGCCAACGCCATCGCCTGGAGCCAGGGCCGCCTGGTCGCCGAGCGCATGACCCTGGGCGAGTTCATCGGCCAGCTGTCGCGCCACCGCCCCGGCGTGCTGCGCTGCGACCCGGAGGTGGCGGGCCTGGTCCTCACCGGCGTCTTCCCCCTGGCCGACACCGACCGTGTACTGGCCGCCCTGCAGCAATCGCTGCCCGTCGAGGTGCACAGCCTGACCCGCTACTGGGTCACCGTCCGCGCCCGCGCCTGAGCCCTGAAAAAAAACTTCACCCGGCGTTGTCGGTTTCCCCGGCTCGCTCGGGATACCTCTTGAAATCAATCAAGAAGCATTCTCAAGAGGACGTTCCAGAATGCCGTATCTGCCCGCTTCCCATCGCTCCCGCCTCAGCGCCGCCATCCGCCACGCCCTGTTCGCCAGCCTGCTGGTCGCCGGCCCGGCACTGGTCGCCACCGCCCCCCTGGCGCAGGCCGCCAGCGAACAGACCCGCGCCTACGCCATCCCCGCCGGCAACCTCGACCAGGCGCTGAACCGCTTCGCCAGCGAGGCCGGCATCCTCCTCTCGGTGGACGCGAAGCTCACCGCCGGCAAGCGCAGCCCCGGGCTGAACGGCAACTATGGGGTGAACGAAGGGCTGGCCCGGCTGCTGGCCGGCACCGGCCTACGCGCGCTCAACAGCGGCGGCAACTACGCCCTGGAAGTGGCGACCAGCAGCGGCGACACCCTCGAACTGGGCGCAACCAACATCAACAGCACCCTGCTGGGTGAAACCACCGAAGGCAGCGGCTCCTACACCACCGGCGCCGTGACCATCGGCAAGAGCGCCCAATCGCTGCGCCGCACGCCGCAATCGGTGACCGTGGTCACCCGCAAGCTGATGGACGACAAGAACCTCGTCTCCCTCGACCAGGTGATGGCCCAGACCCCGGGCATCACCCGCGCCAACCGTGGCTACGGCAACCACCACTTCAGCTCCCGCGGCTTCGACCTCACCGACGAGAGCTACATGGTCGACGGCGTACCCGGGCAGGCCTTCGCCTACACCGGCTGGATGACCCCGGACATGGCCATGTTCGACCGCGTCGAAGTGCTGCGCGGCGCCTCCGGGCTGCTGGTGGGCGCGGGCAATCCGGGTGGCGCGGTGAACCTGGTGCGCAAGCGCCCCACGGTGGACCCACGCTTCTCCATCACCACCCGCGCCGGCTCCTGGGACAACTATCGCCTCGACCTGGACGCCAGCGGCAAGCTCAACGACGAAGGCACCCTGCGCGGCCGCATGGTCGCCTCCTATGAGGATCGCGGCTACTTCATCGACGTCACCGAATCCAAGCGCCCGCTGCTCTACGGCATCGTCGAAGTCGACCTCAACGACGCCACCACGGTCGCCCTCGGCCTGCGCCGGCAGACCTCGCGCATCGACGGCTACAGCGTGCTGGGCCTGCCGATGAACCCCGACGGCAGCAACCCGCACCTGAAGCGCTCGACCTTCCTCGGCCAGGACTGGGCCAAGCTGCAGAGCCGCACCGACGAGGTGTTCGCCGACCTCAGCCACCGCTTCGACGACAACTGGACCGGCAAGCTGGCGCTGTCCCACTCCGAGAGCAGCTACAACCGCAGCGCCATCGAATGGGGCGCGGGCGACACCCTGGACTACGGCAGCCCCACCGGCCCGATGGTCAACGACATCAGCTACCACAAGTTCGACGTCACCTCGAACGCCGTGGACGGCCACCTGGACGGCGAGTTCGAGGCCTTCGGCCTGTCCCACCAGGTGACCCTCGGCGCCAACTGGTCCAAGCGCAAGATGAACGACAAGGACGCCACCGTCGCGCTGCCCAGCCCCATCCCCCTCGACGTCTTCAACCCCAACAACAGCAACGTGCCCCAGCTGGCGCGCCAGGGCTGGGACGCCAAGGACGACACCATCGAAACCCGCTACGGCACCTACCTCAGCACCCGCCTGCACATGACCGAGGACCTGAGCCTGGTCCTCGGCAGCCGCCTGAGCTGGTACAAGACCGACTCCTGGAGCGGCGACCTGCTGTCGACCAACGAGCAGAAGCACGAATTCACGCCCTTCGCCGGCGCCATCTACGACCTCGACGACGCCTGGTCGCTGTACGCCAGCTACGCCGACATCTTCATGCCCCAGGCCGGCTACCGCACCGCGGGCGGTAGCATGCTCGACCCGGCCATCGGCTCCAACTACGAGACCGGCATCAAGGGCGAGCTGTTCGACAAGCGCCTGAACCTGTCCTTCGCGCTGTTCTACATCGAGCAGGAAGACGTCGCCGCCCGCGACTACGCCAACGACGGCAACTGCCCGCAGGACGTCGCCAACCGCTGCTACGTGAACAGCGACGGCATCAGCCGCAGCAAGGGCTTCGAGGCGGAAGCCAGCGGCGAGGTGCTGCCGGGGCTGCAGGTGGCGGCCGGCTACACCTTCAACACCACCCGCTCGGAAAACGGCGGCCCCATCTCCGCGCAGACCCCCAAGCACCTGCTGCGCCTCAACACCAACTACAGCCTGCCGGGGGAGTGGAACCGCCTCAGCATCGGCGCCGGCGTATCGGCGCAGTCGGGCTACGAGGATGCCTACAACGAAACCGCCAACAGCGGCCGGGCGATCTACGACGCGCGCGCCGCCTACAAGCTCGACCAGAACTGGACCGTCGGCGTGGACGTCGAAAACCTCTTCGACCGCACCTACTTCGACTCCACCGGCTACTGGACCCGTGGCACCACCTACGGCACCCCACGCAGCTACATGCTCACCCTGCGCGGCGACTTCTAGCCCCGCCCACGAGCCGATGGCGGCAAGCCCCGCGCTTGCCGTCATCGGCCCGACCGCTGTGGCCCCCATTCAACTGCCCATTCCCAAACACCCGCTCCCACCCATAGAATTGCGACAAATTCTTATTTGCATCGCGATGCTTCCGGGAGGGACCTGGTGTCCACCGCAATCCCCGATTCCGCCCCACACGCCCAGCTGGACGCGCTCTACCGCGAGCACAACGGCTGGCTGCGCGGCTGGTTGCGCAAGCGCCTCAACGACTCCGCCGATGCCGCCGACCTGGCCCAGGACACCTTCGTCCGCGTGCTCCTGGCCCGTAGCGCCGGCGGCCTGCGCGAGCCCCGCCATTACCTGGCGACCATCGCCCGTGGCCTGGTCATCGACCTCTACCGCCGCCGTTCCCTGGAACAGGCCTACCTGGAAGCCCTGGCCGCGATGCCCGAGGCCGTGCACCCCTCGCTGGAGGAGCAGGCCATCCTTTTCGAGGCGCTGCTGGAGATCGACCGCCTGCTCGACGGGCTCGGCGCCAAGGCACGCCAGACCTTCATCCTTTCCCAATGCGAAGGCCTGACCTACGCGCAGATCGCCGAGCGCCTGGGCATCTCCCTGCGCACCGTGAACAACCATATGGCCAAGGCCATGGAGCACTGCTGCCTGGTCATGGCGACCCTGCCATGAGCCGCAGCGCCCTCGAACTCAGCGACGCCGAACGCGAGGCCATCCGCGCCGCCGCGCAGTGGTACGCGCGCCTCGCCTCCGGCGCCGCCAGCGAAGCCACCCAGCAGGCCTGGCAGCGCTGGCACGCCGCCGACCCATTGCACCAAGCCGCCTGGCACCGCATCGAAGCGGTGCGCGACCAGGTCGGCCAGGTGCCCGGCCGTCTCGCCTCCAGCAGCCTGCAGGGCGCCACGCAATCCCGCCGCCTGGTGCTGCGCGGCCTGGTGGCGCTGGCCTCGGCCGGAGCGCTGGGCGCCGTGGGCTGGCGTAGCGAGCCGGGCCAGCGGCTGGCGGCGGACTTCGCCAGCGGCATCGGCGAGCGGCGGCGCTTCACCCTCGACGACGGCAGCCAACTGATGCTCGACACCCGCAGCGCCGTGGACCTGCGCTTCGACGCTACGCAGCGCCTGCTGGTGCTGCGCAGCGGCGCACTGCTGGTGGAAACCGCGCCGGACCCGCTGCAACGCCCCTTCATGGTGGAAACGCCCCACGGCCGGGTGCGCGCCCTGGGAACCCGCTTCACCGTCACCCTGGGCGAGGCCGGCAGCCAGGTCGCTGTGCTGGAGAAAGCCGTGGAGGTCAGCCCCCGGGAAGGCACGGTGCGGGTGCGCCTGGAGGCCGGCCAGCAGCTGGGCTTCAGCCGTGACGCCGTGGGTAATCCACAGCCGGTGGACGCCGCCACGGCGGCCTGGACCCAGGGCAGCCTGATCGCCATCGACCGTCCCCTGGGCGAGCTGCTGGCGGAGCTTTCGCGCTACCGCAGCGGCTGGCTGCGCTGCGACCCGCGCATCGCCGGAATCAGGGTGTCCGGGGCCTTCCCGCTGGGCGACACCGACCTCGCCCTGGCCGCCCTGGAGAGCGGCTTTCCGGTCACCGTGGTGCGCCGCACCCGCTACTGGGTGACCCTGGTGCCACGGGGCTGAGCCCGTCGAAAACTTTTTTCACCCGCCTTTGCACTTTTCCCTCCGCCGCTTCGGCTCTCGTTGCAACCAACGCATGCAACGGGGAGAAACCATGCCAACGCCCAGCCACCCGAAACACCCGCTGACCGCCACCCTCAGGGCCGTGATTTTCTGCGCCGGCCTCGCCAGCCTGACGCCGGCCCTGGCCGCGCAGCGCTTCGATATCGCCGCCGGTTCGCTGACCGAAAACCTCGGCCGCTTCGCCAGCGCCGCCGGGGTCGCGCTGTCCTTCGACGCGGCGCAGCTGGGCGGCCGCGCCAGCACCGGGCTGCATGGCGACTACTCGGTGGAGGCGGGCTTCGCCGCGCTGCTCGCCGGCAGCGGGCTGCAGGCGGTGCGCCAGGCCAATGGCAGCTACATCCTCATCGCCCGGGAGGCGAGCGGGGCGCTGGAGCTGGGCGCCACCAGCATCAATGCCACAGGCCTGGGCAGCACCACCGAAGGCACCGGCTCCTACACCACCGGCGCGGTGACCATCGGCAAAAGCGCGCAATCCATCCGCGAGACGCCGCAGTCGGTCACCGTCATGACCCGCCAGGTGATGGACGACAAGAACCTCAACAGCCTCGACCAGGTCATGGCCAAGACCCCGGGCATCACCTTCGGCCAGCGCAACTTCGGCGCCCACGTGTACCAGTCGCGCGGCTTCACCCTGGGCGAGGAGAGCTACCTGATGGACGGCGTGCCGGGCCAGGCCTACACCGTCACCGGCTGGCTGCCGCCGGACACGGCCATCTTCGACCGTGTCGAGGTGCTGCGCGGTGCCGCCGGCCTGCTGGTAGGCGCCGGCGACCCCGGTGGCGCGGTGAACATGGTGCGCAAGCGCCCGACCGCCGAGCCGCGCTTCACCCTCAACACCCGCGCCGGCTCCTGGGACAACTACCGCCTCGACCTGGACGGCAGCAGCGCGCTGAACGACGCCGGCACCCTGCGCGGGCGCTTCGTCGCGGCCTACGAGGACAAGCACTCCTACCTCGACGAGAAGCATTCGAAGACGCCGCTGCTCTACGGCATCGTCGAGGGCGACCTCAGCGACGACACCACCCTGACCTTCAGCCTGCGCCGCCAGACCGGCCGCATCGACGGTTACTCGATCTTCGGCCTGCCGCGCTACAGCAACGGCAAGGCCCTGGACGTTTCCCGCTCCACCGCCCTGGTGCAGGACTGGAACCGCCACGAAACCGAGATGAACGAAGCCTTCCTCGAACTCGAGCACCGCTTCGACGACGATTGGACCAGCACCACCTCCATCAGCGTGTCCGACGGCGGCTTCGAGCAGGCTCTGACCTACGCCCGGGGCACCGTCGACCCGCTCACCCAGGCCGGCTCGACCTTCCGCGGCGTGCAGTTCCGCCAGCTCGACGTCAGCAGCCGGGGGATCGACAGCCACCTCAACGGCAACTTCGAGGCCTTCGGCCTGAGCCACCAGGTCACCGTCGGCGCCAACTGGTCGCAACAGCACGTGACCGACAAGATGGCCGACATCTTCTTCGACGGCTCGGCCCCCGATCGGCAACGCATCCCGGTCAACCTGTTCGACGTCGATCACCACGCCTTCGCCAAGCCGGCTCGCCCGGCCTGGACCTCCATCACCGACCTGGTGGACGAGCGCTACGGCCTCTACGCCAATACCCGCCTGCACATGACCGAAGACCTGAGCCTGGTCCTCGGCACCCGCGTCAGCTGGTACAACTACGACTTCGACTACAAGTACCAGGCCTTCGACTCCAGCCCGGACTACGTCACCAAGGAGAGCGGCCAGGTCACCCCCTTCGCCGGGCTGATCTACGACATCGACCGCAACTGGTCCTGGTACGCCAGCTACGCGGACATCTTCCTGCCCCAGGGCAACTACCACGACATCAACGGCACCTCCCTCGACCCGGCCGTCGGCTCCAACTACGAGACCGGCATCAAGGGCGAGCTGTTCGACAAGCGCCTGAACCTCTCCGCCGCGCTGTTCTACGTGAAGCAGGAGGACGTGGCCGTCGAGGACGTCGACAACAGCCCCAACTGCACCGGCAACGACGCCTACGGCACCTGCTACGTCAACGGCACCATCCAGCGCAGCAAGGGCATCGACCTGGAGGCCAGCGGCGAGCTGCTGCCCGGGCTGCAGGTGCTGGCCGGCTACACCTACAACATGACCCGCAGCAGCAGCGGCGGCCCGGTCTCCACCGAAACGCCCAAGCACCTGGCGCGCATCTCCACGAGCTACACCCTGCCCGGCGACTGGAACCGCCTGACCCTCGGCGCCGGCGTCTCCGCGCAATCGCGCTACGAGAACGAAACCTGGGACGGCTACAAGTACGGCGCCCCCGGCCGCGCCATCTGGGACGCCCGCGCGGCCTGGAAGCTCGACTCGCACTGGCAGGTCAGCCTGACCGGCGAGAACCTGCTGGACCGCAAGTACTACGCCTCCGCCGACGGCACCGACCGGGTCAACCTGTACGGCGAGCCACGCAGCTACATGCTCTCTCTGCGCGGCGACTTCTAGCGCAGGCAGGCGGGTTCCGACCCGCCTCAGCCAGGCTGGGAAAAAGCCTGGCGCAGCCACTGCGCCAGGCGCTCGGCGCGCGGACCCTGGCGCCCGACAGGCACCCACAGGGCCAGCCGCGCCGGGGTCTCGACGAAGCCCCAGGGCGCCACCAGGCGGCCGGCGGCCAGGTCATCGGCCACCAGCTGCTGCGGCGCGATGGCCACGCCCAGGCCGGCCACCGCCGCCTCCAGCAGGTAGTACAGGTGCTCGAAGCCCTGGCCCAGCTGCAACCCTTCCGCGTCCAATCCCTCCGCCCGGGCCCATTGCGGCCACGCCTGGGGGCGCGATTCCGTGTGCAGCAGCGGGCGCCGCAACAGGCGCTCGGGCGGCGCCTGTTCCAGCTCGGCGAAACCGGCGTAGCGGGGGCTCAACACCGGGCCGATGCGCTCGTCGGCCAGCTCGAACACCTGCATGTCCACCGGCCAGGGCGGCTCGGCGAACAGCAGGGTGGCGTCCAGCTGCGGGCTGCGCGGGTCCAGCTCGCCCTGGCTGCTGGAGAGCTGCAGGCGCAGTTCCGGCAGCTCGCGGTTGAGGCGGTCCAGGCGCGGGATGAACCAGCGTGCCAGCAGGCTGCCGGGGCAACCGAGGACGAAGGGGCGGTCCTCCTCCTGGCGACGCAGGTCCGCGCAGACGCCACGCAGCCGCTCGAAGGCGTCGCCTGCTGCTTCGGCCAGGCGCTGGCCGGAATCCGTGAGTTTTATGCCGCGCCCGTCCTTGGCCAGCAGGGCCACGCCCAACTGTTCCTCCAGCGCACGCACCTGGCGGCTCACCGCACCGTGGGTGACGTGCAGCTCTTCTGCCGCTCGGCTTACGCTGAGCAGGCGGGCGGCGCTTTCGAAGGCCTTCAGGGCATTGAGGGGAGGGAGGTCGCGGCTCATGGTCATCTGTGAGTTTTACTGACGATTCAGCGCAATCTAATCGCTTTTCCCGGCACCGGCCAGCGGTAGAATGGCTGCCATCGGATACCACTCCCAGGAGTTCCACCATGACTTCACTGCGCACCGGCCCAGACGCCAAGGGCCTGTTCGGCTCCTTCGGCGGCCAATACGTCGCCGAAACCCTGATGCCGCTGATCCACGACCTGGCCCGCGAGTACGAAGCCGCCAAGGAAGACCCGGAATTCCTCAAGGAGCTGGCCTACTTCCAGCGCGACTACGTCGGCCGCCCGAGCCCGCTGTACTTCGCCGAACGCCTGACCGAGCACTGCGGCGGCGCGAAGATCTACCTCAAGCGCGAAGAGCTGAACCACACCGGCGCGCACAAGATCAACAACTGCATCGGCCAGATCCTCCTGGCCAAGCGCATGGGCAAGAAACGCATCATCGCCGAGACCGGCGCCGGCATGCACGGCGTGGCCACTGCCACCGTGGCCGCGCGCTTCGGCATGGAATGCGTGATCTTCATGGGCACCACCGACATCGACCGCCAGCAGGCCAACGTCTTCCGCATGAAGCTGCTGGGCGCCACCGTGATCCCGGTCACCGCCGGCACCGGCACCCTCAAGGACGCAATGAACGAAGCCCTGCGCGACTGGGTAACCAACGTCCACAACACCTTCTACCTGATCGGCACCGTCGCCGGCCCGCACCCGTACCCGGCCATGGTCCGCGACTTCCAGGCCGTCATCGGCAAGGAGACCCGCGAGCAGCTGGCCGAGAAGGAAGGGCGCCTGCCCGATTCGCTGGTCGCCTGCATCGGCGGCGGCTCCAACGCCATGGGCCTGTTCCACCCCTTCCTCGATGACACCGGCGTGGCGATCATCGGCGTCGAGGCGGCCGGCCACGGCATCGAGACCGGCAAGCACGCCGCCAGCCTCAACGGTGGCGTACCCGGCGTACTGCACGGCAACCGCACCTTCCTGCTGCAGGACGAAGACGGCCAGATCATCGACGCCCACTCCATCTCCGCCGGCCTCGACTACCCCGGCATCGGCCCGGAACACGCGTGGCTGCATGACATCGGCCGCGTCGAATACACCTCCATCACCGACGACGAAGCCCTGGATGCCTTCCACCAGTGCTGCCGCCTCGAAGGCATCATCCCGGCCCTGGAGAGCTCCCACGCCCTGGCCGAAGTGTTCAAGCGCGCACCCAACCTGCCGAAGGACCACATCATGGTGGTCAACCTCTCCGGCCGTGGCGACAAGGACATGCAGACCGTGATGCACCACATGCAACAGGAGCCCAAGGCATGAGCCGCTTGCAGACCCGCTTTGCCGAACTGAAACAGCAGAACCGCGCCGCCCTGGTGACCTTCCTCACTGCCGGCGACCCGGGCTACGACGCCTCCCTGGCGATCCTCAAGGGCCTGCCGGAAGCCGGCGCCGACGTGATCGAACTGGGCATGCCCTTCACCGACCCGATGGCCGACGGCCCGTCGATCCAGCTGGCCAACATCCGTGCCCTGGCGGCCAAGCAGAACCTGGCGAAAACCCTGCAGCTGGTCCGCGAGTTCCGCACAGGCAACCAGAGCACCCCGGTGGTGCTGATGGGCTACTTCAACCCCATCCACTACTACGGCGTCGAGCGCTTCATCGGCGACGCCAAGGAAGCCGGCGTGGACGGCCTGATCGTCGTCGACCTGCCGCCGGAACATAACGAAGACCTCTGCCACCCGGCCCAGGCCGCGGGCATCGACTTCATCCGCCTGACCACCCCGACCACCGACGACAAGCGCCTGCCCGTGGTGCTCGATGGCAGCTCCGGCTTCGTCTACTACGTCTCGGTGGCCGGCGTCACCGGTGCCGGCTCCGCCACCCTGGAGCACGTGCAGGAAGCCGTGGCCCGCCTGCGCCGCCACACCGACCTGCCGGTGGCCATCGGCTTCGGCATCCGCACCGCCGAACACGCCGCCAACATCGCCCGCCTCGCCGACGGTGTGGTGGTGGGCTCCGCCCTGGTGGACCAGATCGCCAAGGCCGAAACCGCCGAACAGGCCATCGATGGCGTCCTCACCCTCTGCAAATCCCTGGCCGAAGGCGTGCGCAGCGCCCGCGCCTGAGCCATACATGTGAGCTGAAGTCCACGTAGGGTGGGCTTCAGCCCACCAAGAAAGACCCGAACACGAGGCAACGGATTGCCATGTCGAACTACCGCCGAAGCCTGGTGCCCGGCGGCACCTTCTTTTTCACGGTCACCCTGGCCGATCGCCGCGCCACACTGCTGACCGATGCCATCCCTTCGTTGCGCCGGGCCTACTCCCTCGCCCTGCAACGCATGCCCTTCGACACCGTCGCCATCTGCGTACTGCCGGACCATCTGCACGCCGTCTGGACCCTGCCGCCCGGGGATGCTGACTTCTCTCGCCGCTGGAGCCTGATCAAGAGCCAGTTCTCCATGACGCTGCCTCCGTCTCCACGCTCGGCAAGCAAGGCGAACCGGCGGGAGAAAGGCATCTGGCAACGGCGCTTCTGGGAGCACCAGATAAGGGACCAGACCGACCTGGAGCGACACGTCGACTACATCCACCACAACCCGGTCAGGCATGGGCTGGTGACACAGGTGAAGGACTGGCCCTATTCGAGCTTCCACCGCTACGTGAAAGACGGGCTGCTACCGGAAGACTGGGCCGGGGTTGGGGAGGATGCCGGTGGCTTTGGTGAATAGCTGAAGCATCGTGGTGGGCTGAAGCCCACCCTACGGTCCAGATTCGGCGCGCTTTGCAGGATGGGCCGAGCGGCCCAGGCGGCTTATCCACAGGGAGGCGAGGATGACTGCACCGCCCAGGGCGAGGCGGGGGAGGTCGGCGTCGCGGTTCCAGATCAGCAGATTGACCACCAGGCCGGCGGGGACGTGGAGTTCGTTCATCACCGCCAGGGTGCCGACGCTGACGGCGGTGCTGCCCTTGACCCACCAGAACATGCCCAGGGCCGTGGCGAACAGGCCCATCCACACCAGCACGCCCCATTGCACGGCCGTTTGCGGCAGGCGCTCGGGATTGCCGAAGAGCAGGAAGGAGGGCAGCGCCAGTAGCAGCGCGCCAAGGAAGAAGTGGCCGAAGAAGCGATGCAGCGACTGCTCCACCGGGTAGCGCACCAGCAGGCGACGGCAGAGCACCTGGCCGGCGGCGAAGGTGGCGTTGGCCACCTGCAGCAGGATGAAGCCCAGCAGGTAGTCGCCCTCCAGGCGGTCGAAACGGATGATCACCCCGCCACCCACCGCCACCAATGCTGCCAGCAGCGCCCAAGGGCTGAAGCGGCGGGACAGGGCGTCGTCCAGCAGGGTCACGTAGATGGGCGTGAGCACGGTGAACAGCAGCACCTCGGGCACCGTGAGCACGGCGAAGCTGCGGTACAGGCACAGGTAGGTGATGCCGAACTGCAGCGCCCCGGCCAGCCAGAACCCCGCCAGCAGCCTTGTCGGCAGCCCGCGCCAGCGGGTGAAGGGCAGGAACACCAGCGCGGCGATCAGCACCCGCGCCAGCACGGCGAAATCGCTGTCCACCCGCCCGGCCAGGTACTCGCCTATGAGGCTGAAGGAAAAAGCCCAGAGCAGGGTGACGACAAGCAGGTAGCGCATGGCGGGTCTCCGAAAACAGGCGGCGGATCATAGGCCGTGGCTCAGCGCGCGTCGATTCGCCACGGGGCCTTGACTTAACTTGGTAACCAAGTAAATTTTCCCGCCATGAACGAATCGATCACACCCGCCCCCAAGGGGCACGCCGCCGACGCCGCGCTGGAAGGCCTGTTCATCGAGATACTCGACGGCCAGCTGGCGCCCGGCGAATCGCTGCCGGCCGAGCGCCTGCTGGCCGAGCGCTACGGCGTCTCGCGCATCACCGTGCGCCAGGCCGTGCACAAGTTGAAGGACGTCGGCCTGGTGGAGGTCCGCCAGGGCGGTGCCAGCCGTGTGCTGGACCCGGCCCGAGCCGATGCACGGATCTTCGAGCTGCTGCTGCGCTGCGCCGACCGGCTGCAATCCGACGCCACCAGCCGCCTGCTACGGGACCTGGCCGAGTACCAGCAGCTCTATGCCATCGGCCTGCTGGAGGCGGCCTCGCGCCATGCCACGGATGCCGAGCGGGAACGCCTGCTGCAACAGGTGGACACCTGTCCGGCCACGCTCGACGCCGCCGAGGCGCAGCGCCTGGAAGATGCCTTCTGGCGGCGCATCACCGCCATCGGCCGCAACCGCATCCTGCAGATGGAAATGGCCCTCTGGCAGCGCTGGACCGACGACCAGGGCGCCATCGACGGCGACCCCGCCGAGCTGCGCTGGTTCTACCTGACCCTGGCCCGCCAGCTCCTGGCTCGCCAGGACCCAGTGCCCTTCTACCTGGCCTCGGTGCGCACCACCTCGGCCTGAACCCGACGACCGCGGGAAGCGGTCGTTTTTTGCCTCCGGCAACTTGGTTACCAAGTGGAGAACACCATGCGCTACCGACTGCTCGAAACCCCCTCACTCACCCGTCGGCACCTGCTGTGCCTCAGCGGCGCCGCCCTGCTCGCCGCGATCACCCGCAGCGGACGCGCGGCGGTCCCCGAACCCGCAGCGCTGGAACTGGATGTCGCGATCATCGGTGCCGGCCTCTCCGGCCTGGTGGCGGCGCGTCGCCTGGCCGGCAGCGGCCTGCGCGTGGCGGTGCTGGAAGCCCGCGAGCGGGTGGGCGGGCGCACCGTCAACCAGCCCATGGGCGATGGCCTGGAGGTGGACGGCGGTGGCCAGTGGGTGGGCGGCGACCAGCCGCTGGTGATGGAACTGGCCAGCGACCTGGGCATTCCCCTGGTGCCGCAGTACCGCGGCGGGCAGATGGCCGCCCTGCTGGGTGGCGAGCGCTACACCTTCGATGCCGACGAGCCGCCAGGGGACGCCGTGCGCGCACTGCAGGCGCGGCTGGAGGCCATGGCGGGGCAGGTGCCCCTGGAAGCCCCTTGGAGCGCAGCCCGCGCCGAAGAGTGGGACCGCTGGAGCCTCGCCGCCTGGCTGAAGGCCGAGCGCGTCGATGCCGAGGCTGTCGAGGCGGTGTCCACCACGGTCGCCACCACCCTGAACAGCGCGCCGGACCGGGTCTCGCTGCTGTGGTTTCTCTTCTACCTGCACTCCGCCGGCGGCTTCGCCGCGCTGGACGACCAGGCCCAGCAGTTCCGCCTGCAGGGCGGCGCGCAGCGGCTGTCCCTGAACCTGGCGCAGCAACTCGGCCCCTCGGTGTTACTGGGCGCGCCGGTGCGGCGCATCGAGGGCTGGGATCAGGAGGCGGTCACCCTGGATTGCGCTCTGGGCCGCCTGTGTGCTCGCCGGGTGATAGTGGCGATGATGCCCGCCGACATGGCCCGCATCGGCTTCTCACCGGCACTGCCCAAGGGGCGCGCCGCCCTGCAGAAGGGCTGGACCGGCGGCAGCGGCATGAAGGTGCACCTGAGCTATGCGCGGCCGTTCTGGAAAGAGTCGGGGCTCTCCGGTGCCGGCTTCATCGACAGTGGGCTGGTACAGATGACCTTCGATGGCAGCCCCGCTCACCAGGGCCTGGGCGTACTGCTGGCTTTCCTCGACCCGGCGCGGGCGGGGAGCAATGCTCGCAAGCGCCAGGCACGGGTGCTGAAGGAGCTGGTGCGACTGTTCGGCGAGGAAGCGGGCCGACCGCTGGCCTACGTGGAGCAGGACTGGAACCGCGAGCCCTGGACCGCCGGCTGCGTATCACCACTGCCGCCTGGCCTGCTTAGCCGCCATGGCCGCCACCTGCGCGCGCCCCTGGGCAACCTGCACTGGGCCGGCAGCGAAACGTCGTCTGTCTGGTGCGGCTACCTGGAAGGCGCGGTCCGCGCCGGCCAGCGCGCGGCGGACGAAGTCCTGGCGACCCTGCGCCCGGCCTGAGCCGCTAGAGGTCGTACTCGATGGCGCCGTCGCTGAGGTCGGAAAGGTCCAGCGGCCGCACGGCGCCCATCCACATCGGGTAGTCGCGGTGGTCGCGCAGGTCGCTGCCGGTGATGGGGTGGACCAGCACGTTGAGGCCGGCGCGGTTGAGGGCGAGCCAGGGGATGAGTTCGCCGAACAGCTCGGGGCGGAAGGCCAGCTGGCAGCTCCAGTCCGGGTGCGGGCCGACGGGCTGGCGGTGCATGCGGCCCATCTTCAGGGGGAAGCGGCGCGCGGCCTCTTCGCAGAGTTCGCGGGCCTGTTCGAAGCTGTCCGCGTCGTAGTAGATGTGGGCGTGGAAGCCCTTGATGCGGGGTAGGGGGGCAGCCTGCATGTTCACCTCTCTCGGGTACCGACGCGCCATGGTACCCGCAACCCGCCCAGCCTGGCTCAGGGTTTGGGCGGTGTCGGCGCGGTACCGCCGGGCAGCAGCTGCGGCGCCTGTCGCTCCAGCTTGCTCTGCAGGGCTTCCAGTTGCTGCAGGGCGGCGCGGGCTTCGTCCAGCTCGGCGGCTGTGCGCTCGCCGCTCTGGGCTGCCGCCTCGATACGCGCGCGGATCTCCGGGATCTGTTGCACACCACTGGTGTAGGCCTGCACCAGCTCGCGGGCCTGCCAGTCTTCCAGCGCGGCGTACTGGCGTGGGTCGGCCAGCTCGGCGGCAGTGGCCCCCTGGCGGGGCTTGAGGCCGCCCAGCTCGGGCCGGCGCGGGTCGCCTTCCTGCTCCATCATCTGCATGAAGAGAATGGCGTCCTGCTGGTCCAGGGGCCGTTCCTCCGGCACCGCGGCGGCCACCTGGGCCACGGCAGGACGGGGCGCAGGTGTCGGAGCGGGGCTGAGCACCGGCTCACGGGGCGTTGAAGCTTCTATCACCCTGGGTCGTACCACCGGCGCCGCTTCGACGGCGGCCACGGGCGTCGGCTCCAGGGTCACCATGATTCCCGCCACAGCCACGGCGCCCGCACTGCAGACCAAGGCGGTGCCTATCCAGCCCTTCACAGGCCTTCCACCTTGGCGCTGGCCAGCAGGGCACCGAGTTGCGCGTCCACCTGGGCGGCGAGCTTTTCCCGCGCCACGGCCTGGTTCACTTCGAAGCGCACGCTGCGGTCGTCCAGGGGCAGTTGGCGGTCCTCGCGGCTGCGCACCCGGACGATCTCGAAGGCGCCGTCGATGTGCATGGGCTGGGACAGGCTGTCGGCCTTCTGGATCAGCGCGGTCTTGCGCAGCAGGTCGAGGTCCGCGTCAGCGGGGCGGATCAGCCCCAGGTCGCCTGGCGGCATGCGGGTCTTGTCCTCGGCCTGGGAGTAGCGACGCACCGCTTCGTCGAAATCCAGGCCCTTCTGCAACTCCTCATAGACGCGGTCGGCGCCGGCCTGGTCGCCCAGGCGGATGTGCGCGGCCTGCACCTGGGCGACGTTGCGGTATTGCGCCAGGTTGCGCTGGTAGTAGGCCTGGGCCTCGGCATCGGTGACCTGGGCGGCGAGGGCGCGCAGGGCGTCGGACTCGTGGTGGAAGTCGCTGTAGAGGCCGATCTGGTGCAGGTAGCGGTGGCGCACCAGGCGGTCCCGCACCAGGGCTTTGACGCCCGCGCGCTCGGCCTGGGTGAAGCCGTCGCGGCCCAGGCGGTACCAGAGGTGATCACGCTGCACCCGGGCCTGCACCTGGCGCGCCAGGTATTCCAGATTGCCCTTCTGCAGCTCCACCTGGCCCTGGACGTTGTCGCCACGGTAGAGGTCCAGCAGGTCGAGGCTGTGCTCGGGCTCGCCGGGGAACTGCCAGCGGATCAGCTCCACCTTGGCCGCCGCCTGCTCCTGGACCGGGCCGAGCACCAGGCTGTTGGCCACCAGCACGCTGCTGGACGGCGCCAGCACCTCGCGCAGGCGCTTCGAATCCAGAGGCTTCGGCTGGCGGAGGAAGGGGCGCATGTCCTGGCGGGCGTCGCGGCCGTAGTACTGCTCCAGCAGGTTGCCAGCCTCGATCTCCACCGTGGCGTCCAGGTCGGCGCGGCTCTGGGCGTTGAGCTGGCCCTCCACGTCGCGGGCCAGCAGGTGGTTCTCCACCAGGCCACGGCGCAGCTGCGCCGGGTCGGTGTTGAACTTCACCCGCGACAGCACCTGCTGCAGCAGGGCGATGCTGCGCCCGGGCAGCAGCTCGCCGTCGATGCGCAGGTCCTTGGCGGTGGGCATGGCCTGGGCCGCGCCCAGGTACAGCCCCAGCACCAGGCCGGCCAGTTGCCGGGCCCGGTGCCGGAGTCCATCAGAGTGCCTTGGGTGCATTGAAGCTGTTGGCTCCCTTGGTCAGGACGCTGACGGTGAGCGCGATGGATTCGGGGATCAGCTCCTTGGCCACGCGCAGGCGGGTTGCATAGCTGGTGTCGTAGAGCGGCTCGGGGTGCGCGTAGGCGACGCGGCCGGTCTGCAGCATCAAGTCGCTGACGCTGCGGCTGGCGTCGTAGCGGCCGATGAGGTTGGCCACCGCGGCCTGGTCGTTGAGGCGTTCGCTGGCGTAGTGGTCGTCGACCCAGCCTTCCCAGCTGGAGTGGCCGTTGGCCGAGGTGATCCACACATGGTGGGGCTGGGCCACGTCGCCCGTGGCGTGCAGCGCGTAGCCGATGGTCTGCAATGAGGGCGCGGCGCGGAACTGGTCGAACCAGTAGCTGGCGAGGTTATCCACAGGCTGGAAGGCGGCGTTCTGGAAGTCGCCGTAGTGCTCCTGCCAGTCGGAGCGGCTGCCACGGCGGTAGTGGGCTTCGGTGGTGTCGAAGTCGGCCCGCTTCAGCTCGCGGTTGTAGAGGTAGACCATGGCGTACCAGTCGACGTCTGAGATGCCGCCGTCGACCTTGTGGTAGCGGTAGTCGTAGCCGCCGTGACGGTTGCCGTGGGCGTCGCCC
The DNA here is from genome assembly GCF_025685765.1 of Pseudomonas sp. PDM13. Classification (NCBI taxonomy): domain Bacteria; kingdom Pseudomonadati; phylum Pseudomonadota; class Gammaproteobacteria; order Pseudomonadales; family Pseudomonadaceae; genus Pseudomonas; species Pseudomonas sp. PDM13. Next base: position 63,959 of record NZ_JAOTQU010000002.1, on the reverse strand, counting down.
TCGCGGGTGAGGTTGAGGAAGTGCCAGTAGGAGGTGTAGTTGACGATGCCGGACGCGGCGCCCCACAGCGGCGCGTGCTCGTAGCCGACCCACCAGCCACCCAGGCGCGTGTCCTTGAAGTCGTCCACGTCATAGGCGGCCTGACCGAGGGTTTCGCCCGCCTTGGCTTCGCTGCCGGCCGCGCTCACGTAGAAGCTGTAGGCCCGGCGCATCTCCTCCGTGGCATAGGGGGAGTTCATGTAGGCCAGTGCATCCTTGACGATGTTCTTGTGGGTGGGCTGGGACCAGGCGTTGGCCTGGCCGGCCATGGCGCAGATGCAGAGTCCTGCAGCCAGGTGGACGAGGGGTTTCATCGGCAGCACTCGGGGAAGTGAATGACCCCAGAAGTGATAGCCGCGCTTTGTGCAACCCGAATGACAGCTCGCGCCCTTTATGGGACTGGCGTCTCAAAATCCTGCAAACCCAACTCCGCCCGTCAGACGGCGATGCCCTCGCGGTTGCGGATACGCTGCACCGGGTCTTCGTCCGCCAGCTCGCGCTGCAGCCAGTCGACGAAGCAGGCCACTACCCGCGCCCGGCGCTTGCGCTCGGGCAGCACCACGTAATAGCCGAAGTCGGAGGTGAGGCTGCCTTCGATCACCCGCGCCAGCAGGCCCTGCTCGATGAGGTCGTCCACCAGGTAGCGCCAGCCGATGGCCACGCCCTGGCCGGCGATGGCGGCCTGCACCAGCAGCGTGTAGTTGTCGAAACGCAGGGAACCGGAGCCCGGCGGGCGGTCGATGCCCAGCTCGCGGAACAGCGCCTCCCAGTCGAACCAGCGGGTGCGCACCTCGGGCTTGAGGTGCAGCAGCGGCAACTGGGCGAGGGCGGCGGCGGGCAGGGGGGCGGCCTGATCCTTGAGCAGGCGTGGGCTGCAGATGGGGAACACCTCTTCGCGGAACAGCAGCAGCGCGTCGCCGTGCTTGAAGCGGCCGTCACCGAAGGCGATGGCGACGTCGATCTCCGAACGCAGCATGTTCATGGTGCGGTCGCTGGTCACCAGGCTGACGTCGATTTCCGGGTGGGCTTCGTGGAAGCGGTGCAGGCGCGGCATCAGCCAGTAGGCGGCGAAGGCGAAGTCGGTGGCCACCTGCAGCACCTCGTGCTGGGCCCGCGCACCCACCGCCTCCAGGCCGAGGTTGATGGCGCGCAGGCCGTCCTGCACATGAACGAAGAGCAGGCGGCCGCTGTCAGTCAGTTCGATGCCGCGGTAGACGCGGTCGAACAGCCGCGTCGCCAGCTGCTTCTCCAGGCGCTGGATCTGCTGGCTCACCGCCGGCTGGGTGGTGCCCAGTTCCACCGCCGCGGCGGTGAAGCTCAGGTGGCGCGCCGCCGCTTCGAATACGCGCAGCAGGTCGAGGGAGAGTTCGGGTTGCAGGTCTGCCATAACGATTACTTATCCGAGGCATGTCCGCCCATGCGGTTTACCGAAAAGGTGCGGCGATTCCATGATCGACGCCAGCACTCTCGCATAAACCGATCATATGGATGAAGGCCCCATGAACCGCCCCAACATCCTCTTCATCATGGCCGACCAGATGGCCGCGCCACTGATGCCCTTCCACGGTGGCCTGCCCCTGCACATGCCCAATCTTTCGCGCTTGGCGGAACGTGCCGTGGTGTTCGACTCGGCCTACTGCAACAGCCCGCTCTGCGCGCCCTCGCGCTTCACCCTGGTGAGCGGCCAGCTGCCGTCGAAGATCGGTGCCTACGACAACGCCGCCGACTTCCCCGCCGACGTGCCCACCTACGCCCATAACCTGCGCCGCCTGGGTTACCGCACCGCGCTGTCCGGCAAGATGCACTTCTGTGGCCCGGACCAGTTGCACGGCTACGAGGAACGCCTGACCAGCGACATCTACCCCGCCGACTACGGCTGGGCGGTGAACTGGGACGAGCCGGACGTGCGCCCGAGCTGGTACCACAACATGTCCTCGGTGCTGCAGGCCGGGCCCTGCGTGCGCACCAACCAGTTGGATTTCGACGATGAGGTGGTGTTCAAGGCGCGCCAGTACCTCTACGACCATGTGCGTGAACAGGCCGGGCGGCCCTTCTGCCTGACGGTGTCGATGACTCACCCCCACGACCCCTACACCATTCCCCGCGAGTACTGGGACCTGTACCGCGAGGAGGACATCCCGCTGCCCTCGGTGCAGCTGGCCCAGCATGAGCAGGACCCGCACGCCCAGCGCCTGCTGAAGGTCATCGACCTGTGGGACAAGCCGCTGCCCGAGCAGAAGATCATCGACGCCCGCCGCGCCTACTTCGGCGCCTGCAGCTACGTCGACGCGCAGATCGGCACCCTGCTCAAGACTCTGGAGGACTGTGGCCTGGCCGAGGACACCATCCTGGTGTTCTCCGGCGACCACGGCGACATGCTTGGCGAGCGCGGCCTCTGGTACAAGATGCACTGGTTCGAGATGGCCGCGCGGGTGCCGATGCTGGTGCATGCGCCGCAGCGTTTCGCGCCGCGCCGGGTGAAGGCTTCGGTCTCGACAATGGACCTGCTGCCGACCCTGGTGGAACTGGCCGGCGGCACCCTGGACCCACAGCTGCCGCTGGACGGCCGCTCGCTGCTGCCGCACCTGGCGGGCGAGGGCGGGCATGACGAGGTGTTCGGCGAATACATGGCCGAAGGCACCACCAGCCCGTTGATGATGATCCGCCGTGGCCCGTGGAAATTCGTCTATTCGGAACAGGACCCGCTGCTGCTCTTCAACCTGGAAAGCGACCCTCGCGAACTGGAGAACCTGGCCGCATCCGCGAGCCACCGCGAGGTGCTCGAGGCCTTCCTCGCCGAAGCCCGGGCGCGCTGGGACATCCCCGCGATCCACCAGGCGGCGCTCGCCAGCCAGCGCCGCCGCCGCTTCGTCGCCGGCGCCCTGGAGCAGGGCCGGCTCACCAGCTGGGACCACCAGCCCTGGGTGGACGCCAGCCAGCAATACATGCGCAACCACATCGACCTCGATGACCTGGAGCGCCGCGCACGTTATCCACAGCCATGACCAGAGGGGACGAACCCACGGCCGGCCACACCTTCACTCACAAGGAAAAGGCATGAAGACCACCACCACCCTGTTCGCCGCCGCGCTGCTTTCCAGCGCCCTGATCGCCACCGCTCAAGCCGAGGACGCCCGCTGCGCCACCGTGAAGCTGGGCGACCCGGGCTGGAGCGACATCGCCGTCACCAACGGCGTCGCCCGCCTGCTGCTGGACGGCCTGGGCTACAAGGCCGAGACCCAGACCCTGGCGGTGCCCATCATCTTCGCCGGGCTGCAGAAGGGCCAGGTGGACGTCTTCCTCGGCAACTGGATGCCGGCCCAGCAGAGCAACTACGACAAGTTCGTCGCCGCCGGCGAGGTGGACAAGGTGGCGCAGAACCTCGGCGGCACCGAGTACACCCTGGCGGTGCCCACTTACGCCTATGACGCGGGGGTGAAGACCTTCGCCGACCTGGACAAGCACGCCGACAGGTTCAAGCACACCCTCTACGGCATCGCCGCCGGCTCGCCGGCCAACATCTCCATCCAGGACATGATCAAGGGCGATGAATTCGGCCTGGGCGACTGGAAGCTGGTGGAGTCCAGCGAGCAGGCGATGCTGGTGCAGGTGGGCCGCGCGGTGAAGCGCAAGGAGTTCGTGGTGTTCCTCGGCTGGACCCCGCACCCGATGAACGTGCAGTACGACATGAAGTACCTCAAGGGCGGCGAGAAGTACTTCGGCGAGAGCGGCACGGTGAACACCCTGGCGCGCAAGGGCTACGCCCAGCAGTGCCCCAACGTCGGCAAGCTGCTGGCCAACCTGGCGTTCACCCAGGAGATGGAGAACGCGGTGATGAACGAGGTGCTGAGCAAGAACGCCAGCAACGACGAGGCGGTGAAGGCCTGGCTCAAGGCCAACCCGCAGGTGGTCGAGGGCTGGCTGCAGGGCGTGACCACCCGCGAGGGTGGCGACGGGCTGGCGGCGGTGAAGGCGAAGCTGTGATTCGCGGGGGCCATGAAACGGCCCCAATTCGCCCGAGGTGGCGTATGGTCGCTGCCCATCGCGATTGAAAGTTCGCACCACGTTTCCCACGCCTGCCGATGAGGCCCTGCCCGTCCCACGATGAAGCCTTCCACCCTCTTCCCCTTCCTCGACTGGCTGCCCCGGACCACCGGGCGCAGCCTCGGGCGTGACGCGCTGGTGGGCCTCACCGGCGCCATCCTCGCCCTGCCGCAATCCATCGCCTATGCGCTGATCGCCGGGCTGCCGGCCGAATACGGCCTCTATGCCGCCGTGGTGCCGGTGATCATCGCCTGCCTCTGGGGCTCGTCCTGGCACCTGATCGGCGGGCCGACGGCGGCGATCTCCGTGGTGCTGTTCGCCAGCGTCAGCCCCCTGGCCCTGCCGGGCAGCGGCGACTACATCGCCCTGGTGCTGCTGCTGACCTTCCTCGCCGGGCTGTTCCAGTGGCTGCTCGGTGTCTTGCGCTTCGGCGCCCTGGCCAACTTCGTCTCGCAGTCGGTGGTGATCGGCTTCACCTGCGGTGCGGCACTGGTCATCGCCCTGGGGCAGATCCCCAACCTGCTCGGCCTGCCCAGCCTGGAAGGCCGCGCTACGGCATTGCAGGGCGCACTGGAACTGGCCGGGCACGTGCGCGAAGTGCATGTGCCTTCGGTGCTGGTGGCGCTGGCGACCCTGGTGGTGACGCTGCTGCTGCGACGCTTCGCCCCGCGCCTGCCGGCCCTGTTGCTGGGCCTGGTGGCGGGCAGCCTGCTGGTAATGGCGTTCCCCGCCAGCATGGCCGGCGTGCCACTGGTGCCACCCTTCGAGGGCAGCCTGCCGCCGTTCACCACGCTGCGCTTCGACCTCGACGACATCCTGCGCCTGCTGCCGTCGGCGGTGGCCTGCGGCCTGCTCGGCCTGGTAATGAGCCTGTCCATCGCCCGCGCCCTGGCCGCGCAGTCGCAACAGGTGCTGGACGCCAACCGCGAGACCCGGGGCCAGGGCCTGTCCAACCTGGTCGGGGCCTGGTTCTCCGGCTATCTCTCCAGCGGTTCCTTCACCCGCTCGGCGCTGAACCTGCAGGCCGGCGCCCATTCACCCTTGGCGGGGGTGTGCTCGGCGGTGTGGGTGGCGCTGTTCGCCCTGGCGGGCGCGCGGCTGATCGCCCATATCCCGTTGCCGGCGATGGCGGCGAGCATCCTGCTGATCTGCTGGAACCTGATCGACCTGCCGGGCATGCGCCAGCTGTGGCGGGTGAGCCGGGCGGAGTTCGTGGTGATGGCGCTGACGGCCTTGGCCACCCTGGTGCTGGAGCTGCAGACGGCGATCTACGCGGGGGTGCTGGCGTCGCTGTTCTTCTACCTCAAGCGCACCTCGCAGCCGCGCGTGCTGCATTCCGGCGATGCCGAGGAGGAGGTGCTGCGCATCGAGGGCTCGATCTTCTTCGGCGCCTGCCCCTATGTGCAGCGGCTGATCCAGCGCAGCCGGGGCAAGCGCCTAGTGCTGGACGGGCACCACATCAACTTCATCGACTTCGCCGGGGTGAGCCTGCTGCACAACGAGGCGCGGCGCCTGGACGGCGAGGGCCGCACCCTGGTGCTGCGCCGCGCCCGGCCCCATGTGGAGCGCGAGCTGCGCAAGCTGGAAGACGAGCACAGCCGGCTGGTGATCGAGCCGTAGCCCGGGGCGACCGAATCAGCCCTGGGCCAGCAGCCGGCGCAGTTCGGCGAGGACCGGCGCCGTTTCCGGGCGCACACCACGCCAGAGCAGGAAGGCTTCGGCCGCCTGCTCCACCAGCATGCCCAGGCCGTCGAGGGTACGCGCGGCGCCCTGCTCCTGGGCCCAGCGGTTGAAGGCGGTGGTCTGCGCGCCGTACATCATGTCGTAGCAGACCGTGTGGCCGGCCTCGATCAGGCTCGGCGAGATGGGCGGCAGCTCGCCGGCGAGGCTGGCGGAGGTGCCGTTGACGATCAGGTCCACCGGCTCTTCCAGCCAATCGAAACCACTGGCCAGCACCGGGCCCAGGTCGGCGAATTCACGGGCCAGCTGCTCGGCCTTATCCACCGTGCGGTTGGCGATCACCACCGCAGCCGGGCGCTGGGCCAGCAGGGGTTCTAGCACGCCACGCACGGCACCACCAGCGCCGAGCAGGAGGATGCGCTTGCCGGCGAGCTCGAGCCCGGCGTTGCGCATCAGGTCGCCCACCAGGCCGGCGCCGTCGGTGTTGTCGCCCAGCAGGCTGCCGTCATCCAGGCGCTTGAGGGTGTTCACCGCACCGGCGCGGCGGGCGCGCTCGCTGAGGCTGTCGGCCATCTGGAAGGCCTGTTCCTTGAAGGGCACGGTGACGTTGCCGCCCAGGCCCTGCGCGAAGAAGGCGCGGGCGAAGCCGGTGAAGTCGTCCAGGGGCGCCAGCAACGCCTCGTACTCCAGGGCCTGGCCGGTCTGCGCGGCGAACAGGCGGTGGATCAGCGGCGACTTGCTGTGGCCGATGGGGTTGCCGAAGACGGCGTAGCGGTCCATCAGAGCCCTGCCTCCTCAAGCCAATTTCTGTCCTGAAGGAAGTACTCCGTCAGGCGCGCTTCCTCGCTGCCCGGCTCCGGTTTCCAGTCATAGCCCCAGCGCACCTGGGGCGGCAGGGACATGAGGATGGATTCGGTACGACCACCGGATTGCAGGCCGAACAGGGTGCCGCGGTCGAACACCAGGTTGAACTCCACGTAGCGGCCGCGGCGGAAGGCCTGGAACTCGCGCTGCTGCTCGGTGAAGGGGGTGTGGCGACGCTTGCGCACGATGGGCAGGTAGGCCTGGATGTAGGCGTCGCCGATGGCGCGCATGAAGGCGAAGCTGGTGTCGAAGTCCCACTGGTTCAGGTCGTCGAAGAACAGGCCGCCGATGCCGCGCGGTTCGTTGCGGTGCTTGAGGTGGAAGTAGCGGTCGCACCATTCCTTGTAGCGCGGGTAGACGTCTTCGCCGAAGGGCGCGCAGGCGTCGCGGGCCACCTGGTGCCAGAGCACGCAGTCTTCCTCGTGGGCGTAGTAGGGGGTCAGGTCGAAGCCGCCACCGAACCACCAGACCGGCTCTTCGCCTTCCTTCTCGGCGATGAAGAAACGCACGTTGGCGTGGGAGGTGGGGATGTGCGGGTTCTCCGGGTGGATCACCAGGGACACGCCCAGGGCCTGGAAGCCACGGCCGGCCAGCTCCGGGCGATGGGCACTGGCCGACGGCGGCAGGCTGCTGCCGAACACATGGGAGAAGTTGACCCCGCCCTTCTCGATCAGCTTGCCGTTTTCCAGCACGCGGGTGCGGCCGCCACCGCCGGCAGGGCGCTCCCAGGCTTCTTCGAAGAAGCCGGCGCCGCCGTCCTCGGCTGCCAGTTCGGCACAGATACGGTCTTGCAGATCGAGCAGGTAGGCCTTCACGGCCTCAATGTGTTTACTCACGTCGAATGCACCTTGAATCGGCTTGCGAGCGCCAGCTGGCGGGGCTTGCAGGGGAAAAAGAGGGCGCAAGCATACCACCGCAGGGGCCGTGCAGTGGCTTGACGCCGATCAAGCGGAAGGCTTGGATTGGGGCTTTCCCCAGATGAAGGAGAGTCGGCCATGGCCAGACGCGTGCAGTTTTCCCAGTACGGCGGTCCCGAGGTGCTCGAACTGGTGGAGGCGCCCATCGCCGAACCGGGACCGGGCCAGGTGCGGGTGCGCAACCACGCCATCGGCCTCAACTTCATCGAGACCTATTTCCGCAGCGGCCTGTATCCGGCCGCCTCCCTGCCTTCCGGGCTGGGCAACGAGGGTGCCGGCGAGGTGGATGCCGTGGGCGCGGGCGTCGAGCACCTGAAGGTGGGCGACCGGGTCGGCTACGGCACCGGGCCCCTGGGTGCCTATGGCGAGTACCACGTGCTGCCGACGGCCAACCTGGTGAAGCTGCCGGACGCCATCAGCTACGAGCAGGCGGCGGCGGTGATGCTCAAGGGCCTGACGGTGCAGTACCTGCTGCGCCAGACCCACGTGCTGAAGGCCGGCGAGACGGTGCTGTTCCATGCCGCCGCCGGCGGTGTCGGCTCCATCGCCTGCCAGTGGGCCAAGGCCATCGGTGCACGCCTGATCGGGGTTGCCGGCTCCGTCGAGAAGGCCGAGCGGGCCAAGGCCCTGGGTGCCTGGGCCTGCATCGACAGCAGCCGCGAGAACGTGGTGCAACGGGTGCTGGAGCTGACCGAAGGGCGCAAATGCCCGGTGGTCTACGACTCGGTGGGCAAGGACACCTGGGAAACCTCGCTGGATTGCGTGTCCCCGCGCGGGCTGCTGGTGAGCTTCGGCAATGCCTCGGGCGCGGTAAGCGGGGTCAACCTCGGGGTGCTGGCGCAGAAGGGTTCGATCTACGTCACCCGGCCGACGCTGGGCAGCTACGCCGACACGCCGGCGCATCTGCAGGCCATGGCCGACGAGCTGTTCGGGATGATCGCCAGCGGCGCGCTGAAGGTGGAGATCGGCCAGCGCTATGCCCTGGCCGATATCGCCCGCGCCCATGCCGACCTGGCAGGCCGGCGCACCAGCGGTTCGAGCGTGCTGCTGCCCTGATCAGGAGGCGCGCACGACCTGGCCGGTGACCAGGTCGCGGATGGTGCTGGGGTTGCGGCGGCCCCCGAGGGCGCCCACCAGCACGGCATCCAGCTCGCCGGGGAAGTACTGCTGCACACGCAGGCGCGACACGGCGGAAGGCCGTCCGGCGGGGTTGGCGGAGGTGGACACCAGCGGCCCGACCTGGGCGCACAGGGCACGCACCACCGGGTGATCGCTGACGCGCAGGGCAACGCTTTCGTGCTGCCCGGTGATCCATTCCGGCAACAGGTTCTGGTGCGGCACCAGCCAGGTGTTGGGGCCGGGCCAGGAGGCGGCCAGCGTGTCCTTCCATTCATCGGGCAGGTCGTCGAGGAGGAAGTCGAACTGCTCGATAGCGTCGGCCACCAGGATCAGCCCTTTCTCCACCGGCCGCGCCTTGAGCGCCAGCAGGCGGTAGACGGCGTCCTCGTTCCAGGGATCGCAGCCGAGCCCCCAGACGGCTTCCGTGGGGTAGGCGATAACACCGCCATCGCGCACCATCCGCGCCACTTGCTGAACCCGCCAGTTGCTGACCATTGCCCACTCCCGAAAAACGATGGCGCGAGTGTACAGGCCTCAACCACGACGGTGCACCCAGAGCCCCGCCTCACGGGCGATGCAGCCGTCGAGTTCGAGGTCGGTGAGCGCGGCCAGCACCCGGGGCAGCTCCCAGCCACTGGCGCTGGCCAGGGCCTCGCTGCTGTAGGGCGCGGCACGCAGCAGGTCCAGCAGCGGGTGGTCCAGCAACGCGGCGTGGGGTTCTGGCGCGACCACCTGCCAGCCACTCAAGGCTTCGAGCACGTGCCCGACCGTCTCCACCAGCACGGCGCCGTCGCGTATCAACTGGTGGCAGCCGCGCGCACCGGGATGGTGGATGGAGCCGGGGATGGCGTAGACCTCACGGCCCTGCTCGGCGGCCAGGCGCGCGGTGATCAGCGAGCCGCTGGACGGGCTCGCCTCCACCACCAGCACGCCCAGCGAGAGCCCGCTGATGATGCGGTTGCGCCGGGGGAAGTTGCTGGCCTGGGGCGCGCAGTCCAGCGGCAGCTCGGAAACCAGCGCCCCGCCGCTTTCGACTATCGCCGCCGCGAGCGCCTGGTGCCGGCTCGGGTAGATGCGCTCCAGCCCGGTGCCGAGCACGGCGACCGTGTGCCCGCCGGCATCCAGCGCGCCCCGGTGGGCGGCACCGTCGATGCCCAGGGCCAGGCCGCTGGTGATGCAGAAGCCCCCGGCGGCGAGGGTGCGTGCAAAGGCGTGGGCGGTATCCAGCCCGGCACGGGAGGCGCGGCGGCTGCCGACCATGGCCAGTTGCGGGCGTTCGAGCAGGGCAGGGTCACCCCGCACGAACAGCAGCGGCGGGGCATCGTTGAGTTGGGCGAGCAGGGCGGGGTAGCGGGGGTCGTCCCACATCAGCAGGTGGTTGCCTTCCTGTTCCAGCCAGGCCAGTGACCGGGCGGCACAATCGCGCACCTCTTCGCTGCGGCGGGGGCCAGCGCTGGCCTCGGGCAGGCGCAGCGAACGCCAGGCAGCGGCCGGGGCACTGAGGGCAGCGGAGGCGCTGCCGAAGGCGTCGATCAGGACGCGAAAACGCTGGGGGCCGAGTTCGGGAAGGCTGTGAAGACGCAGGCGGGCTTCGATTTCAGCGGGGGAGGCGGGCGGCACGGGGATCGTCCTTGACCATCGCCGCGCAGGGCGGCTGGCCACCCTGTATACAACAAGCCCCCGTAGGACGGGGGCTTGGTTTGCTTAGGGATTGTGCACCTTGTCCATCACCGCCAGCTGTCGGCTGGCCGCTAGGACCAGGCCGTAGCTGAGCTTGTCGTAGGTGCGGAACACCATCAGCAGGCCGGCACGCTCATCGGGGATCTTCACCGACTCGCCGGTGACGCGGTCACGCACGGTCTCACCGGTCTTGTAGACCGCCAGCACGTTGCCCTCCACCAGGCCGTCGCGCTTGCCCTTGTTGATGGTCACCACATCGAACTGGCCGATCTGGTTCACGCCACGGGGCACGTCGAGGATCACCCCCTTGACGTCGGTGCTCGGAGCACTGGGCATGAAGGTGGAGTTCACCGAACGCTGTTCGGTCGGGAACAGGCGATCGCCCAGGCGGGCTTCCTGGGTCGAACGGGTGAGGGTCATGGTAGCCACGTCGCCTTCCTGGGCCACCAGGTCACCGCCACCGATGTCGTCGGCGTTGATGCCGAGGAATTCCTTGGTCTCGGGGTCGATGTAGGTCTTGCCCTGACGGAAGATGCCGTAGGTGGGGTTCTGCTCGTCGAAGCTGCCGCGTGCATAGACGCGATCGCCCGCGCCGCTGACCACGCGCTCGGCATTGCCGGCGACGATGTAGGGCGCGCTGTTGAACTGCTCGGGCGTGTCGACGATGCGGTTGCTCAGCAGGAAGCTGTTGATGGCTTCCAGCGGGATGGTCGGAATGGCTTCGGCCATCGGCGTGCTGCGCACCTGGGGCGACAGCTTGATGGTGCCGCGGGACGCGCCGCGATCCAGCATCAGGCGAGGCTGGCCATCGACATAGACGAGGCTAAGGCTGTCGCCCGGGTAGATCAGGTGCGGGTTCTCGATCTGCGGGTTGGCGTGCCAGATTTCCGGCCACTTCCAGGGCTCGCGCAGGAACTTGCCCGAGATATCCCAGAGGGTATCCCCACGCACTACCGTGTAGTGCTCCGGGTGGCCTTCCTTGAGTTCCACCGCAGCCTGTGCCAGCCCACTGGCAGCAAGGAGCAGCAGGGCGAGTAGTGATTTCCTCATGCGGTGAATCCCTTTATTATGTGCGTTCACGCGAAACGGCCTGGGAGCCGCCCCAACCGGGCTCTGCAGGCGTTTTTCAATGCTGCTCATCATCTTAGCAGCGGATTTTGACTTTATTCTACAAGTGCATCACAAACGCATATGGCGATCCTGAACATCCTCGAATTTCCCGATCCACGCCTGCGTACCATCGCCAAACCGGTGGACGTGGTTGATGACGCTGTGCGCCAGTTGATCGACGACATGTTCGAAACCATGTACGACGCACCGGGTATCGGCCTCGCCGCGACTCAGGTCAACGTGCACAAGCGCGTGGTGGTGATGGACCTGTCCGAAGACAAGTCCGAGCCCATGGTCTTCATCAACCCCGAGTTCGAATCCCTGACCGACGAGATGGACCAGTACCAGGAAGGCTGCCTGTCGGTACCGGGCTTCTACGAGAACGTCGACCGCCCGCAGAAGGTGCGCATCAAGGCCCTGGATCGCGACGGCAAGCCCTACGAGCTGATCGCCGAGGGGCTGCTCGCGGTGTGCATCCAGCACGAGTGCGACCACCTCAACGGCAAGCTGTTCGTCGATTACCTGTCGACGCTCAAGCGCGACCGGATCAAGAAGAAGCTGGAAAAGCAGCACCGCCAGCAGGCTTGATCGCCGAACCCCAAAGGCTTGCTCCGGCAAGCCTTTTTCTTTTTCAGAGTGACCAAGTGAGCCCCGCATGACCCAAGCACTGCGCCTCGTCTTCGCCGGCACCCCGGAGTTCGCCGCCGAGCACCTCAAGGCCCTGCTCGACACGCCGCACAGCATCGTCGCCGTCTACACCCAGCCGGACCGCCCGGCGGGCCGTGGCCAGAAGCTGATGCCGAGCCCGGTCAAGCAACTCGCCCTGCAGCACGGCATCCCCGTGATGCAGCCGCCGACCCTGCGTGACGCCGATGCCCAGGCCGAGCTCAAGGCCCTCGGTGCCGACCTGATGGTGGTGGTCGCCTACGGCCTGATCCTGCCCCAGGTGGTACTCGATACCCCGCGCCTCGGCTGCATCAACAGCCATGCCTCGCTGCTGCCGCGCTGGCGTGGCGCCGCGCCGATCCAGCGTGCGGTGCAGGCTGGCGATGCCGAGAGCGGCGTCACCGTGATGCAGATGGAAGCGGGCCTGGACACCGGGCCGATGCTGCTCAAGGTCGTCACCCCGATCACCGCCGACGACACCGGCGGCAGCCTCCACGACCGCCTCGCCGCCCTTGGCCCGCAAGCCGTGGTGCAAGCCATCGGGCAACTCGCCGCCGGCACCCTGGTGGGCGAGGTGCAGGACGATGCCCTGGCCACCTATGCGCACAAGCTGAACAAAGACGAAGCCCGCATCGACTGGAGCCGCCCGGCCGATGAGCTGGAGCGCCTGGTGCGCGCCTTCAACCCCTGGCCCATCTGCCACAGCACCCTCGGTGGCGAGCCGCTGAAGGTACTGGCCGCTCAGCTCGGCGAAGGCCAGGGCCAGCCGGGGCAGATCCTCGCCGCCAACAAGGACGGCCTGACCGTAGCCTGCGGCAGCGGCGCCCTGCGCCTGACCCGCCTGCAACTGCCCGGCGGCAAGCCGCTGGGTTTCGCCGACCTGTTCAACAGCCGCCGTGAGCAGTTCGCCACCGGCCTGGTGCTCGGCGCATGAACCCGCGTCTCGCCGCAGCCCGTGCGCTGACCGCCGTCCTCTCCGGCAAGGCCTCGCTGGGCGGCAGCCTGCCCACACAACTGGACAAGGTCGATCCGCGCGATCGCGGTCTCGCCCAGGACCTCGCCTTCGGCGCGGCCCGCTGGCAGCCCCGGCTCTCGGCCCTGGCCGAACGCCTGCTGCAAAAGCCTTTCAAGAGTGCCGACAAGGATGTGGAGGCGCTGCTGCTGGTCGGCCTTTATCAACTGTTCTACAGCCGCATCCCCGCCCACGCCGCCATCGGCGAAACCGTGGGGGCCGCCGAGAAGCTGAAGAAGCCCTGGGCCAAGGGCCTGCTCAACGCCGTGCTGCGCAATGCCCAGCGTGACGGCGAGGCGATCTTCGCCGAGCTGGAGCGCGACCCCATGGTGCGCACCGCCCACCCGCGCTGGCTGCAGAAGGCGCTCAAGGCGGCCTGGCCCGAGCACTGGGAAGCGATCTGCGCCGCCAACAACGCGCACCCGCCACTGATCCTGCGGGTCAACCGCCGTCACGGCGAGCGCGACGCCTACCTTGCCGAACTGCGCCAGGTCGGCATCGAGGCCGAGCCCTGCACATTCAGTCGCGACGGCATCCGCCTGCTCGAAGCCCGTGACGTGAAGACCCTGCCCGGCTTCGCCGAAGGCCGCGTCAGCGTGCAGGACGAAGCCGCGCAGCTGGCCGCCGACCTGCTCGAACTCGCCCCCGGCCAGCGCGTGCTCGACGCCTGTTGCGCCCCCGGCGGCAAGACCTGCCACCTGCTGGAAGCCGAGCCCGGCCTGGCCGGCGTGGTGGCCGTGGACCTGGAAGAGAGCCGCCTGGTACGGGTGCGCGAGAACCTTCAGCGCCTCGGCCTGCAGGCCACGCTGATCGCCGCCGACGGCCGCGATACTGCTGCCTGGTGGGACGGCAAACCGTTCCAGCGCATCCTGCTGGACGCACCCTGCTCGGCCACCGGCGTGATCCGCCGCCACCCCGACATCAAGCTGACCCGCCAGGCCGAGGACATCCCCGCCCTGGCGCAGCTGCAGGGCGAGCTGCTCGACGCCTTGTGGCCCACACTCGAAGTCGGCGGCGTGCTCGTCTACGCCACCTGCTCCACGCTGCCGATGGAGAACAGCGAGAACATCGCCGCCTTCCTCGCCCGCACACCCGGCGCCCGCGAACTGGATATCGCCGGCAGCTTCGGCCTCAAGCAACCCCACGGGCGCCAGCTGCTGGCCCAGGAAGACGGCCACGACGGCTTCTACTATGCCAAGCTGATAAAGATCGCCGCCTCACCGCGCGGCTAACGGAGCGATCAGTGAAGATCATCATCCTCGGTGCGGGACAGGTCGGCGGCACCCTCGCCGAGCACCTCTCCGGCGAAGCCAACGACATCACGGTGGTGGACACCGACGCTGAACGCCTGCGCGACCTCGGCGACCGCCTCGACATCCGCACCGTGCAGGGGCGGGGCTCCTTCCCCACCGTGCTGCGCCAGGCCGGTGCCGACGACGCCGACATGCTGGTGGCGGTGACCAACAGCGACGAGGTGAACATGGTGGCCTGCCAGGTCGCCTACACCCTGTTCCACACCCCGACCAAGATCGCCCGCGTGCGCGAGGCGGCCTACCTGACCCGCGCCGGCCTGTTCGACAACGAAGCGATCCCGGTGGACGTGCTGATCAGCCCCGAGCAGGTGGTCACCAACTACATCAAGCGCCTGATCGAATACCCCGGCGCGCTGCAGGTGATCGACTTCGCCGAGGGCAAGGCCCAGCTGGTGGGCGTGAAGGCCTACTACGGCGGCCCGCTGGTGGGCCAGGAGCTGCGCCAGCTGCGCCAGCACATGCCCAACGTCGACACCCGCGTCGCCGCGATCTTCCGCCGCAACCGGCCGATCACGCCCCAGGGCGACACGGTGATCGAGGCCGACGACGAGGTCTTCTTCATCGCCGCCAAGGCGCACATCCGCGCCGTGATGAGCGAGATGCGCCGCCTGGAGGACAGCTACAAGCGCGTGGTCATCGCCGGTGGCGGCCATATCGGTGAGCGCCTGGCGGAGGCCATCGAGAGCCGCTACCAGGTGAAGATCATCGAGATGAACCCGGCCCGCTGCCGCTACCTCTCCGACACCCTCGACAGCACCGTGGTGCTGCAGGGCAGCGCCTCCGACCGCGACCTGCTGGTGGAAGAGAACATCAACGATGCCGACATCTTCCTGGCGCTGACCAACGACGACGAGGCCAACATCATGTCCTCGCTGCTGGCCAAGCGCCTGGGCGCGCGCAAGGTGATGACCATCATCAACAACCCCGCCTACGTCGACCTGGTGCAGGGCGGCGACATCGACATCGCCATCAGCCCGCAGCTGGCCACCATCGGCACCCTGCTGACCCACGTGCGCCGCGGCGACATCGTCAGCGTGCACTCCCTGCGCCGGGGCGCGGCCGAGGCCATCGAGGCCATCGCCCACGGCGACGCCAAGTCGAGCAAGGTGGTGGGCCGCATGATCGAAGACATCGCCCTGCCGCCGGGCACTACCATCGGCGCCATCATCCGCAACGACGAGGTGCTGATCGCCCACGACGACACGGTGATCGAGTCCGGCGACCACGTGATCCTGTTCCTCGTCGACAAGAAGTACATCCGTGATGCCGAGCGCCTGTTCCAGGTCGGGCTGACGTTCTTCTAAAGACGCACGAACAAGGGAGGAGGGGAAATGCTCGAAGGACTGGAGAAGATGCTCGCCAAGGGCAACGACAACTCGCTGCTGCGCTTCGGCCTCGGCAAGGGCTACCTCGACCAGGGCGACACTGCCCGGGCCGCTGAACACCTGAAGGCCTGCGTGGCCTTCGACGCCAAGTACTCGGCGGCGTGGAAGCTGCTCGGCAAGGCGCTGCAACAGGCAGGTGACGACGAGGGTGCACGGCAGGCCTGGACCCAGGGGCTGCAAGCCGCCCAGGCCCAGGGCGACAAGCAGGCGGAGAAGGAGATGACGGTGTTCCTCAAGCGTCTCGACCGCCAGGCAGCGCCCCGTTGAGTGCCGCCATGAGCCGCCTCGTGCCCTTCGCGCTGGCCATGACGCTAGCGCTGCCGGCCGGTGCCGCCGAGCCCAGTGGGCCCTATACGCTGCTCGAAGCCTCGCGCCCGCTGTTCGAAGGTGTGACCAACACCGACATGGCCACCGCCGAAGCCTGCGCGGGCTGGTCGATGTCGAAGGCCCAGGTCGAGCGTTTCTTCACCCTCGGCGAGCTGCTCGATGGCGTGGTCCTGCATCACCAGTTCGCCTGGCTGCCCTGCAGCATCGAAGGGCGGGTGCATGACGGGCGTGGCCAGATGTGGAACTTCCGCATCAATGCGGCGGCCACGGCCACCACCTGGCGCGGTGACGGGCCGACCCGGGAGGAATATCGCTGGGGATGTCGCCGTGAAGGCTGCGAGGCCCTGGTGCTGATGGGCGCAGAGGGCGACGGCTGAGTCAGCGATCGATGAAGCGCAGGCCGACGCCTTCGGCATCCGCGCGCATGATCTCCATCTGCAAGACCGGCGCCTCGAAGGGCAGGTCCTGGACCTGGCCGGTGACGATGGTGCCCAGGGGCAGGGCGACGAGATCGGGGTGGCGCACGTAGACACCGCCATCGGAGAGGTCGCGGGTCTGGGCGAGTATTTCGCCGAAGCTTTCGTGACTGATCTTGATCCGGCACTTCATCGGAGTGCGCGGGTACTGCCGCTGGTTCGACATCGTCTGTTCGCCATCCTCAGCCTTGGTGTGCCGTTAATAGCCTAAAACCGCAGCGGCGCACAGCGGTGACGGAAAAAAGGCGCCATAAGGCGCCTCAATACCAGCGTTTCTCCCCTTCGGGACGCTTCTTGAAGCGCTTCATGCTCCACATGTACTGGGTCGGGTAGGTGCGCACATAGCGCTCGACCACACCGCTCATGGCGGCGACCGAGGTCTCGGCGTCCTCGCTGTACATGGCCTCGGGCGCGGCCTCGAGAATCACCTTGAAGCCGGAGCCATCGGGCAAGCGCAGCGCATGCAGGAACACCCCGCGGGCCTTGCCGCCGGAAAGCATGCCGTGGACGAACTTGCTGGTCAGCGCGGTGGTGCCGAGGAAGGGCACGAAGAGGCCGCTGGAAAGGCTCGGCTCGGGGTCGGCCGGAATGCCCACGGCACCGCCCTTGCGCACTTCCTTGATGACACTGAGGATGCCTTCACGGGTGGACGGGGCCACACGGTTGCCCAGCTGCACACGCTGCTTGCGCAGCAGCTCGTCCACCGCCTTCAGCTTCGGTGGGCGGTAGAAGATGATCGGTTTGCACTGGTCGCAATAGAAGTGGTTGAGCACTTCCCAGTTGCCTAGGTGGCTGGTGATGCCCACCACGCCCTTGCCGCTGGCCAGCGCGTCGCGCAGCACGTCCAGGCCTTCCACCTCGCGCACCAGGCCGATGGATTTCTGCGCCGGCCAGATCCAGGCGCAGGCGCTCTCGGTCAGGGTGCGGCCGATGTCCATCAGGCTCAGGCGGGTGCGCTCGTCCAGCTCGGCCGCGTTCAGCTCGGGGAAGCACTTGGACAGGTTGATGCGCACCACGTCGCGCGAGCGGTTGGGCAGGCGCCACATCAGCCAGCCGATGCCGGCACCCAGGCGCTGGACCACACCCCAGGGCAGGAGAGCGAAGAGCCGCAGGAACCCCACGACCAACGCGCCTTTGAACTTCTCCACGGGCAACTCCAGCAATCGACGAGGCGCGTATTCTAACCAGCCGCGCGCCAGAATCGATGACCAATTGGTCTCGGCGGAGGCTTCAGCCCTTCAGCGCCTGGTAGCGGTCGCAGTCGGTGGTGTGGTCCATGACCATGCCGGCGGCCTGCATGTAGGCGTAGCAGATGGTCGGACCGACGAAGGTGAAGCCGGCCTTCTTCAGCGCCTTGCTCATGGCTTCGGCCTCGGGCGTCACCGCCGGCACCTCGCCACGTCCGGTGAAGTGATTGATGCGCGGCACCCCGCCGACGAAGGACCAGAGCAGCTTCACCGGGTCTTCCAGGCGCAACCAGGCCTGGGCGTTCTGCCGTGCGGCCTTGAGCTTGGCGAGGTTGCGGATGATGCCCGGGTCCTGCATGCGTTCCTCGATCTCCTCGTCGGTCATGCGCGCCAGGCGCTGGGCGTCGAAGCCGAACATCACCTGGCGGTAGCGCTCGCGCTTCCTCAGCACGGTGATCCACGACAGCCCGGCCTGGAAGCCTTCCAGCAGCAGCATCTCGAAGAGCCACTGCGGGTCACGCTGGGGCACGCCCCATTCGGTGTCGTGGTAGTCGATGTAGAGCGGGTCGTCGTTGCACCAGAAGCAGCGGGGCATGGGGGTCCTTCCTGGAACGGGAAAAGACGCACTATACGCATCGAGCTGTATAAAAAACCAGTAACGGAAGGGCCGGAAACCGACCGCCGGAAGGAGAGCCGGGCCGCCTCCGGGGAAATCAGCGAGACGCCTGTGGCTGCTGGGTTCGGCGGGATTCGATCGGGTATACTCCCCGGCTTTGTCGCAGCCTCAGCACAGGTAAATTTCGTGAGCCAGACTACGCCTGCCGTGCGCACCTTCCAAGACCTGATCCTCGTCCTCCAGCAGTACTGGGCGGAGCAGGGTTGCGTGGTGCTGCAGCCCTACGATATGGAAGTTGGCGCCGGCACCTTCCACACCGCTACCTTCCTGCGGGCCATCGGCCCGGAAACCTGGAACGCTGCCTATGTGCAGCCCAGCCGTCGCCCCACTGACGGTCGCTATGGCGAGAACCCCAACCGCCTGCAGCACTACTACCAGTTCCAGGTGGTCCTCAAGCCCAACCCGGAGAACTTCCAGGAGCTGTACCTGGGTTCGCTGAAGCGCATCGGCATCGATCCGCTGGTGCACGACATCCGCTTCGTCGAGGACAACTGGGAATCCCCCACCCTCGGCGCCTGGGGCCTGGGCTGGGAAATCTGGCTGAACGGCATGGAAGTCACCCAGTTCACCTACTTCCAGCAGGTCGGTGGCATCGAGTGCTACCCGGTGACCGGCGAGATCACCTACGGCCTGGAACGCCTGGCCATGTACCTGCAGGGCGTGGACTCGGTCTATGACCTGGTGTGGACCGACGGCCCCTTCGGCGTGGTCACCTACGGCGACGTGTTCCACCAGAACGAGGTGGAGCAGTCCACCTTCAACTTCGAGCACGCCAACGTGCCGAAGCTGTTCGAGCTGTTCGACTTCTACGAGAGCGAAGCCAACCGCCTGATCGAGCTGCAGCTGCCGCTGCCGACCTACGAGATGGTGCTCAAGGCTTCCCACACCTTCAACCTGCTGGATGCCCGCCGCGCCATCTCGGTGACCGAGCGCCAGCGTTACATCCTGCGTGTGCGCACCCTGGCCCGCGCCGTGGCCCAGAGCTACCTGCAGGCGCGCGCGCGCCTGGGCTTCCCCATGGCCACCCCCGAACTGCGTGACGAAGTACTGGCCAAGCTGGAGGCGGCAGAATGAGTGCACAAGATTTCCTCGTCGAACTGGGCACCGAAGAGCTGCCACCCAAGGCCCTCAAGTCCCTCGGTGACGCCTTCCTCGCCGGCATCCTCGGCGGCCTCAAGAACGCCGGCCTGAGCCACGGCGCTGCCCGCGTCTACGCCGCCCCGCGCCGCCTTGCGGTGCAGATCGAGCAACTGGCCACCCAGCAGCCTGACCGCAGCGTCAACCTCGACGGCCCGCCGCTGCAGGCCGCCTTCGACGCCGCCGGCAACCCGACCCAGGCAGCCCTCGGCTTCGCCAAGAAGTGCGGCGTCGACCTCGAGCAGATCGACAAGAGCGGCCCCAAGCTGAAGTTCAGCCAGACCATCCCCGGCCAGGCCGCCGCTGGCCTGCTGGCCGGCATCGTCGAAGCCTCCCTGGCCGCCCTGCCGATTCCCAAGCGCATGCGCTGGGCGGCACGTCGTGAAGAGTTCGTGCGCCCCACCCAGTGGCTGGTGATGCTCTTCGGCGACGAGGTGGTCGACTGCGAGATCCTCGCCCAGAAGGCGGGCCGCGAATCCCGTGGCCATCGCTTCCACCACCCTGAACACGTCCGCATCGGCAGCCCCGCCAGCTACCTGGACGACCTGCGCGCCGCCCACGTGCTGGCCGACTTCGCCGAACGTCGCGAGATCATCTCCCGCCGCGTCGCCGAGCTGGCGGCCGAGCAGAAGGGCAGTGCCGTTGTGCCCGCCGACCTGCTGGACGAAGTCACCGCGCTGGTGGAGTGGCCGGTGCCGCTGGTGTGCTCCTTCGAGGAACGCTTCCTCGAGGTGCCCCAGGAAGCGCTGATCACCACCATGCAGGACAACCAGAAGTACTTCTGCCTGCTGGATGCCAACGGCAAGCTTCTGCCGCGCTTCATCACCGTGGCCAACGTCGAGAGCAAGGACCCGGTGCAGATCGTCTCGGGCAACGAGAAGGTCGTGCGCCCGCGCCTCACCGACGCCGAGTTCTTCTTCAAGCAGGACAAGAAGCAGAAGCTGGAGACCTTCAACGAGCGCCTGAAGAACGTGGTGTTCCAGGCCCAGCTCGGCACCGTGTTCGAGAAGGCCGAGCGCATTTCCGCCCTGGCCGCCTACGTCGCCGAGCAGGTTGGCGCCGACCCGGTGAAAGCCGCCCGCGCCGGCATCCTCGCCAAGTGCGACCTGGCCACCGAGATGGTCGGCGAGTTCCCGGAGATGCAAGGCATCGCCGGCTACTACTACGCCAAGAACGACGGTGAAGCGGAAGACGTCGCCCAGGCCCTGAACGAGCAGTACATGCCGCGCGGTGCCGGCGCCGAGCTGCCACAGACCCTGACCGGTGCAGCCGTGGCCGTGGCCGACAAGCTGGATACCCTCGTGGGCATCTTCGGCATCGGCATGCTGCCCACTGGCAGCAAGGACCCCTTCGCCCTGCGTCGCCAGGCCCTGGGCGTGCTGCGTATCCTCATCGAGAAGCAGCTCGACCTGGACCTCGCCGGTGCCGTGGACTTCGCCATCGCCCAGTACGGCACCAAGGTGAAGGCCGAAGGCCTATCCACCCAGGTGCAGGACTTCATCTTCGACCGCCTGCGCGCGCGCTATGAAGACGAAGGCGTGGACGTCGCCGTGTACCTCTCGGTGCGTGCCCTGCAGCCCACCTCGGCCCTGGACTTCGACCAGCGCGTGCAGGCCGTCCAGGCCTTCCGCAAGCTGCCGGAAGCCGCCGCCCTGGCCGCCGCCAACAAGCGGGTTTCCAACCTGCTGGGCAAGGCCGAAAGCGCCGTGCCGGAGAGCGTCGACGCCGCCCTGCTGCAGGAAGCTGCCGAGAAGGCCCTTGCCGAGGCCGTAGCGGCCGCCGAGCGCGCGGTACAGCCCATGGCCGCCGCACGCTGCTACAGCGAAGCCCTGGCCCATCTGGCAAGCCTGCGCGAGCCGGTCGACACCTTCTTCGAAGCGGTGCTCGTCAATGCCGAAAACGCCGCCGTCCGCGCCAACCGCTACGCCCTGCTGGCGAAGCTGCGCGGCCTGTTCCTCGGCGTCGCCGATATCTCGGTATTGGGCTAAGCAGTTGCAAGCCACAAGCAGCAAGCGGCAAGACCTGGTCTTGAGCACGCTTGCAGCTTGTGGCTTGGCGCTTGAGGCGTATTAATGAAGTTACTCATCCTCGATCGCGACGGTGTCATCAACCAGGACTCCGACGCGTACATTAAGTCCGTTGACGAATGGATCCCCATCCCGGGTTCGATCGAAGCCATTGCGCAACTGTCCCGCGCAGGCTGGACCGTGGCCGTGGCCACCAACCAGTCCGGCGTCGCCCGCGGCTACTACCCCCCGGAAACCCTCGATGCCATGCATGCGCGCCTGCGCGAGCTGGTGGCGGAGCAGGGCGGGGAAGTGGGGCTGATCGTGCATTGCCCCCACGGCCCGAATGAGGGCTGCGATTGCCGCAAACCGAAGCCCGGCATGCTGAAGCAGATCGCCGCGTACTACGGCGTACCTCTGGTCGGCGTGTGGTTCGTTGGCGACAGCAGTGGTGACCTGGAAGCGGCTCAGGCCGTCGATTGTCAGCCCGTTCTGGTTAGGACCGGCAAGGGCGAGATCACCCTGGCGAAGGGTTTGCCCGGGAATACGCTTTTATTCGACGATCTGGCGGCCATAGCCGCACACCTTCTCAACTAAGGCCAAGGACACCATGACGACAGTGCAGGCAATCAGAACCTTCTTCTTTTACCTGCTGCTGTCGTCCAGCGCCTTCGTCTGGGGCACGCTGAGCTTCTTCATCGCCCCCTTCCTGCCGTTCCGCGCCCGCTACCGCTTCGTCGTCTGGCGTTGGTGCCGCTTCGCCACCTGGCTGGCGAAGACGGTTGCCGGCGTGCGCTATGAAGTGCACGGGCTGGATAACATCCCTGCAGAGCCCTGCGTGATCCTGGCCAAGCACCAGAGCACCTGGGAGACCTTCTTCCTCTCCGGCTTCTTCGAGCCCCTGAGCCAGGTGGTGAAGCGCGAGTTGCTGTTCGTGCCTTTCTTTGGCTGGGCCATGGCGCTGCTCAAGCCCATCGCCATCGACCGCAACAACCCCAAGGCGGCACTCAAGCAGCTGGCCAAGCAAGGCGATGAGCGCCTCAAGCAGGGCGCCTGGGTGCTGGTCTTCCCCGAGGGCACCCGCGTGCCGGTAGGGCAGATGGGCAAGTTCTCCCGGGGTGGCACGGCGCTGGCGGTGAACGCCGGGATGCCGGTGCTGCCCATCGCCCACAACGCGGGGAGCTTCTGGCCCAAGGAAGGCTGGAGCAAGCGCCCCGGCACCATCCAGGTGGTCATCGGCCCACTGATGTTCGCCGAGGGCAGCGGCCCCCGCGCCATCGCCGAACTCAACGACCGCGCATACGCCTGGGTCGAGCAAACCCAGCGCGAAATCGAAGGCCTGCAGCAGCCGCTGCAAGAGCCCATTTCCAGCCAGGCCTGATCTGTGGATAAGCTGTGCATTAAATGCCGGCTTTATGCCATTGGAATCGCTCAAGGCCTTGATTCGAAAGGCCTTCAGCTGATCGGGGGGAAATCGGAAAAAAGTGCATAAGCTTCTTTCCGTTGGTGCTATCCCTTGAGGTACTTGGAGTCCAGGGCGTTGAAGCAGCGGATGATCCTGTCCCTGCCTGCCGTGGGAAATTCCTTCTCCGTCTGCACCACCAGCACCGTCGCCTTGACCCGCCCCGAGCGCACCAGTCGCATCATGTACGCGGAGATCTCCTCGTCGCTCGGCACCGCTTTTTCCTCGTCACTCATCGCGTTCTCCATTTCCTTGCGATCCGTTTCATAGCCCATCGCCTTGTAGCCGGTCTGGCGCTTGCTCCACATGCGCAACAAGGCTGGATGCCCGGAGTCGATGAAATCGATGATGCGAACATCCGCCTTGTCTGAGTGCTCCCGATGCAGGCGACCGGCATACTGCTGAAGGGTGCCCTTCCAGGACACCGGCATCGCCAGTACCAAGGTATCCAGCGCAGGATGATCGACCCCCTCACCGACCAGTTTCCCAGTGGCCAGGATCACCCTGGGTGCGTCGGGTGGCAGAGCTTCCAGCTCACCGATTAGTGAAGCCCGCTGTTTCCTGGACATCCGCCCATGCAGGGTAAACAGGCTTTCGACTCGCCCAGTCAACCTCATCTCAATGGCATTGAGGTGGTCCGTTCGCTCCGTCAGCAGCAGAATCTTTCTGCCCTGCCCAAATGCAACTTCGACCTCAGCCACAATCTTGTCTGTCCGCTCCGCATCGCTGCACACCTGCAAGAAGACATCCTGGATACCAGCGCCTTCTGGCATGAGGATAGGACGGGGCAGCCACCTGGGAATTACCCTCAACTCAGCAGGCGCACTCCCAGACCTCGATGCGGTATGCCTAATCGGCCCGCACTGCATGAAAATGATCGGCTGCTGGCCGTCGCGCCGAATAGGCGTTGCGGTCAGCCCCATCACGTATCTCGCGGGGGCCGCCTTGAGAAGGGCCTCAAAGGAGAACGCCGACAAGTGATGGCATTCATCCACGATGATTTGCCCGTAGTTCTTCACCTGTTCGCTGACCTCACCTTGCCGTGATAGTGACTGCATCACCGCCACATCGATGATGCCGGTCGGCTTGGCCTTACCACCACCGATGCTGCCAACTGTCTTCTTGTCAGCCCCCAGAAACGCCTGTAATCGCTCCTTCCACTGCTGGAGCAATTCCGTTCGGTGAACCAGCACCAACGTGTTCACGCAACGCCGAGCAATCAAGGCAGCAGCGGTGACAGTTTTGCCGAATGCCGTCGGAGCGCAGAGGATGCCGGTGTCGTGCTCCAGCATGCACGCCAGTGCAGCCTCCTGATCCGAACGCAGCGTTCCCACAAAACTGACATCGATGGGCTTCCCAGCGAAGCGCTCATCATGCAGCACCAGCTCTATATTGTTTTCATCCAGCAGAGTCTGGATGCCGTCCAAGCACCCACGCGGCAGGGCAATATGCTGCGGATAGTTTTCGGCACAACCAATGATCCGGGGCTTGTTCCACACAGGAAAGCGCATGGCCTGAGCTTTGTAGAACTCCGGATTCTGGAATGCCGCCAGCCGAATGAGCTTGTTGACCAAAGGTTGGGGCAGTTCCGACTTATTGAAATAGATCTGGTTGGCCAGAGTCACGCTGACCGACGCTGGTAGCGGACAGGCCAGTTTCTGAGTCTTTTCCGGTGTGCGCTGCCAGGGCTTAACACCATCATCATCGGTTATGTCCGCGACACCCAACGGATGGCTGCCGCCACTGGCTCGCAGCGTAGCCGGCGCAATGTCCTTCACCGGCATAGGTTGGACACTGGCCAGAAATGCCCACTGATCGGGATAGGGCACCAGCTTCTCATCGACAAAAACACTGCCGCCATGGGCGCGAGCCCGCTTCTGCAAGGGCAACGCGATCAAATTGCCAAAACCGCCCTTGGGCATGCTGTCCTGATTTGGAAACAGCCGAT
Source organism: Pseudomonas sp. PDM13 (assembly GCF_025685765.1). Taxonomy (NCBI): domain Bacteria; kingdom Pseudomonadati; phylum Pseudomonadota; class Gammaproteobacteria; order Pseudomonadales; family Pseudomonadaceae; genus Pseudomonas; species Pseudomonas sp. PDM13. The sequence goes on along the minus strand of NZ_JAOTQU010000002.1, from coordinate 38,911 downwards.
CATAGGATCCCAGCATCAGCTGCCGGGTACGTTCACAGGTATGGCTGATGATCGCGGAGCCAAGAAAGCGTGCCTCAGATGCAGGCACGCTGTGCTCGAAGAAAATCCAGGCGTGGGCACCGTTGCCGGAGCGAGAAACCTCCACCGCGACCGGCACACCTAATTCGCGACATGAGAGGGCAAACGCCGTGACATCTTCACGCCAGTCGGCTTCATCAAAGTCCACCGCCAAAAAGTAGCAGGTGTCATCCGATAGCAATGGGTAAACACCGATGACAATTTCTCCGGCCAAATGCTTATAGAGCACCTGGTCGGTGAACGGTAGCAACTGCCGGTACGAGCAATCGCCGCATTTGATTAGAGGTTTCCTGCACACACCAGGGCGCCATTCATTCGCACACGCGGGCGAGTAGCCGGACTTCCCGGCCTTGCTTTCCCAACGCAGGGGGAATACGTCGGTACGCCCCCTGAACAGACGCTTGAACAGCGCCAGCTTCTCATGGGTATCCAGAACCGGGACTAACGGCGGCAGCGCAATGGCCTGCTGAGGCTCTGGCAGCTCAGCCGGTAGCCGCCACTCGACGCCATGGGCCTCCAGCAAAGCGATCAGACGGGCATTCTCGGCCCGCAGTTGCTCAAGATCGTCATTACTCATCGTGCATTATTTGAGCCGCTCAGCGGCCTTGCGGTAAGCCTGCTCATGGTCACGTCGATTCACCGCGACGACAAACACCACCACCTCATGGTCGATCACCTGATAGACCAACCTATAACCGCTGCTGCGCAGCTTGATTTTGTAACAGTCGGGTAGCGAGTGAAGGCGATTCGCCTCGACGCGCGGGTTGACCAGCACCTCTGCAAGCTTCTTCTTGAGCTGCTCGCGGACGGTGTTCCCCAGCTTGTGCCACTCCTTCAGTGCTCGCGCATCGAATTCGAGGCTATAGGTCATCCAGCGAGACCTTGACACGCTGCGGAGCGGCAAGGCGTTCACGCACTGCGGCGATCAGAGCCTCATCTTCCTCAGTCAGCAGAACCGGACGGAAAGGCAGCTGGCCTCGCTCAGCCACATATTGCAGGGCTTGGCGCATCAGCTCAGAAGGGGTGACGCCAAGCTTCTCCAGTTCCCGGTATGCGCGGACTTTCAGCTCATCGTCGATGCGAATATTGATCGAAGCCATGGTATCGGCCTCCACGTAAAGACATTCGTCGTTACGATGCCAGTCCTGTGGCCTACTGGCAACCACTTGATCACCCGCTCGGCGATTGACGGAGATGCAGGTGATTCAGGAGTTTATTAACAAGTCTGGTAGAAAAATCTCGAAGGGGATTGAGGCCTGCCTCAACTTCGTGGTCAGTTGGCGCGGTCGTCAGATGATCGAAAGCGGCAGAATCCATGGCGCCGAGTGTGAGGATTTCTGGCCCTCGACGATAAGCCATTGGTTCCCGACTAAAGGAGCCTAATCTCGGCACCACGCCCAAGCCACTGCCAAGGCAGGTCGATCACCAGGTCCTGTGACAAGTCATCCACATCCATTAGAGGCTTGAAGAGCCGGAGAGGTGTGTTGGCCAGACGCTTACATCCATCCACACCTTGTCGTAGAGATCGCGATAGGTGGCTTCATCGCGCAGGTAGGCGCATATCAGCGCTTCGAAGTCAGTGCCTTTTTCACGCCCAGAAGCTGGAGCGACGCGATAGGTGTGAGCAGGGAGGAGAGGGCGAATATGGGCGTTCATTTGATTACTGTAAGCGCACGTCTTGGGGCGTCTAACGGCAGCAGTCTATCAATGGATTCATACGAACGGCCAAAAGAAACCCCGGCACTAGGCCGGGGTCTGGCGTATCAATCAATGGACAATCACCCGTCCATTTGGGGGCATCTAGCGGCCCCTGGGCATCGACTCAAACGTCGAGGTTGGATACCGCCAGGGCATTGCTTTCGATGAAATCGCGGCGGGGTTCGACCGCATCACCCATGAGGGTGTTGAAGATCTGGTCGGCGCCGATGGCATCCTCGATGGTGACCTTGAGCATACGGCGCACGTTCGGGTCCATGGTGGTTTCCCACAGCTGCTCCGGGTTCATCTCACCCAGCCCTTTGTATCGCTGGATGGTGTGACGCTTGGTGCTTTCGGTCATCAGCCAGCTCAGGGCTTCCTTGAAGCTGGTGATGGCCTTGCGGCGCTCACCACGCTGCACGAAGGCATCTTCTTCCAGCAGGTTGTTCAGCTGGTCGCCCAGGGCGGTTACCAGCTTGTAGTCGTTGCTGGCGAAGAAGTCGCGGTTGAAGGTGATGTAGTGAGACAGACCATGGGCAACCTGCTCCACCTCGGGCAGCCAGAGGTGACGCTCGCGGTCTTCACGCAGGCTGGCGGAGTAGGTCAGCCCGGACTTCTCGGAAGCGCTCAGGCGCGCCTGGAAGCCCTCCAGCCAGCTTTGCATGGCAGCCTGGTCGGCCAGCTGCTCCACGCTTACGCGGGGCAGGTAGACCATGTGCTCGGTTAGCTCCTGCGGGTACAGGCGCGACAGGCGCTTGAGGGTGCGCATCACCGCACGGTACTCGTTGACCAAGCGCTCCAGGGCCTCGCCAGAGAGGCCAGGAGCGCTCTCGTTGACGTGCACGCTGGCGTCTTCCAGGGCCGACTGGGTCATGTATTCATCCATGGCCTCGTCGTCCTTGATGTACTGCTCCTGCTTGCCGCGCTTCACCTTGTAGAGCGGCGGCTGGGCGATGTAGATGTAGCCGCGCTCGATCAGCTCGGGCATCTGACGGAAGAAGAAGGTCAGCAGCAAGGTACGGATGTGCGAGCCGTCAACGTCGGCGTCCGTCATGATGATGATGTTGTGATAGCGCAGTTTGTCGATGTTGTATTCCTCACGCCCGATACCGCAGCCGAGCGCGGTGATTAGGGTGCCGACTTCCTGCGACGACAGCATCTTGTCGAAGCGAGCCTTCTCAACGTTGAGGATCTTGCCCTTGAGCGGCAGGATCGCCTGGGTCCTGCGGTTACGGCCCTGCTTCGCAGAACCGCCCGCGGAGTCACCCTCCACAATGTAGAGTTCGGAGAGGGCAGGGTCCTTCTCCTGGCAGTCGGCAAGCTTGCCGGGCAGGCCAGCGATATCCAGGGCGCCTTTACGGCGGGTCATCTCACGGGCCTTGCGCGCGGCTTCACGGGCGCGGGCGGCGTCGATCATCTTGCCGACGACGGCCTTGGCTTCGTTGGGGTTTTCCAGCAGGAAGTCGGCGAAGTACTTGCCCATCTCCTGCTCGACCGCGGTTTTGACTTCGCTGGAGACCAGCTTGTCTTTGGTCTGGGAGCTGAATTTCGGGTCCGGAACCTTGACCGAGATGATGGCGGTAAGACCTTCACGGGCGTCATCACCGGTGGTGGCGATCTTGAATTTCTTCGCCAGGCCTTCCTGCTCGATGTAGTTGTTCAGGTTACGCGTCAGCGCCGAGCGGAAGCCGGCAAGGTGGGTACCGCCGTCGCGCTGAGGAATGTTGTTGGTGAAGCAGAGGATGTGCTCGTTGAAGCTGTCGTTCCACTGCAGGGCCACTTCCACGCCTACGCCGTCTTCTTCGCGCTGCATGTTGAAGTGGAAAATCTGGTTCACCACGGTCTTGTTGGTGTTCAGATAATCGACGAACGCCTTCAGGCCACCCTCGTACTTGAACAGCTCTTCCTTGCCGGAGCGCTCGTCACGCAGGACGATGCCCACGCCGGAGTTGAGGAAGGAGAGTTCGCGCAGGCGCTTGGCCAGGATGTCCCAGCTGAAATGGATGTTGTTGAAGGTCTGGCTGGAAGCCTTGAAGTGCACTTCAGTGCCGGTGCCATCGGTCTCACCGACCGGGCGCAGGGGGAACTGCGGCACGCCATGGTGGTAGATCTGTTCCCAGACCTGGCCCGCGCGGCGAATGGTAAGGCGCAGCTCTTCGGAGAGGGCGTTCACCACCGATACACCTACACCGTGCAGACCGCCGGACACCTTGTAGGTGTTGTCGTCGAACTTACCGCCGGCGTGGAGCACGGTCATGATGACTTCGGCGGCGGAGACGCCTTCTTCCTTGTGAATATCCACCGGAATACCACGGCCGTTGTCGCGAACGGTGATGGATTCATCGGTGTGGATGGTGATGCTGATCTCGGAGCAGTAGCCCGCCAGCGCTTCGTCGATGGAGTTATCGACGACCTCGAACACCATGTGGTGCAGGCCGGTACCATCATCGGTATCGCCGATGTACATGCCGGGGCGCTTGCGTACGGCGTCCAGTCCCTTCAGCACCTTAATGCTGGAAGAGTCGTACGTATTGTTCTCGCTCATGCTTCACTCCGATGATCAAAGGTCTGGGTGATACCACCATGTTCCACGTGGAACATGGCTACCGGCGTATCCGTTCGCCAGCCGTCCCTCATTAGTTCGTGATCGACACAGGTGATGAACACCTGGCAATCCAAATCGTCCAGCAAGCGGCACAGTGCGCGCCGGTGCTGCTCATCCAGTTCAGACGGTAGGTCGTCCACCAGATAGATACATTGGCCGTGCTTGGCCTGGTTCAACAGGTGCCCCTGCGCGATTCGTAGCGCACAGACGACCAGCTTCTGCTGACCACGCGAAAGGATATCGGCCGCGTTATGCGCTCCAAGGCGCAGTCGCAAATCGGCTCGTTGGGGGCCAGATTGGGTGTGTCCCATTTGCTGGTCCCGGAGGAGGGAAGAGGCGAGTACTTCGGAGAGCTGGCGATCTTTATCCCAGCCTCGGTAGTAGCTCAGGCTGAGCGCATCGAGTTCGACCAACTCACCCAGGGTGCGTTCGAAAACAGGCTTCAAGGCCTGAATATAGGCCCGCCGATAACCATCGATTTCATCGCTGGCCAAGCACAGTTCCCGGTCCCAAGCCGCTTGCGAAACGGCGTCAAGTGTACCATGCCGGAGCCACGAGTTCCGCTGTCTCAGGGCCTTCTGCAGGCGCTGCCAAGCAGGCAGAAATCGAGGTTCCACGTGGAACACTCCCCAATCGAGGAACTGCCGCCTGATCTTCGGGGCGCCTTCGAGCAAACGGAAACTGTCCGGGTTGATCACCTGCAGCGGCAGCGTTTCAGCGAGCTGCGCAGCACTGCGCGCATTCTGCCCATCGATACGAATCTGGAACTCGCCTTGGCGATCGCGTGAAATCCCCAGGCTGCTGCTACGCCCTTCGAGCAATTCAACCTGGCCGAATACCGTGCAGGCGGGCTGCTCGTACTGGATGACCGGTTGCAGTTTGGCGCTGCGGAAGGAGCGGGCGAGGCCGAGGAGATAGATGGCCTCGAGCACGCTGGTTTTACCGCTGCCGTTGGCGCCGTGGATGATGTTGATGCGGGGGGAGGGGGAGAGTGTCACCGGGTGCAGGTTACGCACCGCGGTGACAGTGACGCGGCTGAGGGACATCGAGTGGTTACAGGCGCATCGGCATAACGACGTAGGCGGAGTCGTCGTTGTCCGCTTCCTGGAGCAGGGCGCTGCTGTTGGAATCGGAGAGGATCAGACGCACTTGATCAGTGGTCATCACGCCCAGCACGTCCAGCAGATAGCTGACGTTGAAACCGATTTCCAGGTTGCTGCCGTTGTACTCGACGGCCACTTCTTCCTCGGCCTCTTCCTGCTCCGGGTTGTTGGCCTGAATTTTCAGCAGGCTGGCAGCCAGTTGCAGACGGATACCGCGGTACTTCTCGTTGGAAAGAATCGCGGTGCGGCTGAAGGCTTCACGCAGGGCCTGACGATCACCCACTACCAGCTTGTCGCCGCCACGGGGCAGGACGCGCTCGTAATCCGGGAACTTGCCGTCCACCAGCTTGGAGGTGAAGGTGAACTCGCCGGTGGTGGCACGGATGTGGTGCTGGCCAAGGACGATGCGCACTTCGCCGTCCTGCTCGGTGAGCAGGCGAGCCAGTTCGAGAATGCCTTTGCGCGGCACGATCACCTGATGACGATCGGCCTGCTCGATACCGGACTCCATGGAGCACATGGCCAGACGGTGACCATCGGTGGCGACGGCGCGCAGCAGGTTGGCGCTGACTTCCAGCAGCATGCCGTTCAGGTAGTAGCGGACATCCTGCTGGGCCATGGCGAAACTGGTGCGCTCGATGAGGCGACGCAGTTTGCTTTGCACCAGGCTGAAGGTCAGCGAACCCGGGCCTTCCTCGACGGTGGGGAAGTCATTGGCAGGCAGCGTCGACAGGGTGAACTTGCTGCGGCCGGCCTTGATCAGCAGCTTCTGCTCATCCACGCGGATGTCGATCAGCGCATCGCTCGGCAGGCTCTTGCAGATATCCATCAGCTTGCGTGCCGGAACGGTGATTTCGCCAGGCTCGGCGGTCTCTTCCAGGGCCACGCGGCCAACCAGTTCGACTTCGAGGTCGGTGCCGGTGAGCGACAGCTGCTGGCCTTCCACGACCAGAAGAACGTTGGAGAGAACCGGCAAGGTCTGGCGGCGCTCGACGACGCCGGCGACCAGTTGCAGGGGTTTCAACAGGGCTTCGCGTTGAATGGTGAAATGCATGGTCTAGTCCCTTGCCTCAATGGGCTGCGCTTGAGCTATCAAGTGGTGAGCGTACGCAGCAGGTTCTTGTAGTCCTCGCGGATATCCGCGTCGGATTCCCTGAGTTCCGCAATCTTACGACAGGCGTGCAGAACTGTGGTGTGGTCTCGTCCGCCAAAGGCGTCCCCGATCTCCGGAAGGCTGTGGTTGGTCAGCTCCTTGGAAAGAGCCATGGCCACCTGGCGCGGACGTGCTACCGAACGCGAGCGGCGCTTGGAGAGCATGTCGGAGATCTTGATCTTGTAGTACTCGACCACGGTGCGCTGAATGTTATCGATGCTGACCAGCTTGTCCTGCAGGGCCAGCAGGTCCTTCAGCGACTCACGGATAAGCTCGATGGTGATGTCGCGGCCCATGAAGTGGGCGTGGGCAATCACCCGCTTCAGCGCGCCTTCCAGCTCACGCACGTTGGAGCGGATGCGCTGGGCAATAAAGAAGGCCGCATCGTGGGGAAGGTCGACCTTCGCCTGCTCGGCCTTCTTCATCAGGATGGCGACTCGGGTCTCCAGCTCAGGCGGCTCCACGGCAACGGTCAGGCCCCAGCCGAAGCGGGACTTGAGGCGCTCTTCCAGGCCTTCGATTTCCTTCGGGTAGCGGTCGCTGGTGAGGATCACCTGCTGGCCGCCCTCGAGCAGGGCGTTGAAGGTGTGGAAGAACTCTTCCTGGGAACGCTCCTTGCGGGCGAAGAACTGGATATCGTCGATCAGCAGGGCATCCACCGAGCGGTAGAAGCGCTTGAACTCGTTGATCGCGTTCAGCTGCAACGCCTTGACCATGTCCGCCACGAAACGCTCGGAATGCAGGTAGACGATCTTGGCGTTGGGGTTCTTCTTCAGCAGGTGGTTGCCCACCGCGTGCATCAGGTGGGTTTTACCCAGGCCTACGCCGCCATAGAGGAACAGCGGGTTGTAGCCGTGCTTGGGATTGTCCGCCACCTGCCAGGCAGCCGCGCGGGCCAACTGGTTGGACTTGCCCTCGACGAAGTTCTCGAAGGTGAAGGTACGGTTCAGGTAACTGGTGTGCTTGAGCGCACCCTCGACCTGGACCGAACGCTCGGTGCGCACGGCCTGCGGTGCCGACACCGACGCCAGGGGATCGAAGCCGCCCCGGGAATCCTGCACCGTCTCCACGCGCTGCGCAGCGACGGGCGCAACCGGAGGAGCTGTCATCACGGGCGGAGCCGTAATCGGCAGCGGCGCGACACGCGGTGGCATGCTGCGTTTGCTGCCTATTAATAAGGAAAGGGCTGGGGCGAGTCCGTTGCCACGCTCGCCGAGCAGTTCGAGAAGGCGGCCCATGTACTTTTCATTGACCCAATCCAGCACGAAACGGTTGGGCGCGTAGACACGGAGCTCGTCTCCCTCGGCCTCGACCTGCAGCGGGCGGATCCAGGTGTTGAATTGCTGGGCGGGCAGCTCGTCACGCAATAGCTCGACGCACTGCTGCCAAAGTTCCACTGACACGGATATCCCCCAAACGGAAAGGAGTACGACGCGAAAAAACAGGCGTCATTGTAGCTGCCGTGGACAAAGTTATCCACATGAAGAACGGCGTTTCACCAAGGAAAATCAAGATGTTATTGGATATCTTCAATCCGGGAAGCGTGCCTCGAAACTTTGTGGATAACCACACAACAACCCTCTGGACAACCCCACCCGGAACACGGTGGACAACCTCCCTGTGAGCAACTCGTACTTTAATCCCCAGCTTGCCCCCAGACCGCACACAGCCAGGGCACCGCTTTCGGACAGGCTTATCCTTTGGTCAAGCCTTCGCCTGCCGTAGCCCGGAGACAGTTTTCCACAGGACCTGATGCAACCAAGAGTTATAAACAAAACAAGCCTTTCTTAAGTACTTCTTCCTTTCTTATTCTTTTGATCGGAACAGGTTGGTTGGAAATTGACCTGCACGCGCCATTTCTCTAGAATCGCCGGTCTCTTTAAACGGGGGCCACGTCGGCCCGTTGTGATCACCCAGGTAAAGCATCATGAAACGCACTTTCCAACCCAGCACCATCAAGCGCGCTCGTGTTCACGGTTTCCGTGCCCGCATGGCTACCAAGAACGGCCGTGCAGTCCTGTCGCGTCGTCGCGCCAAGGGCCGCAAGCGCCTGACCGTCTGATTCACCCGGAACAGGTGGTGAGTCGAGGCTTCGGCCGGGAGAAGCGTCTGCTGGTCCCCCGGCAATTCAAGGCAGTCTTCGACTCCCCAACCGGCAAGGTTCCCGGCAAGAACGTCCTGCTGCTCGCGCGCGACAACGCTCTGGATCATCCCCGCCTCGGCTTGGTGATCGGCAAGAAGAGCGTCAAGCTTTCAGTCGAACGCAACCGCCTCAAACGCCAGATCAGAGAAACCTTCCGCCACAACCTCGAGTTGCTGGCCGGCTGGGACATCGTGATCGTGGCGAAAAAAGGCCTGGGTGATCTGGAGAACGAAGAACTGAAGCATCAGTTCGAAAAGCTCTGGAAGCGTCTAGCCCGCAGCCGGCCTCGCCCTGAATCCCAGACCGAATCAGGGGTGGCCGACAGTCCCCATGCGTAAACTGGCCCTCGTACCGATCCAGTTCTACCGCTATGCCATCAGCCCGCTGATGGCCAGTCACTGTCGCTTCTATCCCAGCTGTTCCTGCTACGCGCTGGAGGCCATCGAAAATCATGGTCTCCTTCGCGGTGGCTGGCTGACTGCGCGTCGGCTGGGCCGCTGTCATCCCTGGAATCCCGGCGGCTACGACCCGGTTCCGCCCGTAAAAACCTCCCAATCCTCTTCGATGGCCGAGTAATCATGGATATTCAACGCTCGATCCTGATCGTCGCCCTGGCAATCGTGTCCTACCTGATGGTTCTCCAGTGGAACCAGGACTACGGCCAGGCCGCCTTGCCGACCGCCAGTGCACCCGCCGCCAACACCGCGACGCTGCCTGACTCCGCGACTCCGACTCAGCAAGCCGCCAATGACGACGTCCCGACCGCCGACAATACCGAGCACAGCGCACCTGCCGCTGCTCAGGTGGCGCCGAGCAACGAGCTGATCCGCGTCGAAACCGACGTGCTCAATCTGGCCATCGACCCCAACGGCGGCGACATCGTTCAGCTGACCCTGCCGAAGTACCCCCGTCGCCAGGACCGCCCGGATGTCCCCTTCCAGCTGTTCGACAACGGCAACGAGCGTCTTTACCAGGCCCAGAGCGGCCTGATCGGCACCAACGGTCCCGATGCGCGCCCCACCGGCCGCCCGCTCTACAGCGCCACTCAGCGCCAGTACAAACTGGAAGACGGCCAGGATCAGCTGGTGGTCGAGCTGACCTTCAGCGAAAACGGCGTCAACTACGTCAAGCGCTTCACCCTGACCCGCGGCAAGTACGACCTGCAGGTCGCCTACCGCATCGATAACCAGAGCGCCCAGGCCTGGAACGGCAGCATGTACGCGCAGCTCAAGCGCGACGGCAGCGCCGACCCGTCCTCCAGCACCGCGACCGGCGTTTCGACCTACCTCGGCGCTGCCGTCTGGACCCCCAGCGAGCCCTACAAGAAGATCTCCATCAAGGACATCGACAAGCAGGACGAGAAGCGCCGCGAAGGCAATCCCGACGCCTGGTTCAAGGAAAGCGTGAGCGGTGGCTGGGTCGCCTGGCTGCAGCACTACTTCGTGACCGCCTGGGTCGCCGACAAGGGCCAGACCAACGTCATCCAGACCCGCAAGGATCCGAAAGGCAACTACATCGTCGGCTTCGTCGGTTCCAGCCTGAGCGTCGCTGCCGGTGCCCAGGGCGAAACCTCCGCCACCCTGTACGCCGGTCCGAAGGTGCAGAACCACCTGAAGGAACTGTCCCCGGGCCTGGAACTGACCGTCGACTACGGCTTCCTGTGGTTCATCGCCCAGCCGATCTTCTGGCTGCTGCAACATATCCACAGCATCCTCGGCAACTGGGGCTGGTCGATCATCGCCCTGACCGTGCTGATCAAGCTCGCCTTCTTCCCCCTCTCCGCCGCCAGCTACAAGTCCATGGCCCGCATGCGCGCCGTGTCGCCGAAGCTGCAGGCGCTGAAGGAACAGTTCGGTGACGATCGCCAGAAGATGTCCCAGGCGATGATGGAGCTGTACAAGAAGGAGAAGATCAACCCGCTCGGTGGCTGCCTGCCGATCCTGGTGCAGATGCCGGTCTTCCTCGCCCTCTACTGGGTACTCCTGGAAAGCGTCGAGATGCGCCAGGCCCCGTGGATGTTCTGGATCACCGACCTGTCGATCAAGGATCCGTTCTTCATCCTGCCGATCATCATGGGCGCCACCATGTTCATCCAGCAGCAGCTGAACCCGACGCCGCCGGACCCCATGCAGGCGAAGGTACTGAAGCTGATGCCGATCATCTTCACCTTCTTCTTCCTCTGGTTCCCTGCCGGTCTGGTGGTTTACTGGGTGGTCAACAACTGCTTGTCCATCGCCCAGCAGTGGTACATTACCCGCAAGATCGAAGCAGCGACGAAGAAAGCAGCGGCCTGATAACCACGCTGTAATCCGTTGAACAAGACGCCCCCTCAGTGGGGCGTCTTGCTATCCGCCATTCAGTGACCTTCCGGGAGCCAGCCATGAACGCTGTGCGTGAAACCATCGCCGCCGTCGCCACCGCCCAAGGCCGTGGCGGCGTCGGCATCGTCCGGGTCTCCGGCCCACAGGCAGCCCGTATCGCCCAGGCCATCGCCGGTCGCCAGCTCAAGCCCCGCCATGCCCATTACGGCCCCTTCCAGGATGCCGCCGGCGAGACCCTGGACGAAGGCCTGTCACTCTATTTCCCCGGCCCCAACTCATTCACTGGTGAGGACGTCCTTGAGCTGCAAGGCCATGGCGGCCCCGTGGTGCTCGACCTGCTGTTGCGCCGCTGCCTGGAGCTGGGCGCGCGCCAGGCCCGCCCGGGCGAGTTCAGCGAACGTGCCTTCCTCAACGACAAGCTCGACCTGGCCCAGGCGGAAGCCATCGCCGACCTGATCGAGGCCAGCTCCGAGCAGGCCGCGCGCAACGCCCTGCGCTCCCTGCAGGGTGAATTCTCCCGCCGCGTACAAGGGCTCACGGAAAGACTCATCCAGCTGCGCATCTATGTAGAAGCCGCCATCGACTTTCCTGAGGAGGAAATCGACTTCCTCGCCGATGGCCATGTCCTCGGGCTGCTGGATGGGGTTCGGGAAAACTTATCCACAGTCTTGCGCGAAGCGGGCCAGGGTGCGCTGCTGCGGGAAGGCATGACGGTGGTCATCGCCGGGCGGCCCAATGCCGGCAAGTCCAGCCTGCTCAACGCCCTGGCAGGCCGTGAAGCCGCCATCGTCACCGAGATCGCGGGCACCACACGGGATGTACTGCGCGAACATATCCACATCGACGGCATGCCGCTGCACGTTGTGGATACCGCTGGCCTGCGGGATACCGATGACCATGTGGAAAAGATCGGCGTGGAGCGTGCCCTCAAGGCCATCGAGGAAGCGGACCGCGTCCTCCTGGTGGTCGACGCCACGGCAGCGGAAAGCGCCGATCCCTTCGCCCTCTGGCCCGAATTCCTCGACAGCCGCCCCGACCCGGCCAAGGTCACCCTGATCCGCAACAAGGCGGACCTGTCAGGCGACGCCGTCGACCTGCAGACCAGTGCCGATGGCCACGTCACGCTGAATCTCTCCGCCCGTTCGGGAGAGGGCCTCGAACTGCTGCGCGAGCACCTCAAGGCCTGCATGGGCTACGAGCAGACCGCCGAAAGCAGCTTCAGTGCGCGCCGACGCCACCTGGAAGCCCTGCGCCAGGCCAGCAGCCATCTGGAACACGGCCGCTCGCAGCTCACCCTGGCCGGGGCGGGTGAACTGCTGGCGGAGGATCTGCGCCATGCTCAACAGGCACTGGGGGAGATAACCGGTGCCTTCAGTTCGGACGACCTGCTGGGTCGTATCTTCTCCAGCTTCTGCATCGGCAAGTAGCGGCTTTCCGCTGATGAAACGAGCCACCTTCGGGTGGCTTTTTTATGCCCGCGGACTTATCCAGAGGCAAATAAACCCTGTTGATAACTAGCCCTGAACCCCGTCCATAAGCCTGAGGATAACCGGGGGCATAACCGCCCTGTGCATAAGTACCCATTCCATCCACAGGGGGTGCACGGCTTACCCGGAGGAAACCGCCAGGTTCAGCACAGGCTTATCATTCTCTGCAGCCAGCGCCCTTTATGGTCTTGAGGCACTTATCCACAAAAAAGCCCTTCACCATTCATATAAACAATGAACAAGCTCTATAAGAATTCTTTCTCTCTTCTTATCTATTAGCCCCGAAGCCCGGGAAGCCAAAGCCGGTCGAACAGGATGTGGACAGGCGAAAGGGGAGTACACCGAACGGTTGGCTATTTTTTGTGCAAAAGGCTTCATTCACAGGGGGGAAGTCCCTATACTTGCCGCCTTCCCTATTTCCCCATTTACAGAACAGGCACGAGGTGCGTGGTGGATTTCCCTTCCCGTTTTGACGTGATCGTTATCGGCGGCGGCCATGCCGGCACCGAGGCTGCACTGGCAGCTGCGCGCATGGGGGTGAAAACCCTGCTGCTGACGCACAACGTCGAAACGCTCGGCCAGATGAGCTGCAACCCCGCTATCGGCGGCATCGGCAAAAGCCACCTGGTCAAGGAAATCGACGCCCTCGGCGGCGCGATGGCGACTGCCACCGACCTCGGCGGCATTCAGTTCCGTGTGCTCAACAGCCGCAAGGGCCCGGCCGTGCGTGCTACCCGCGCCCAGGCCGACCGCGTGCTGTACAAGGCAGCCATCCGCGAGATCCTCGAGAACCAACCCAACCTGTGGATATTCCAGCAGGCCTGCGATGACCTGATTGTGGAAAACGATCAGGTAAAAGGCGTCGTGACCCAGATGGGCCTTCGCTTCCACGCGGATTCCGTGGTGTTGACCACCGGTACCTTCCTCGGCGGACTTATCCACATCGGGCTGCAGAATTATTCAGGTGGCCGTGCCGGCGACCCGCCTTCCAACGCCCTGGCCAAGCGCATGCGCGAACTGCCCCTGCGTGTCGGCCGACTGAAGACCGGTACCCCGCCGCGCATCGATGGTCGTTCGGTGGACTTTTCGGTGATGACCGAACAGCCCGGTGATACGCCGATCCCGGTGATGTCCTTCCTCGGCAACAAGGAACAGCACCCGCGCCAGGTCAGCTGCTGGATCACCCACACCAATGCGCGCACCCACGAGATCATCGCCAGCAACCTCGATCGCTCGCCGATGTACTCCGGTGTGATCGAAGGCGTCGGCCCGCGCTACTGCCCGTCCATCGAAGACAAGATCCACCGCTTCGCGGACAAGGACAGCCACCAGGTGTTCCTCGAGCCGGAAGGCCTGACCACCCACGAGCTGTACCCCAACGGCATCTCCACCTCGCTGCCCTTCGATGTGCAGCTGGACATCGTCCGCTCCATCCGCGGCATGGAGAACGCCCACATCGTGCGTCCGGGCTACGCCATCGAGTACGACTACTTCGACCCGCGCGACCTCAAGTACAGCCTGGAGACCAAGGTCATCGGCGGGCTGTTCTTCGCCGGCCAGATCAACGGCACCACCGGTTATGAAGAAGCCGGTGCCCAGGGCCTGCTCGCCGGCGCCAACGCCGCGCTGCGCGCCCAAGGCAAGGAAGCCTGGTGCCCGCGTCGCGATGAGGCCTATATCGGCGTGCTGGTCGATGACCTGATCACCCTGGGCACCCAGGAGCCGTACCGCATGTTCACCTCGCGTGCCGAGTACCGGTTGATCCTGCGGGAAGACAACGCCGACCTGCGCCTGACCGAAAAAGGCCGCGAGCTCGGCCTGGTGGATGATCGCCGCTGGGCGGCGTTCGAAGCCAAGCGCGAAGGCATCGCCCTGGAAGAACAGCGCCTGAAGAGCACCTGGGTGCGTCCCGGTACGCCCCAGGGCGACGCCATCGCCGAGCGCTTCGGCACGCCGCTGACCCATGAATACAACCTGCTCAACCTGCTCAGCCGCCCGGAGATCGACTATGTCGGCCTGGTGGAAGTGACCGGCAACGGCGCCGAAGACCCGCAGGTCGCCGAACAGGTGGAGATCAAGACCAAGTACGCCGGCTACATCGACCGCCAGCAGGACGAGATCGCCCGCCTGCGCGCCAGCGAAGACACGCGCCTGCCTGCCGACCTCGACTACGCGACCATCTCCGGCCTGTCCAAGGAGATCCAGCACAAGCTCGGCCAAGGCCGCCCGGAAACCCTCGGCCAGGCTTCGCGCATCCCCGGCGTCACGCCGGCGGCCATTTCGCTGCTGCTGATCCACCTGAAGAAACGCGGCGCCGGTCGCCAGTTGGAGCAGAGCACCTGATGTCGCACGTCACCTCCCGCCACGGCGACGAGCTGTCCCGTGGTGCACAGCAACTCGCCGTCGAACTTTCCCCCCGGCAGCACGAGCTGCTGCTCGGCTACCTGGCATTGCTGATCAAATGGAACAAGGCCTACAACCTGACCGCGGTGCGTGACCCGGACGAAATGGTCTCGCGCCACCTGCTCGACAGCCTCAGCGTGGTGCCCCATGTGGCCGCACTGGGCGACAGCTGGCTCGATGTCGGCAGCGGTGGCGGCATGCCCGGTATTCCCCTGGCGATCCTGTTCCCCGAACGCCGTTTCACCCTGCTGGACTCCAACGGCAAGAAGACCCGCTTCCTCACTCAGGTGAAGCTGGAGCTCAAGCTGGACAACCTCGAAGTTATCCACAGCCGGGTCGAAGCCGTGCAGCCCGAGCGCCCGTTCGCCGGCATCATTTCCCGTGCCTTCAGCTCGCTGGAGGATTTCGCCAACTGGACCCGTCACCTGGGCGATGGCGAGACCCACTGGCTGGCGATGAAGGGCCTGCACCCCACCGACGAGCTGGTTGCACTGCCTGCGGACTTCCGCCTTGACGCGGAGCACGCCCTGGCGGTTCCCGGTTGCCAAGGTCAACGCCATCTGCTGATACTGCGCCGCACGGAATAAGGGGGAAAGGCAGCCATGGCTAAGGTATTCGCGATCGCCAACCAGAAAGGTGGAGTGGGCAAGACCACCACCTGCATCAACCTGGCGGCATCGCTGGTTGCGACCAAGCGCCGCGTGCTGCTGATCGATCTCGATCCCCAGGGCAACGCCACCATGGGCAGCGGCATCGACAAGCACGCCCTGGAAAACTCCATCTACGACGTGCTGATCGGTGAATGCGACCTGGCCGAGGCCATGCAATTCTCCGAGCACGGCGGCTACCAGCTGCTGCCGGCCAACCGCGACCTCACCGCCGCGGAAGTCGCCCTGCTGGAAATGAAGATGAAGGAAAGCCGCCTGCGCTATGCGCTGGCGCCGATCCGCGAGAACTACGACTACATCCTCATCGACTGCCCGCCCTCGCTGAACATGCTGACCATCAACGCCCTGGTCGCCGCCGATGGCGTGATCATTCCCATGCAGTGCGAGTACTACGCGCTGGAGGGGCTGTCGGACCTGGTCAACAGCATCCAGCGCATTGGTCAGTTGCTCAATCCGAGCCTGAAGATCGAAGGCCTGCTGCGCACCATGTACGACCCGCGCATCAGCCTCACCAACGACGTCACCGCGCAGCTCAAGGAGCATTTCGGCGACAAGCTCTACGACGCCGTCATCCCGCGTAACGTCCGTCTCGCCGAGGCTCCCAGCTTCGGCATGCCGGCACTCGTCTACGACAAGCAATCCCGTGGCGCCCTCGCCTACCTGGCGCTGGCTGGCGAGCTGGTTCGCCGCCAGCGTGCGAACGCCAAAACCGCTACTGCATAAGGAAACCGCATGGCAGCGAAGAAAAGAGGTCTGGGCCGTGGCCTGGACGCCCTGCTGGGCGGAAACACCGCGACCGTACTGCAGGAGGAGGCCGCCAAGGCCGACACCCGCGAACTGCAGAACCTGCCCCTGGAGCTGATCCAGCGTGGCAAATACCAACCCCGCCGTGACATGGACCCGACCGCCCTCGAAGAGCTGGCGCAGTCGATCCGTGCCCAAGGCGTCATGCAACCCATCGTGGTGCGCCCCATCGACGGTGGTCGCTTCGAGATCATCGCCGGCGAACGCCGCTGGCGTGCCAGCCACCAGGCCGGCCTGGATCGGATCCCCGCCCTGGTGCGCGAAGTGCCGGATGAAGCCGCCATCGCCATGGCGCTGATCGAGAACATCCAGCGCGAAGACCTCAATCCCATCGAGGAAGCCGTTGCCCTGCAGCGCTTGCAGCAGGAGTTCCAGCTGACCCAGCAGCAGGTCGCCGAGGCCGTCGGCAAATCGCGGGTGACCATCACCAACCTGCTGCGCCTGATCGCCCTCCCCGAGGAGATCAAGACCCTGCTTTCCCACGGGGATCTGGAAATGGGCCATGCCCGTGCCCTGCTCGGTCTGCCGGCCGAACAGCAGGTCGAAGGGGCGCGACATGTTGTCGCACGAGGCCTGACCGTGCGCCAAACCGAGGCACTGGTGCGGCAATGGCTGAGCGGCAAGGACAAAGCTGTCGAACCGGTCAAGGCCGATCCGGACATCAGTCGCCTCGAACAGCGCCTCGCTGAGCGGCTGGGCGCTCCGGTGCAGATAAAACACGGCCAGAAAGGCAAAGGTCAGCTGGTCATCCGCTACAACTCCCTCGACGAGT
Organism: Pseudomonas sp. PDM13; assembly: GCF_025685765.1. NCBI lineage: Bacteria > Pseudomonadati > Pseudomonadota > Gammaproteobacteria > Pseudomonadales > Pseudomonadaceae > Pseudomonas > Pseudomonas sp. PDM13. The sequence continues at coordinate 21,676 of NZ_JAOTQU010000002.1, read as the reverse complement.
TGCAAGGCGTTCTGGCCCACATTCGCTGAAACATTTGACCATGTAGCGCGCGGTCGGAATTCACTACCCGGCAGTTGAATAGGGGGTATTCCACCCCTATACTCTGCGCGCAATTTTGTCGGCACAAACTATGCCAAGTTATTGATTCGAGGCGCCGACTCAGAGGACCCGCTGCGATGGATCTACGCATGCAAAACCGCCTGCCCTTCCATCGCCTTCCGGTATTCCCGGTGCTGCTGGCCCAACTGGTCGTGTTGCTGATCGCCGCTGTCGTTCTTTGGCTATGGCGCGATGGTGTAGCTGGTTACTCTGGTTTGTGCGGCGGCCTGATCGCGTGGGTGCCGAATCTGTATTTCGCCCACAAGGCGTTCCGTTTCAGTGGAGCGCGCGCGGCTCAGGCGATAGTCCGGTCTTTTTATGCCGGCGAGATGGGCAAGATGATTCTGACGGCGGTGCTCTTCGCACTGACGTTCGCAGGCGTGAAACCCCTGGAAGCACTGGCGGTATTCGGTGTCTTCCTGCTGACCCAGGCGGTCAGCTGGTTCGCTCCCCTGTTAATGAGAACAAGATTTTCGAAACCTTAGGGCGTTTGAGGCAAACATGGCAGAGCAAACCGCTTCGGGCTATATCCAGCACCACCTGCAAAACCTGACTTTCGGTAAACTGCCGTCCGGCGAATGGGGCTTCGCCCACACCGCCGAGCAAGCCAAGGAAATGGGCTTCTGGGCTTTCCACGTGGACACCCTGGGCTGGTCCATCGCCGTAGGCCTGCTGTTCGTGATCCTGTTCCGCATGGCGGCCCGCAAAGCCACCTCCGGCATCCCCGGCGGCCTGCAGAACCTGGTCGAAGTCATGGTCGACTTCGTCGACGGCAGCGTGAAGGACACCTTCCACGGCCGTAACCCGCTGATCGCCCCCCTGGCACTGACCATCTTCGTCTGGATCTTCCTGATGAACGCCATCGACCTGGTTCCGGTCGACTGGATTCCGGTCCTGGCGGCGAAGATCACCGGTAACGAGCACCTGTTCTTCCGTGCCGTACCGACCACCGACCCGAACGCCACCCTGGGCATGGCCCTGTCGGTGTTCGCGCTGATCATCTTCTACAGCATCAAGGTCAAGGGCATCGGCGGCTTCGTCGGCGAGCTGACCCTGCACCCCTTCGGCAGCAAGAACATCTTCGTTCAGATCCTGCTGATCCCGGTGAACTTCCTGCTCGAGTTCGTGACCCTGGTGGCCAAGCCGATCTCCCTGGCCCTGCGTCTGTTCGGCAACATGTACGCCGGCGAGCTGGTGTTCATCCTGATCGCCGTCATGTTCGGCGCCGGCATGATCCTGCTCAGCGGCCTGGGTATCGCACTGCAGTGGGCGTGGGCTGTGTTCCACATCCTGATCATCACCCTGCAGGCCTTCATCTTCATGATGCTGACCATCGTCTACCTGTCGATGGCGCACGAAGACAACCATTAAGAACGCAGCTCGTCCCTGATGTCCTTCTCCCTCGGGGGAAGGCGCCCGAAGGGCGGATGAGGGATGGGGTTCGAGATGGTCCCGCGCCAACCAGCGCGGGAATGCCCGAAAGGGCAGCTGGAAAGAAGACGATTTCGTTTTACCGCTTCACTTAAACCTTAACCAACACGACATAAAGTCGGGAGGAAAAATGGAAACTGTAGTAGGTCTCACTGCGATCGCCGTAGCTCTGCTGATTGGCCTGGGTGCCCTGGGTACCGCTATCGGCTTCGGTCTGCTGGGTGGCAAGTTCCTGGAAGGCGCCGCTCGCCAGCCGGAAATGGTCCCGATGCTGCAGGTCAAAATGTTCATCGTCGCCGGCCTGCTGGACGCCGTGACCATGATCGGCGTTGGTATCGCTCTGTTCTTCACCTTCGCTAACCCGTTCATTGCTCAGGTAGCCCAATAATCCTCTTTCTAGAGGATTGGACTGACAACGAACGAGCGAGGTGTTGGCGTGAACATTAATGCAACCCTGATCGGCCAGTCCGTCGCGTTCTTCATTTTTGTACTGTTCTGCATGAAGTTCGTGTGGCCTCCGGTCATCACGGCACTGCGCGACCGTCAGAAGAAGATTGCCGACGGCCTGGACGCTGCCAACCGCGCGGCTCGTGACCTGGAGCTGGCCCACGAAAAAGTGGCCCAGCAACTGCGCGAAGCCAAGACTCAGGCAGCTGAAATCATCGAGCAAGCCAAGAAACGCGGTACCCAGATCGTCGACGAAGCTCGCGATCAGGCCCGTGTAGAAGGCGAGCGCCTCAAGGCGCAGGCTCAGGCCGAGATCGAACAGGAACTGAACAGCGTCAAAGACGCGCTGCGCGCCCAACTGGGTAGCCTGGCCGTCGGCGGTGCCGAGAAGATCCTGGGTGCCACTATCGATCAAAACGCGCACGCGGAGCTGGTTAACAAACTGGCCGCCGAAATCTAAGCGAGGGCGATCATGGCAGAACTGACCACGCTGGCCCGACCTTACGCCAAGGCTGCTTTCGAGTACGCCCAGGCCCATCAGCAGCTGGCCGCCTGGTCGGCCATGCTAGGCCTGGCCGCTGCGGTGTCCCAGGACACCACCATGCAGCAGGTGCTCAAAGCCCCGCGTCTGACGAGCGAAGAAAAAGCCAACACCTTTGTCGAGGTGGTTGGTGAGAAGTTCGATGCATCGGTAAGCAATTTCATCCACGTGCTCTCCGAGAACAGCCGCCTCGTGCTGCTGCCGGAAATCGCCGAACTGTTCGAGCTGTACAAGGCCGAGCAGGAGAAGTCGATCGACGTGGAAGTCACCAGTGCCTTTGCATTGAACACAGAACAGCAAGACAAACTCGCCAAGGTTCTCAGCGCACGGCTCAGCCGGGAAGTGCGCCTGCACGCCGCGGAGGATGCCAGCCTGATAGGCGGCGTCGTCATCCGTGCCGGCGACCTGGTTATCGATGGCTCGGTTCGCGGCAAGCTCGCGAAACTGGCCGAAGCGTTGAAATCCTGAGTTTGAAGGGGCAGCAGAGCAATGCAGCAACTCAATCCGTCCGAAATTAGTGAAATCATCAAGGGGCGCATCGAGAAACTCGACGTGTCCTCCCAAGCCCGTAACGAAGGCACCATCGTCAGCGTATCCGACGGTATCGTGCGTATTCACGGTCTGGCCGACGCGATGTACGGCGAGATGATCGAGTTCCCCGGTGGCGTCTATGGTATGGCGCTGAACCTGGAACAAGACTCCGTGGGTGCCGTGGTACTGGGTAGCTACCTGACCCTCGCCGAAGGCATGAGCGCCAAGTGCACCGGCCGCATCCTGGAAGTACCGGTTGGTCCGGAACTGCTGGGTCGCGTGGTCGATGCCCTGGGCAACCCGATCGACGGCAAAGGCCCTCTGAACAACGTCGCTACCGACGCTGTCGAGAAGGTTGCGCCGGGCGTGATCTGGCGTAAGTCGGTCGACCAGCCGGTACAGACCGGTTACAAGTCCGTCGACGCCATGATCCCGGTAGGCCGTGGCCAGCGTGAGCTGATCATCGGTGACCGTCAGATCGGCAAGACCGCCCTCGCGGTCGACGCCATCATCAACCAGAAGAACAGCGGCATCCGCTGCGTCTACGTTGCCATCGGTCAGAAGCAATCGACCATCGCCAACGTCGTGCGCAAGCTGGAAGAGAACGGCGCCCTGGCCAACACCATCGTGGTGGCTGCCTCGGCTTCCGAATCTGCTGCGCTGCAGTTCATCGCACCGTACGCCGGCTGCACCATGGGCGAGTACTTCCGCGACCGCGGCGAAGACGCGCTGATCGTTTATGACGATCTGTCCAAGCAAGCCGTTGCCTACCGCCAGATCTCCCTGCTGCTGCGCCGCCCGCCGGGCCGCGAAGCCTACCCAGGCGACGTGTTCTATCTCCACAGCCGTCTGCTGGAGCGCGCTTCCCGCGTTTCCGAAGAGTACGTCGAGAAGTTCACCAATGGCGCCGTGACTGGCAAGACCGGTTCCCTGACCGCTCTGCCGATCATCGAAACCCAGGCCGGTGACGTTTCCGCGTTCGTTCCGACCAACGTGATCTCCATCACCGACGGTCAGATCTTCCTGGAATCCGCCATGTTCAACTCGGGTATCCGTCCGGCCGTCAACGCCGGTATCTCGGTATCCCGCGTAGGTGGTGCAGCCCAGACCAAGATCGTCAAGAAGCTGTCCGGTGGCATCCGTACCGCCCTGGCCCAGTACCGTGAACTGGCGGCTTTCGCCCAGTTCGCCTCTGACCTGGACGAAGCGACCCGCAAGCAGCTGGAACACGGTCAACGCGTTACCGAGCTGATGAAGCAGAAGCAGTACGCGCCCATGTCGATCGCTGACATGTCGCTGAGCCTGTACGCGGCCGAACGTGGCTTCCTGCAGGACGTCGAAGTCGCCAAAGTCGGCGCCTTCGAGCAGGCCCTGATTGCCTACTTCAACCGGGATCACGCCGCTCTGCTGGCGAAGATCAACGAGAAGGGTGACTTCAACGACGAAATCGACGCTGGCCTCAAAGCCGGTATCGAGAAGTTCAAAGCCACCCAAACCTGGTAAGCCGCAGCGGGCGTCGCAAGACGCCCGCTTGCTAACCCGATAGGTGTCAAATGGCAGGCGCAAAAGAGATTCGCAGCAAGATTGCGAGCATCAAAAGCACGCAAAAGATCACCAGCGCCATGGAAAAGGTGGCCGTCAGCAAGATGCGCAGGGCTCAAATGCGCATGGCTGCCAGCCGTCCCTATGCGGAGCGTATCCGTCAGGTGATTGGTCATCTGGCCAACGCCAACCCGGAATACCGCCACCCGTTCATGATCGAGCGCGAAATCAAGCGCGTCGGTTATGTCGTGGTGAGCAGTGACCGTGGTCTGTGCGGTGGCTTGAACACCAACCTGTTCAAGGCCCTGGTCAAGGACATGTCGGCGAACCGCGAGAAGGGCGTGGAGATCGATCTCTGCGTGATCGGCAGCAAGGGTGCGGCATTCTTCCGCAACTTCGGCGGCAACGTCGTCGCAGCCATCAGCCAACTCGGCGAAGAGCCTTCGATCAACGACCTGATCGGCAGCGTCAAGGTGATGCTGGATGCCTACCTGGAAGGTCGTATCGACCGTCTCTCGGTAGTCTCCAACAAGTTCATCAACACCATGACCCAGAAGCCCACCGTGGAGCAGTTGGTTCCGCTGGTGGCAGATGCCGACCAGGATCTCAAGCACCACTGGGACTATCTCTACGAACCCGACGCCAAAGAGCTGCTGGACGGCCTGATGGTGCGCTACGTGGAGTCGCAGGTGTACCAGGCGGTCGTCGAGAACAACGCAGCCGAACAAGCGGCGCGGATGATCGCGATGAAGAACGCCACTGACAACGCCGGTGACCTGATCAGCGAACTTCAGCTGGTCTACAACAAGGCCCGTCAGGCTGCGATCACCCAAGAGATCTCGGAAATCGTCGGCGGCGCTGCCGCGGTTTAAGAACGGTTCAAATATTCAGAGGACCAAATGATGAGTAGCGGACGTATCGTTCAAATCATCGGCGCCGTCATCGACGTGGAATTCCCGCGTGACCAGGTGCCGAACGTCTACGAGGCGCTGAAAGTTCAAGGCGCTGAAACCACCCTCGAAGTTCAGCAGCAGCTGGGCGACGGCGTGGTACGTACCATTGCGATGGGTTCGACCGAAGGCCTGAAACGTGGCCTGGACGTCGCCAGCACTGGCAAGGCCATTTCCGTACCGGTGGGCAAAGCGACCCTCGGCCGGATCATGGACGTGCTGGGCAACCCGATCGACGAAGCCGGCCCCATTGGCGAAGAAGAGCAGTGGGAAATCCACCGCGCTGCTCCGTCCTATGCCGAGCAGGCTGGCTCCAACGAGCTGCTGGAAACCGGTATCAAGGTAATTGACCTGGTTTGCCCGTTCGCCAAGGGCGGCAAGGTCGGTCTGTTCGGTGGCGCCGGTGTCGGCAAGACCGTAAACATGATGGAACTGATCCGTAACATCGCCATCGAGCACAGCGGTTATTCCGTGTTCGCCGGTGTGGGTGAGCGTACCCGTGAGGGCAACGACTTCTACCACGAGATGAAGGACTCCAACGTTCTGGACAAAGTGGCCCTGGTATACGGCCAGATGAACGAGCCGCCGGGCAACCGTCTGCGCGTTGCACTGACCGGCCTGACCATGGCCGAGAAGTTCCGTGACGAAGGCCGTGACGTTCTGCTGTTCGTGGACAACATCTACCGCTACACCCTGGCCGGTACCGAAGTGTCCGCGCTGCTGGGTCGTATGCCGTCCGCGGTGGGTTACCAGCCGACCCTGGCTGAGGAAATGGGCGTTCTGCAAGAGCGCATCACCTCTACCAAGACCGGTTCGATCACCTCGATCCAGGCCGTATACGTTCCTGCGGACGACCTGACCGACCCGTCCCCGGCGACCACCTTCGCCCACCTGGACGCCACCGTCGTTCTGTCCCGTGACATCGCGTCCCTGGGTATCTACCCGGCCGTGGACCCGCTGGACTCCACCTCTCGCCAGCTCGACCCGCTGGTGATCGGTCAGGACCACTACGACACCGCTCGCGGCGTCCAGTACGTTCTGCAGCGTTACAAGGAACTGAAGGACATCATCGCGATCCTGGGTATGGACGAACTGTCCGAAGCGGACAAGCAGCTCGTATCCCGCGCTCGTAAGATCCAGCGCTTCCTGTCCCAGCCGTTCTTCGTGGCTGAAGTATTCACCGGTTCGCCCGGCAAGTACGTCTCCCTGAAGGACACCATCGCTGGCTTCAAAGGCATCCTCAACGGCGACTACGATCACCTGCCCGAGCAGGCGTTCTACATGGTCGGCGGCATCGAAGAAGCCATCGAGAAAGCGAAGAAACTGTAACCCCCTGGGCGCCCGGCGACGGGCGCTTACGTGAGGCAAGCGTATGGCTATTACTGTCCATTGCGATATCGTCAGCGCCGAAGCGGAGATCTTCTCCGGTCTGGTGGAGATGGTGATTGCGCACGGCAACCTCGGCGATCTGGGTATCGCGCCGGGTCACGCCCCGCTGATCACCGACCTCAAGCCGGGCCCGATCCGCTTGGTGAAGCAGGGTGGCGAGGAGGAGGTGTACTACATCTCCGGTGGTTTCCTCGAGGTGCAGCCGAACATGGTGAAGGTCCTGGCCGACACCGTTCTGCGCGCCGGCGACCTGGACGAAGCTGCTGCTCAGGAGTCCCTGCGGGCTGCTGAAAAGGCTCTGAACGAGAAGGGCGCGGAGTTCGATTACTCCTCCGCCGCTGCTCGCCTGGCCGAGGCTGCTGCCCAGCTGCGCACCGTCCAGCAGATCCGCAAGAAGTTCGGCGGCTAACCCCGCGCTCTTCATCGCAAGCGAGTAAAAGGGTAGCCTTGGCTACCCTTTTTCTTTTCCGGCAGTGCCGGTTATCCACAGGCTCGGAAGCTCCCCTCCATGTCACTCGATATCGTCATCCTCGCCGCTGGCCAGGGCACCCGCATGCGTTCGGCCCTGCCCAAGGTCCTCCACCCCATCGCCGGCAAGGCCATGCTTGGCCACGTCATCGACAGTGCGCGCAAGCTGCAGCCCCAGGGCATCCACGTGGTGATCGGCCATGGCGCCGACACGGTGAAGGAACGACTGGCAGCGGATGACCTCGGTTTCGTGATCCAGGCCGAGCAGCTGGGGACCGGCCACGCCGTCGCCCAGGCCCTGCCGCAGCTCAGCGCCGAGCGCGTGCTGATCCTCTACGGCGACGTGCCGCTGATCGAAGTGGAGACCCTGGAGCGCCTGCTGCAGAAGGTCGGCCCCGAGCAACTGGCGCTGCTCACCGTCGAGCTGGACGACCCCACCGGCTACGGCCGCATCGTGCGTGACCAGCAAGGCGTGGTGAAGGCCATCGTCGAGCACAAGGACGCCAGCCCCGAGCAGCGTCTCATCCGCGAAGGCAACACCGGCATCCTCGCCGTCCCGGGCAAGCGCCTGGCCGACTGGCTGGGCCGCCTCTCCAACAACAACGCCCAGGGCGAGTACTACCTCACCGACGTCATCGCCATGGCCGTGGCCGATGGCCTGGTGGTCGCCACCGAGCTGCCCCAGGACGCCATGGAAGTGCAGGGCGCCAACGACCGCATCCAGCTTTCCGAGCTCGAGCGCCACTACCAGAAACGCGCCGCCCGCCGCCTCATGGCCCAGGGCGTCACCCTGCTGGACCCGGCGCGCTTCGACCTGCGCGGCGAAGCCAGCGTTGGCCGTGACGTGCTCATCGACGTCAACGTGATCCTCGAAGGTCGCGTGGTCATCGAGGACAACGTGCAGATCGGCCCCAACTGCGTGATCAAGGACAGCACCCTGCGCCGTGGCACCATCGTCAAGGCCAACAGCCACCTGGATGGCGCCGAAGTGGGCGAGGGCGCCGACTGCGGCCCGTTCGCCCGCCTGCGCCCGGGGGCGGTGCTAGGGGCCAAGGCCCATGTGGGTAACTTCGTCGAGATCAAGAACGCCGTCCTCGGCGAGGGCGCCAAGGCCGGCCACCTCAGCTACCTGGGGGATGCCGAGATCGGCGCGCGCACCAACATCGGTGCCGGCACCATCACCTGCAACTACGACGGCGCCAACAAGTCCCGCACCGTGATGGGCGAGGACGTCTTCATCGGCTCCAACAGCGCCCTGGTCGCCCCGGTGACCCTGGGCGACGGCGCCACCACCGGTGCCGGCTCCACCATCACCCAGGACGTGCCCGCCCACGCCCTGGCGGTCGGCCGCGCCAAGCAGCGCAACATCGAAGGCTGGAAACGCCCGGTGAAGCTGAAGAAATAAGCCTGTGGATAACTGCAAAAGGCGGCCTGTGCCGCCTTTTGTCGTTTCAGGTCTTGACGCAAAAGCTTCGTTAGGTTTTGATTCGCACTCTTTTTCTTTCGAATCGAAACTTAAGCATGTCGAAGCGCAATACGCCGCAACGTCGCCACGCCATCCTCGCCCTCCTGGCCGAGCAGGGCGAAGTCAGTGTCGACGCGCTCGCCAAGGGTTTCGCCACCTCGGAAGTCACCATCCGCAAGGACCTCGCCGCCCTGGAGGCCAACGGCCTGCTGCTGCGCCGCTATGGCGGTGCCGTGCCGGTGCCCCAGGAGTTCATGGTCGAGGCCAGCCAGCCGGTCTCCCGCTACAAACAGGCCATCGCCCGGGCCGCCGCTGATCGCATCCGCGAACATGCACGGATCATCGTCGACAGCGGCAGCACCACTGCTGCGCTGATCCCCGAGCTGGGCCACCGCCCCGGCCTGGTGGTGATGACCAACTCGCTGAACGTCGCCACCGCCCTGCGCGACCTGGAACAGGAACCCGTGCTGCTGATGACCGGCGGCACCTGGGACCCGCACTCCGAGTCCTTCCAGGGCCAGGTGGCCGAGCAGGTCCTGCGCTCCTACGACTTCGACCAGCTGTTCATCGGTGCCGACGGCATCGACCTGGCCCGTGGCACCACCACCTTCAACGAACTGCTGGGCCTGTCGCGGGTCATGGCCGAGGTCGCCCGCGAGGTGATCGTCATGGTCGAGGCCGACAAGGTCGGGCGGCGCATCCCCAACCTGGAGCTGCCCTGGAGCAGCGTCCATACCCTGATCACCGACGAGCGCCTGCCCCAGGACGCTCGCCAACAGATAGAGGCGCGGGGCATCACCCTGGTCTGCGCGCCTGTGGATAACTGAGGAGAAAATTTATGTGTGGCATCGTCGGCGCAGTGGCTGAACGGAACATCACCGCCATCCTCGTGGAAGGCCTCAAGCGTCTCGAATACCGCGGTTACGACAGCGCCGGCGTCGCCGTGCTGGACAACGATGGCGTGCTCCAGCGCCGCCGCCGCGTCGGCAAGGTCAGCGAGCTGGAACAGGCCCTGGCCGAGCAGCCCCTGGCCGGTCGCCTGGGCATCGCCCACACCCGCTGGGCCACCCACGGCGCGCCCACCGAGCACAACGCCCACCCGCACTTCTCCGGCGACCTGGCCCTGGTGCACAACGGCATCATCGAGAACCACGAAGCGCTGCGCGCCCAGCTCAAGGGCCTGGGCTACGTGTTCACCTCCGACACTGACACCGAAGTCATCGTCCACCTGCTGCACCACACCCTGGGCGAGGCCGGCGACCTTGCCGCTGCCCTCAAGGCCGTGGTCCCGCAACTGCACGGCGCCTACGGCCTGGCGGTGATCAACCGCGCCCAGCCCGACCGCCTGCTGGCCGCCCGCAGCGGCAGCCCGCTGGTGATCGGCCTTGGCCTGGGCGAGAACTTCCTCGCCTCCGACCAACTGGCCCTGCGCCAGGTCACTGACCGCTTCATGTACCTGGAGGAGGGCGACATCGCCGAAATCCGCCGCGACAGCGTGCAGGTCTGGGACCAGCAGGGCAACGCGGTGCAACGCGAGGCCGTGCAGTACCACGAAGGCGCCGAAGCCGCCGACAAGGGCGAGTACCGCCACTTCATGCTCAAGGAAATCCACGAGCAGCCCAAGGTCGTGCAGCGCACCCTGGAAGGTCGCCTGGGTTCCGACCACGTGCTGGTCCAGGCCTTCGGCCCGCAGGCCGCCGAGCTGTTCGCCAAGGTGCGCAACGTGCAGATCGTCGCCTGTGGCACCAGCTACCACGCCGGCATGGTCGCCCGTTACTGGCTCGAAGACCTGGCCGGCATCCCCTGCCAGGTGGAAGTGGCCAGCGAGTTCCGCTACCGCAAGGTCGTGGTGCAGCCCGACACCCTGTTCGTCACCATCTCCCAGTCCGGTGAAACCGCCGACACCCTGGCCGCCCTGCGCAACGCCAAGGCACGCTCCAATGAAGAAGGGCGCTACCTCGCCAGCCTGGCCATCTGCAACGTCGGCACCAGCTCCCTGGTGCGCGAATCCGACCTCACCCTGCTGACCCTGGCCGGCCCGGAAATCGGCGTCGCCTCCACCAAGGCCTTCACCACCCAGCTGGTGTCCCTGCTGCTGCTCACCCTCAGCCTCGGCCAGGTGCGCGGCACCCTGGACAAGGCCGAGGAAGCGCGCCTGGTGGAAGCCCTGCGCCGCCTGCCGACCCACCTGGGCGAAGCCCTGGCCATGGACAAGACCGTGGAAAAGGTCGCCGAGCTCTTTGCCGAGAAGCACCACACCCTGTTCCTCGGCCGTGGCGCCCAATACCCGGTGGCCATGGAGGGTGCGCTCAAGCTCAAGGAGATCTCCTACATCCACGCTGAGGCCTACCCGGCCGGCGAGCTCAAGCACGGCCCCCTGGCCCTGGTGGATGCCGACATGCCGGTGGTCACCGTCGCGCCCAATAACGAGCTGGTGGAAAAGCTCAAATCCAACCTGCAGGAAGTGCGCGCCCGTGGCGGCCAGCTGGTGGTCTTCGCCGACCGTGAAGCCGGCATCGACAACGGCGAAGGCACCCACGTGGTGGCCATGCCGCACATCGTCGACGCCCTGGCGCCGATCCTCTACACCCTGCCGCTGCAGCTGCTGTCCTACTACGTCGCCGTGCTCAAGGGCACCGACGTCGACCAGCCGCGCAACCTGGCCAAGTCCGTCACCGTGGAATGATGCCCGGTCGATAAAGAAGGGCCCCCGCAAGGGGGCCTTTTCGTTTCCGCTCCAGAAGCGCCCCCGGGCTGAAGCCCGGGCTACTTCTCTTTACAGCACCGGGGATGGCTCTTGCCTTACAGTCGCCCCACGTCAACAGGAAACCGGGCCCGTCCATGAAGTTGCACCAGCTCCGCGCCATCGTCGCCATCTACGAGAGCGGCAGCATCCAGGAGGCTTCGCGCCTGTTGCACATCTCGCAGCCGGCCCTGTCCAAGAGCATCAAGGAGCTCGAGGCCGATCTCGGGGTCCAGCTTCTGGTGCGCTCCAACCGGGGCATCACCGCCACCGATTTCGGCGAGCGCCTGGTGCGTCGCGCGCGTCTGATCCTCGAAGAGGTGCGCCGTGCACGGGAGGAGATCGACACCCTCAAGGGCGTGATGGATGGCAAGGTCTCCATCGGCGTATCACCGGTCACCCCGGGCGCGCAGTTCATCGACAGCCTCAACCGCTACCGCAAGCGCTACCCCAATGTGCGGGTGCAGATCCACGAGCTGCGTCCTTCCAAGCTGATGGAGGGCCTGCGTGAAGGCCTGCTCGACCTGGTGCTCACGTCCCTGCCCGCCAGCCGCAACAACGATGGCTTCCACTGGGCCGAGCTCTACGCCCAGCCCACGGTGCTGGCCGTACGCAAGGGCCACCCGCTGCGCAATGCCCGCTCGCTCTCCGAGCTGCTGGGGGAGGAATGGCTGCTGCAGGACTCCCTGGAGCAGTCCCGCATCGGCTGCATGTTCGAGACTTACCGCCTGCCGCCGCCGCAGCGGGTGATCGAATGCGCCTCGGTGGTGCTCTTCTCCGAGCTGGCGCTGAACACCGATGCGGTCAGCTACTGGTCGCGGCGCATCCTCGACCACGTCAGCAAGCTGGGCCAGGACCTGGAAATCCTCGACCTGGCCGAACAGGTGCCACCCATGAACATCTCCCTGGTCTGCCGCGACCAGGAGCTGGTCACCCGCGAGGCCAAGGCGCTGATCGACGAGCTGGTGTACGCCTACCGCCACCCCAATGCGCCGCAGCCGAACGAAGTGAATAGTCCGGGGAAGTGATCCTCAGGCCGAGGTCAGCCGTGGCTGGCGATCGAGGAAGCGCACCAGATCCTGCACGCGGTGCACCTTGCCGAACCAGGGATTGAGGTCGGTGCTTTCAAGGGAGCGGCCGCATCGTGCGGCGATGGGGCCGAGCAGGTCGAGGTCAAGGTCCTCGCCATCCACACGCAGATCCTTGCGCAGATGATCGTCTGCTCGTATGGGCAATGCGCCGCCCAGATAGTCGTGCAGTTCCTCGTACACGGCGCGGATGACCCAGGTGTCGACCTCACGCCGAGGGAAGGTGCGGGCGAACTGGCAGATGGACTCCCCGCGCCGCTCCTGAGCCAGGCGTTGGATATGGCGCGATCGGGTGACGTGCTCGGCCACCCCCAGAAAAGCCAATGCAACCAGGCCGATCAGCAGGATGGGCTTCAGCCAGATAGCCAGCAGCAGGCCGCCCGAGATGGCAATGGCGAGCAGCCGATAGCGGAGGAGGACAGGGGGGCGCTCAGGTTCCGAGCCAGGCATCCGGCGAGAGGGAATGCGCATGCTGGGCACCTCGTGCGGGGAATTTTCGGGAGCATAACCAAAGCCGATACGCATGCGCAGAGGTGATTATCCGCCTGCGCCGGCCTGGGGCATCCTGCGTGCCATTCCGCAGTTCGAGCAAGGGCCGCTCCATGCAAGCATCCGAAAACGCGCGTCGCCCGCTGGTGGTGGCGCTGCTGATGGCGGTGATGGTCATCAGCGTGCTGGACAAGAGCATCTTCGCCTTCGCCGGGCCGCAAATCATCGACGAGCTGAAGCTGACGCCCGAGCAGTTCGGCTTCATCGGCAGCGCTTTCTTCTTCCTCTACTCGGTATCGGGCGTGCTGGTGGGCTTTCTCGCCAACCGCCTGCCCAGCCGCTGGATCCTCGGTGGCATGTCGCTGGTGTGGATGCTCGCCCAACTGCTCACCGCCATCAGCAGCAGCTTCTTCGCCCTGGTGGCCAGCCGCATGCTGCTCGGCGCCGGCTGCGGCCCGGGCACCGCGGTGACCCAGCACGCCTGCTTCAAGTGGTACGCCCCCCGTGAACGGGTGCTGCCCTCGGCGCTGATCCAGGTGGCGATCATGCTCGGCGCCATCGCCGGTGCCCTGTCGCTGCCGCTGCTGATCCAGCACCTGGGCTGGCGCGTGGGCTACCTGATCCTCGCCGGTGCCGGCCTGGTGTGGCTGGTGTTGTGGCTCGTCCACGGCCGTGAAGGCCGCCATGACGACGCCAGCGACGCCACCTCCGGTGCCGTGGTGCCCTACCGCCGCCTGCTGCTCAACCGCACCTTCGTCTTCATCACCCTGGCCGGCTTCTGCAGCTACCTGCCCACCGCGCTGATCTACAGCTGGGTGCCGGTCTACCTGCAGAAGGGCCTGGGCCTGGCGCCCATGCAGTCGGGCTACGTGGTGATGGCCGCCACCCTCGGCGTGATCGTCCTCAACCTGCTGGTGTCCGGCCTTTCCCAGCGCGCCCTCAAGCGCGGTGCCAGCGTGCGCCTGGCGATGGTCGCACCGCCGACCCTGGCCTGCCTGGTGGCGGGTGTGGCGATGGCCGTCATGGGCTTCTTCGAGCAGGGCCTGGCGGGCACCCTCGGCCTCTACCTGCTGGGCGGCATCCTGGTGAACCTGCTGCCGGCCTTCGCCAATAGCATCGTCGCCTTCATCGCCCCGGCCCGGCAGCGCGGCAGCATGCTGGCCATCCACATCGGCCTGATGACCAGCGCCGGCATGCTCGCCCCGCACCTGGTGGGCCAGGCCGTCGCCTGGCGCGGTGGCGACATCCTCCAGGGCTTCGAGCTCACCGTCGGCCTGTTCGGCCTGGCCCTCATCGCCAGTGCCCTCGTCGGTGTGGCGCTGATCGACCCCGAGCGCAGCCGCCGCCAGATCGCCCGCCACTCCCAGGACTCCGTCAACGCCCCGGCCCCGTGCCAGGCCTAAGCCAGGAATACGCGTCATGCAGCAACGTGTGAAAGCTCCGCAGCAACGCCCCGAAACCCTCGAACTGCAACCCACCTGGCGTGAGGCGGATGTCGAGGACGGTTTCTGCGTGGTCGCCGTGGGCGACATCATCATCACCCACGCCATCCGCGAGAAGCTGGCGCGCAAGTCGCCAGAGCTGCTGGACATCCTCGGCCGTGGCGATCTGGTGGTGGGCAACTACGAAGGCTCGGCCATCGACCTGCAGCGCTACGACGGCCACCCGGAGGCGGAATCCGGTTTCGCCTGGCTGATCAGCGATGCCGATGCGCCGGCCGACCTCGCCAGCATGGGCTTCAACCTCATGGCCCGGGCCAACAACCACGCGCTGGACTGGGGCGTAGCCGGTATGCGCATGACCGACCAGCTGCTGGACGACGCCGGCATCGCCCACGCCGGCACCGGCTCCAGCCTCGCCGCCGCCCGCGCCCCGGCCTTCGTCAACACCGGCAAGGCGCGCGCTTCGCTGATTTCCTACGCCACCACCTTCGAAGCCAACTCGCCGGCGGGCGACGGTCTCGGCGTGGTGCCACCGCGCCCGGGGCTTAACCCGCTGCGCACCACGCCCCATCGCCTGGTGTCGTCGGAAGACTTCGCCGTGCTCAAGCGCCTCAACGACCAGGAAGCCTTCCAGGACCACTACCTGCTCAAGGCCCTGCACGGCGAGCACAGCGTGCACCTGGGCATGGCGCTGCA
Source organism: Pseudomonas sp. PDM13 (assembly GCF_025685765.1). Classification (NCBI taxonomy): domain Bacteria; kingdom Pseudomonadati; phylum Pseudomonadota; class Gammaproteobacteria; order Pseudomonadales; family Pseudomonadaceae; genus Pseudomonas; species Pseudomonas sp. PDM13. The sequence continues at coordinate 6,355 of NZ_JAOTQU010000002.1, read as the reverse complement.
CTACCGCGTCGACCCCAAGGCCGCGCCAGGGTCGCTGCGCATCCACCACGAGTGCGACAAGCGCGACCAGGCCGAAATCCTGCGCAACCTGCGCCAGGCCAAGCAGACCTCGGACTTCACCCTCGTCGCCCAGCACACCCACGAGCCGGACAACTTCACCACCGAAGTCCCCAGCTACCTGCCGGGCCTGGCCCGTGCCCTGGTGGACAACGGCGCCGACATGCTCTGTGGCCATGGCCCGCACCAGTTGCGTGGCATCGAGTTGTACAAGGGCAAGCCGCTGCTCTACTCCCTGGGCAACTTCTGCTTCATGGACAACAGCCAGCAGGTGGTTGCCCGTGACGAATGGGAAGAGCTGGAGTGGATGGCCGCCGAGGCGATCGTGGGACCCAAGGGCATCACCAATCCGCGCCTGTCGACGCCCGCCGAGTTCCTCGAATGGCGCCGCGTGGTGGGCATCTTCGCCGAGCCGATCTGGTTCGAAAGCGTGGTCGCCGAATGCCGCTTCGACGCCAAGGGCTGCCTCAAGGAGATGCTCCTGCACCCCATCGAGCTTGGGTTCGACGGGCGGGATGCCGAGCGGGGCATCCCGCGCCTGGCCTTCGACACCGACGCCAATGGCGGCCAGGCCCGGCGCATCCTCGAGCGCCTGCGGGACCTCTCGGCCGAGTTCGGCACCCATATCGAGATCGAGGACGTGCACCTGGGCGAGCGAACCAGCAGCCTCGGGCGCATCACCCCGGACGCCTGAGCGGCGTCGCGGCCCCCGGCGCGCCGGATCGGCAACCGGGGGCCAGGGGTCATCCGCCCCGCACCTTTCCACTCTTCATTGCGGCGCGTGCCTGGCCGCGTGCGGGCTATCCGTCCGTCCGCGCTCCGGCCCCGCGTGCCTGGCACGACGCGCTGTTATCCACAGGTGAACCATGACGCTGTCCTGCTTTTCCCAGAGCTACGCCGAAGCCCGCGAGAAATTCCTCAACCGCTGCGCCGAGCGCGGGCTGGTGGTGGAATCCCACATTCATCCCCTGGCCGGCCGTGATGGCGAGCAACTGGCCGTCGATGTCGCCCGCAGCGGCCCGGCCGATGCCGCCAACCTGCTGGTGATCAGCAGTGGCTGCCATGGCGTGGAAGGCTTCTGCGGCTCAGGCGTGCAACTGCACCTGCTGGGTGACGACGCCTGGATGGCCCGCGGCCGCGAAGCGGACCTGGCGGTGCTCTACATCCACGCGATGAACCCCTATGGCTTCTCCTGGCTGCGCCGGGTGACCCAGGAGAACGTCGACCTCAACCGCAACTTCGTCGACTTCGACCAGCCACTGCCGGACAACCCCGATTACCGTGCCGTGGCGCCGCTGCTGCTGCCCCAGCGCTGCCCGCCGACGCTGCTCAGCAGCCTGGGCCTGGTGGGCTACGCCCTGCGCCATGGCCGCGCCGCTTTGCAGGCGGGCATCTCCCGTGGCCAGCACGGCGACCCCCGCGGCCTGTTCTTCGCCGGGGACGCGCCCACCTGGAGCAACCGCACCCTGTGCACCATCCTCCAGCGCCACGGCCGCCAGTGCCGCCGCCTGGGCTGGATCGACCTGCACACCGGGCTTGGCCCGCGCGGCGTTGGCGAGCGCATCTACAAGGGGCTGCAGCGCGAGGAAGACATGCAACGCTCCCGTGCCTGGTGGGGCCCCGGGCTGACCAACAGCTTCGATGGCAGCTCCACCTCGGCGCACCTCAACGGCACCCTGGACATGGCGGTGATGGCCGAATGCGCCCAGGCCGAATACACCGGGCTGACCCTGGAATACGGCACGCAGCCGGGCTGGAAGGTGCTCAGCGCCCTGCGCGCCGAACAGTGGCTGCAGAACCACCCCGAAGCGGACGCCGCCACCGTCACGCGCATCAAGCAGCGCATGCGCGACGCCTTCTATGTGGATGCGGACGACTGGAAGCGCCAGGTGCTGGAGCAGGGCAGGGAAGTGGCCCTGCAAACCCTCGACGGCCTGCGCGGCGCCCCGCATTTCGCCGTCTGAGCCCCTAGCGCGCGGGTTGCTGCTCCCATCGCCAGCTGGCGCAGGCCACCGCGTCGTGGGCGTGCAGGCTCTCCGCATGCACCACGCGCAGTTGGTGCGCCAACACCCAGGGCAGGGCTTTCAGGGCCTGGTCCAGGCGGCGGGCGGCATCCTCGCAAAACAGCAGGTTGTGGCCATTTGCTATTGCGAAAGCCTGCTCGTCGGCACGCTTGACCGCCGTCTGCAGGGCGGTGCCCAGGGCTGCTTCGGCGCTGTCCAGCAGCTCCACCAGGGGCAACTCCTCGCCAGCCAGGCGGACGCGCAGGTACGCCTGGCTGCGCTGGCTGTGGGGCGTCGCCGGCATCCCCGCCTGGCTGCCCAGCCACTCATGCACCTCCTCGAAGGACGCCAGGCGCTCGGCGAAGTGCCGGGCGAAGGCATTCTGCGTCGCCTGGCGTGACAGCGCCGCCGAGCAGGGGCAGGTGGATGAATAGCCCACCTCGGCCTGCAGTTCCACGTGAAACCCCCATGGATCGAGGCGTACAGCGATCTCGAAGGGATAAGCCTTGTGGCCGGACAGCGCGCTCACCAGCGCCGGGCGCTCCAGCAACAGCTCGCCACGCAGCTCCAGGGAAGCGCTGCGGGAAAGGCCTTCGTGGCTGTCCAGGCAGCGCTGCAGCAGCTGGCGCAGCGCGGGCAAGGTCGCCGGTTTATTGCCCAGCTCCTCCCCCAGTGCCAGGTACAGCCGTGACATATGGATGCCCCTTGCACTGGCGTCGTCGAGGCTGACGCCGATATCCACCCGCGCCTTTACCGGCTGGCCGCAGAGGATCAGGGGCAGGGCGATATCCCCCATGCCCACCCAATCGAGGGCGCCGTGGCAGGGGGCGTTCTGGATGGCCATGTCGGGCAAGGTCTGGACGTTCATCGTTGATCCGGGGTTTGAATTCGGAAGATTATGTTATGTTATAACACTTGAAAATCAAGTGGCCGCCATCATGCCCGACCTTCCCTTCAGCGAGCAGGACCTGCTCGACCAGCCCGCCGATCGCTACATGGACGACGCCCAGCAGACCTATTTCCGCCTGCTGCTGCTGACGGAACGCGATGACCTGCGTGCCCGCATCGACGAAGAAATCGACGAGCTGCGCGAGGCCCACCCGGCCAGCGACGACGTCGACATCGCCAGTCGCGAGGAGCAGCGCCAGTGGCAGCTGCGGCGCCTGGAACGGGAAAAGAAGCTGCTCGACAAGATCGACGGTGCCCTGGAACGCCTGGCCCGTGGCGAATACGGCTGGTGCCTGGAGACCGGCGAGCCCATCGGCCTGCGCCGCCTGCTGCTGCGCCCGACCGCCGAACTGTGCATCGAAGCCAAGGAACGCCAGGAACAACGCGAGCGCCACCGGCGCGAAGCCTGAGAAACCCCCAGAGCGGCCACCCGAGCCGCCCAGCCTGAACCGGAGAAACCCATGACCGCCCGACTCCCCGTCACCCTGCTTTCCGGCTTCCTCGGCGCCGGCAAGAGCACCCTGCTCAACCATGTGCTGAAGAACCGCGAGAACCTGCGCGTCGCCGTGATCGTCAACGACATGAGCGAAATCAACATCGACGGCAGCGAGGTGCAGCGCGACGTCAGCCTCAATCGCGCCGAAGAACGCCTGGTGGAAATGAGCAACGGCTGCATCTGCTGCACCCTGCGCGAAGACCTGCTGGAAGAGGTCAGCCGCCTCGCCGGCGAAGGGCGCTTCGACTACCTGCTGATCGAATCCACCGGCATCTCCGAGCCGCTGCCGGTGGCGGAGACCTTCACCTTCCGCGACGAGCAGGGCCAGAGCCTCTCCGACCTGGCGCGGCTGGACACCCTGGTCACCGTGGTCGATGGCGTGAATTTCCTGCGTGACTTCCACGAGGCGCAGAGCCTGGCCAGCCGTGGCGAGACCCTGGGCGAGGAAGACGAGCGCTCCATCACCGACCTGCTGATCGAGCAGGTGGAGTTCGCCGACGTCATCCTCATCAGCAAGATCGACCTCATCAGCCAGGCCGAGCGCGAGGAGCTGACCGCCATCCTCGCGCGCCTCAACACCCATGCCGAGATCCTGCCCATGAGCATGGGCCAGGTGCCCCTGGAAAAGATCCTCGACACCGGCCGCTTCGACTTCGACCGTGCCGCCGAAGCCCCCGGCTGGCTCAAGGAGATGCGCGGCGAGCACGTGCCGGAGACCGAAGCCTATGGCATCGCCTCCACCGCCTACCGCGCGCGCCGGCCCTTCCACCCGCAGCGCTTCCACGCCTTCCTCGACCGCGAATGGACCAACGGCCGTCTGCTGCGCTCAAAGGGCTACTTCTGGTTGGCCAGCCAACCCCGCGAGGCTGGCAGCTGGTCCCAGGCCGGCGGCCTGATGCGCCATGGCCACGCCGGGCGCTGGTGGCGCTTCGTACCCCGCGAACAGTGGCCCACCGACGAAGACGGCCTGCGCGCGGTGATGAACCACTGGGAAGCGGACGTGGGCGACTGCCGTCAGGAGCTGGTGTTCATCGGCCAGGGCATCGACTTCGAGCGCCTGCATCGCGAACTGGACGCCTGCCTGCTGGACGACCGCGAACTGGCCGGGGGCATGGCGAGCTGGGAGGCGTTGCCCAACCCCTTCGGTGGCTGGGGTGAGCAGGTGGCCTGAACTGTGGATAAGCCGGGCTGTGGATAACCCATCGGCCGGGCAAAAAAAGGGCCGCCCCGTGGGGCGGCCCTATCACCAAGAGTCACACCGGCGCTGGGCCGGAATGGGGTGAGGTACCCAGCGCCAGTGAAGCACGGCGCTGTTACCAGGGGATGACTAGGGCTTCTCCTGCTCCCAGGTGCCCTTGCTCTGCCCCTCGCAGAAGGGCTTGAGGTAGCGCGCGTCGGTGGCCACGCCGTAGTAGTGGATGTCCTGGCGGTAGGCGATGTTGCTCACCTGGGCGTTGCTGCACACGCCGAAAGCGCCGCTCGGGCACTGGTCGGCGTAGCTCACCTCGACCTTCTGCCCGGGCATCTGCGGCTTGCAGAAGCCGTCGCGGAACAGCTGCGGCGGGATGCTGCGGTTCTGCTGGCAGACCTTCACGTCGAGCTGGTCGCTCTGGCTGTGGACGATGCAGGCCTCGGCCAGCGCATCGGCGGACAGGACCAGCAGCAGGGGCAGTAGGCAGAGACGCATGAACGCAGGACCTCGGGAAAATAATGGGCGCGACTCTAGCACGAGGCTTTATTCCGAACCCGTGACGCAGCACCATAGCGCGATGCTTGCCCATATCCCCACCCACCTGGTGGCCGGCCCCCTGGGCGCCGGCAAGACCAGCCTCATCCGCCACCTCCTGGCGCAGCGCCCGCACGACGAGCGCTGGGCGGTGCTGATCAATGAATTCGGCCTGGTCGGCCTGGATGCCGCGCTGCTGGAAACCGGCGACGACGGCATCGCCCTGGCCGAGGTGGCCGGTGGCTGCCTGTGCTGCGTCAACGGTGCGCCCTTCCAGGTCGGCCTCGGCCGCCTGCTGCGCAAGGCGCGGCCGGACCGGCTGTTCATCGAACCTTCCGGCCTCGGCCACCCCGCCGAGCTGATGCGCCAGCTGCGCGAGCCGCCCTGGGAAGGCGTGCTGGCCCTGCAGCCGAGCCTGCTGGTGCTGGATGCCGCCGCCCTGGCCCGTGGCGATGCCTTGCCCGACAGCCAGCGCGATGCCCTCGAAGGCGCCGGCCTGCTGGTGCTGAACAAGGCCGAGAACCTCGATGCCGATAGCCGCCAGCGAGTGGCCGACCAACTGCCGCCGCTGCCCGTAAGCTGGACGGTGCAGGGCCGTCTGCCCCTGGCCGACCTGCCGGGGCTCGATGCCAAGGCCGGCGCCGCTGTGGATAACCCGACCCTGCCCTCCGGCCAGGCGGCTCCGCCCGCGCTGTGGATAAACCCCGGGCAGCCCATTATCCAGGCACAGGATGCGGCGGATGGCTGGACCATCGGCTGGCGCTGGCACCCCTCGCAGACCTTCGAGCTGATGCGTGTGCAGTTGTGGTTGGCGAGCCTCGGCTGGCGCCGCGCCAAGCTGGTTATCCACAGCAACGCCGGTTGGCTCTCCGGCAATGCCCTCGACGGTGCGCCCCTCCACTGGCAGGCCAGCGAATGGCGCAAGGACTCGCGGCTGGAGCTGATTTTCTCCACGCCCCAGGACGAGGACCCGCTCAAGGCTGGATTCGAGGCTTGTCGACTGACTTGAGCCGTACCGTCGTTCCGACGGAAGCCTTCAAGCGCACTGCAGTCTGTAAACCTGGCGAAGGAGTTGGAGCAGCCGCCAACGCCCCTCCAGGAGGCCGAACGCAGTCGTTGCGCCGG